>JBKPRI010000411.1:0-10618 GCA_046734515.1 Candidatus Methylomirabilota bacterium | reverse complement strand
GTTCTCGGCGTAGATGGTTATGCGTGATCCCTTCTCTCCGTCTAGCCTCGTAATCCGCGAGGGAAATGGGTCGGCGGACCCCGCCCGCCCCACCCCCCGCGACGCTACCCTCGGCGTGCTCGCCGAGACGGCTCCGCGCAGTCAGTCACTCGGGCTCTACATCCATGTCCCGTTTTGCACGAAGCGTTGCCTTTACTGCTCGTTCAACACAGCCCCATTGGAAGACGCATCGGAGATGCGGCGGTATGTTCGGGCGTTGAGGACGGAGATCGAGATACTCGCCACGGCGCCTTGGTCGGGCGGCCTTTCATTAGAGACAGTTTTTTTCGGAGGCGGCACGCCTTCCCTCCTGAGCGCGGACGATATGGCGGCGATCCTCTCCGGCCTGCGCGCGCGCTTCACCGTCCAGCGAGGTGCGGAGGTGACGGTGGAGTGCAATCCGGAGAGCGTGACGAAGGAGAAGCTGAGCGCGTACCGGGAGGCGGGAGTGAATCGGGTCAGTCTGGGGGTGCAGTCGCTGGATGATTCGATCTTGCCCGTGCTGGGGCGGTTGCACGATGCGGGCGGTGCGCGACGGGCGTTCGAGACGGTGCGGGCGGCGGGGTTCGACAACGTCAGTGTGGATATCATGTACGGGCTGCCGAAGCAGGACGCCAGCATCTGGACGCGCAGCGTGCACGGGGTGCTGGGCTGGGAGCCCGAGCATCTCTCGGCGTACGGGTTGACGCTGGACGCGGGGAGCGTGTGGGCTTCGACGGGCGTCGAGGGGTTGCCGGCGGAGGGCGCAGTCGTCGAGCAGTACTGGATGCTCGCGCGGGCGGCGGCGGCACGCGGGTTCGAGCACTACGAGATCTCGAACTACGCGCGGCCGGGCTTCCGCTCGCGCCACAACCAGATCTACTGGCGCGCGGCCGAGTATCTCGCGTGCGGGCCCGGCGCCTGCGGCTTCGCGGGCGACGTGCGCTACGGCAACGTCAAGCCGGTGGCGCGCTACTGCGCGACGCTCGAGGACGGCGCCCTGCCCATCGACACCTCCGAGCGACTGACCGACCGCCAGCGCCTCGGCGAGCGCCTGATCCTCGGCCTGCGCCTGGTCGACGGCGTCCCGCGCGCCTGGCTGGACGAGCGCCTCGCCGGCGATGCTGCCCTTCGCCGCAACGTCGGTCGCTGGCGCGAGGCGGGCGTCCTCACCGATCGCGGCGACAACGTGGCGCTCACCGAGGCCGGCTTCCTCGTTTCCGACGCTCTCTTCGTCGACCTGCTCTGAGGTCTGAGTTCAGGGACCGAGACCGAGAATCGGCGCGTCCAGGGCCTTGGCCGCCCGCACCGGATCGAAGTATTCCCGCAGAAACGCGATCTTCCCGCCGGCGGCGCGAAGGAACAGCACATACGTCTGGCGGTAGATCCGACCCGTCGGCTTGATCAGCCCCTCTGCCTGGACCTCGGCCACGGCGGCCGCCGGGTCGGCGAACGCGTGAACCTCCAGGTCGAAGAACCGGAACTTCTCCACGGCCCCCATGAACCAGGTGACGTGACGCACCACTTCGTCGCGGCCCGCGAGCCGGGCAGGATGGTCGAGGGCGGGCGCGAACGGCAGCTCCCACACGAGGTCATCGGCGATCAGCGCTTGCCATCGCTGGTTGTCGGCGACGAGTGTGTCGAAGTGTTGCCGCATGAGGTCTGAGGCGATCGTCATCGTAGCTCTCCTCCCGTCCCGGCGGTCAGCCGTCTCGAGGCCTCTTCCGTCGCCTCGTCGGCCGGGAAGAAGGACTCGATCCGTAATTCCTGCAGCGTGATGTCGTGCGGCGTACCGAGCGTGGTGAGCGTGGTGAAGTAGCGCAGCCGCATCCCGTCGCGGGCGAACTCGATCGGCAGGAAGGGCGCGGTGGAGACGTCGAGGTCGAGGCTGCGCCACTGGCGCGGGACGTCGGGATAGCTCAGCAGCTCGTCGAGCAAGCGGCGCGTCTCGTCGTCGCCGCGGCCGCTCACGGCGTCGCGGTGCAGCCACTGGATCAGCGAGGCGGCCGTCGCCTCCCAGTTGACGATGTACGGACGGAAGCCGCTCGGATGGAACATGAGCCGCATCGCGTTGGGTGGTCCGAGCTGCGCCACCGCGTTGGGATCGAGGAAGACGGCCTGCACGCGCGCGCTGCCGTCGTTGACGCGCAGCACGTTCCAGTGCCGATCGAGCACCAGCGCCGGGTACGGCTCCTGCTGGCGGAGGATGAAGTCGAGCGCGCGCCGCACCTGCGCCAGGGCCGGCGCCTCCAGGCTGGTGGCGCGGTAGACGGGCGCGAAGCCTGCGCTGGTGAGCAGGTCGTTGCGGTCGCGCAGCGGCACGTCGAGCGCGCGCGCGAGCAGCAGCACCATCTCGCGGCTGGGGCTCGCCCGTCCCGTCTCGATGAAGCTCAGGTGGCGCGTGGAGACGTTGGCCTCCACCGCCAGGTCGAGCTGGCTCAGCCGCCGGCGCGTGCGCCAGCGGCGCAGCAAGGGCCCGAAGCCGACCTCCGCGAGCGGCGCCGTCCCGTCCATGGCCGGAATCTACACCGCCCTCCTGCGCATCCGAAATTACCTGCAGGGTAATTGCGGCGCCGCGGGCCGGGGAGCAGCATGGCGCGTATAACAGGGTGCGGAGGACACCAGGATGGCGCTGGACGCGGCGACGATCACGGAGCGCTTCAAGGGCACGCTGGGCGAGCTGCTGGGCATCCGCTTCGTGGAGGCGAGCCCCGAGCGCGTGGTGGCCGAGCTGACGTATCGCGAGGACCTCACCACCGTGGGCGGCGCGCTTCATGGCGGCACGCTGATGGCGTTCGCCGACACCGTCGGCGCCGCCGCCACCGTCGTCAACCTGCCGCCCGGCGCGTCCACGACCACGCTCGAATCGAAGACCAACTTCTTCGCGCCCGGACGGCCCGGGGTCGTGCGGGCCGAGGCCACCCCGCTGCACCGCGGCAAGCGCACGCAGGTGTGGCAGACGCGGGTGACCGACGGCGGCGGCCGCTTGCTGTCGCTGACGACACAGACACAGATGGTGCTCACCACGTGAGGAGGAGGACATCATGGGAGCTCGCGGCGAGACGTTCGCCAAGCAGTTCGAGTCGAAGGTGCAGGACGCCACCGCGGTGTTCGAGAAGCTGAACGACGCCGACTGGAAGAAGACGACGTCGGCCGAGAAGTGGCCGGTCGGCGTGACGGCGCACCACGTCGCCTCGTCCCACCAGGGCATCGGGGGCATCATGAAGGCGCTGGCCGATGGGAAGTCAGGCCCCAACATCCCGATGGACGCCCTGCACCAGATGAACGCGAAGCACGCCCAGGACTTCGCCAACTGCACGAAGGCGGAGACGGTCGAGCTGCACAAGAAGAATGCGGCCGCCGCCGCAGCGCTGCTGCGCTCGATCGACGACGCCGCCTTCGACAAGAGCGGCCCGGTGTTCAGCGGCGCTCCGGCCATGACCGCCGCCCAGATGGCCGGGGTCCTCTGCAGCCACATCGACGAGCACCTCGGCTCGATCAAGGCCACGACCGGGAAATAACCACGCCGCTTCCAGAATTGGGGGGCCACGCCATGGCCCCCCAATCCCCCGTTCCCGCCTGTGCTATTTCAGGCTCAAAGGGCCCCGCCCGGAGGCACCTGGACGAGAGGCCTGCATTTCGTGGATGATCGCCCGGTCCGGGAGAGGTGACGGAGGGGAATGGGATGACCTCGCTGGAGGACGTCGGCGGCGCCGAGGCCCTGCGCCGCGCGCTCGACCTGCTGGCCGCGGGCGACTGGCAGACCGCGCACGGCATCGTGCAGGAGCACAAGACCGAGCTGGCCGCGTGGCTCCACGGCATCGTCCACACGCTCGAGGGCGACTTCGACAACGCGCGCTACTGGTACCGCAAGGCCGACCGCGTGTTCCGGGGCGCCGAGGCCGTGCAGGACGAGATCGCAGCCGCGCGCGCACGGATGCAGGATGGCTGACGCGGCCACCCGCAGCGCGATCGATCTGCTGTCGGCGTGGATCGAGTCGCAGATGGCCTACGCGGGCCAGCCGGCGCTCTCGATCGGCATCGTGCACGACCAGCAGCTCGTGTGGGCGGCCGGCTTCGGCCACACCACGCTCGGGGGCACGCAGCCCGCCACGCCGGACACGTTGTATCGCATCGCCTCCATCACCAAGCTGTTCACCAGCACGGCCCTCCTGCAGCTGCGCGACGCGGGCCGCCTGCAGCTCGACGATCCCATCGTCAAGCATCTGCCGTGGTTCTCGATCGGTCCGCCGGACGGTGACGCGGCACCCATCACGATCCGTCACCTGATCACGCACACGGCGGGGCTGCCGCGCGAGGCGGCGTTCCCTTACTGGACCGACGGCGACTTCCCCACCATCGACAAGGTGCGGGAGCGGCTGCCCCAGCAGCGCGCCGCGCTCCCGGCCGAGCACGAGTGGAAGTACTCGAACCTCGGGCTCACGCTGGCCGGCGAGGTGGTGGCCGCGGCCGCCGGCCGCCCATACGCCGACTACGTCTCCCAGCACGTGCTGGAGCCGCTCGGCATGAAGCGCACGTTCGTCACCACGCCGCCGGCCGATCACCCCGACCTCGCAACCGGCTACGAGCGGCGCCTGCCCGCGGGCGGCCGCGCCGCGGCGCCGCACACCGACGGGCGCGGCATCACCGCCGCCGCCGGCATGACCACGTGCGTGACCGACCTCGCCCGCTTCGCGATGTTCCAGTTCCGTGATGGCGTGGCCGGCGGCGTGCGCGTCCTCAGGGCGAGCACGCTGCGCGAGATGCAGCGTCCGCACTGGGTCGATCCCGACTGGGCGGCGGGCTGGGGCCTCGGCTTCCGCATCCAGCGCCGCAACGGCAAGACGTACGTCGGTCACGGCGGCGCGCTGCGCGGCTACCGCACGCAGCTGCAGCTGTGCCCGGCCGAGCGCCTCGGCGTGATCGTGCTCACCAACGCGGACGACGGCGACCCGGTGAAGTACGTGGACAAGGCCTTCGACTGGGTGGCGTCGGCCATCCTCAAGGACGTCGCCCCGGCGGCCCTGGCGGCGCCGGCGGGCTGGGAGCGCTACGCGGGCCGCTATCGCAACGCCTGGTCGGACGCCCAGGTGATGCTGGTCGAGGGCCGCCTGGCCATGCTGGACCCCTCGATGGTGGATCCGATGCCCCACGTGATCTGGCTGAATCCCACCGGCGAGCACACGTTCCGCGCGGAGACGCGCAACGGCTTCGCCAGCCACGGCGAGCCCGTGGTGTTCGAGCTGGACGGCGGCGGCCGCGTCGTCCGGGTGAAGGTGGGGGACAATTACCTGACGGCCATTCCGAGATGGTAGGACAAGGAGGCGCGATGCTCGAGCTCGAGACCCCGCTGGACATCAAGCAGCACGTCGGCCGCGAGCTGGGCCCGTCGGAGTGGATGACGGTGGACCAGCCCATGATCGACCAGTTCGCCAAGGCGACCGGCGACCACCAGTGGATCCACGTGGACGTCGAGCGCGCGAAGAAGGAGATGCCCGGCGGCAAGACGATCGCGCACGGCTATCTCACGCTCTCGCTGGTCCCCCGCATGGCGGCCACGCTGACCAAGGTGAAGAAGCGCAGCCGCGGCGTGAACTACGGCTCCAACAAGGTGCGGTTCATCAATCCGGTGCCGGCGGGCGCCCGGATCCGTCTGCGTCAGCGCATCAAGAACGTCGAGGACATCCAGGGCGGCGTGCGCGTGACGTCCGAGATGACGGTCGAGATCGAGGGGCAGGACAAGCCCGCCCTCGTCGCGGAGCTCATCGGTCAGCAGTACGCCTGATCACGTCCGGGCGGTCACCGGCAGCATGAACGCCTCGGCACCGGTGCTCAGCGCGCCGCGCGCCATGAGGCCGGCGAAGCCGGGATCGCCGAGCGCCTGCGCACGCGAGGCATCCCACGCCTCGGCCCGGAAGCCGGGGCCGAGGCGGTCGGGCACGAAGAGCGTCACCACGCGATCGACGTTGGCGCCGATGGCCTCCAGCAGGTCGGCCAGCCGCGGGATCGTCGCGCCGACGACGTCGTAGAGCACCAGCGTCTGCTCCACCACCTCGTGCACGGTCACCACGTCGAGCGCGGCGTGGTGGTAGGCGCGGGAGAAGTCGCCCCATCCCAGCAGCAGCGCGAAGACGAACACGGTCGCGGCGTCCAGCGCGCCCAGCCGCTCCGACACCGGCACGCGCCGGGCCAGCAGCCGCGTGAGGAGTTGTCCGTCCTCGACGGTCGGCGACAACCGGCGGCCGCCCGCCGACGGCGCGATGCCGGCGACGGGGCGCGTGAACGCGTGTTCCGGCACGACGCGAAAGCCGTGGTACCGCGCGTAGAACTCGGGGATCAGCGTGGTCAGCACGACGCTGCCGTAGCGCACGCGGCAATGGGCCAGCGCGGTCTGCATCAGCGCACGCGCGTGACCACGGCCGCGGTGATCAGGGTCCGTGCACACCCCGTGGATCGAGCCCACCATGCGCTGCCGGCCGCCGATCACCAGCGGCAGCTCGATGACGCCCACGTGGGCCACCGCGCGGTCACCCGCGTAGTGGACGAACGGCGTCGAGACCTCCGCCCAGGAGAAGCCGAGGCTGTCGGCGAGAGCGACGGCCGGCGGGATCTTGGGCCAGACACGCCCGAGCAAGGCGAGCACGGGGGGATCGACGGCAAGCACGGGCCAGATTCTAGCGCCGGCCGCCACCTTGACTCCCCCGCACGCGGCCGTTACAAAAGAGCAGATGGACGCCCGCCACCGGGATGTGCTGATCGCCACCATTCGCGAGTACATCGACTCCGCCGAGCCGGTCGGGTCGCGGGCTCTCGTCAAGCGCCACTTCCCGCATCTCTCCCCGGCCACCATCCGCAACGCCATGGCCGACCTGGAGGACATGGGCTATCTGGCCCAGCCCCACACCAGCGCGGGCCGGGTGCCCACCGATAAGGCCTATCGGTTCTATGTCGAGTCGTTCCCGCCCGCCCAGGGTCCCGGCGGCGGCGGGCTGGCGCGCGCGCCGCGGCGGGCCGGCGTCGAGGGCTTCATGGAGCAGGCCTCCTCGCACCTGTCGTCGGCCACGCGGCTGACCGGCCTGCTGCTGGCGCCGCCGCTCAAGCACACGACGATCGCACGCGTGGATCTGGTCCCGCTGGAGAATGACCGGGCGCTGGCGGTGATCGTCACCGACGCCGGGTGGATGACCGTTCGCGAGATCTCGCTCGACCCTCCGCTGGCCGCCGACGAGGTCCGCCGGATTGCCCGCGAGCTGACGCGGCGCTTCCGCGACCGCACGGTCGAGGCCATCGTCGCCATGGAGCAGGCGCCCGACGACCCGCTCGACGCGCTGCACACGCGCGCGCGGGCGATCACCGAGCAGATCGTGGCGATGCTGCGCGGCCGCACGCTCTACGTGAGCGGCGCCATCAACATGCTCGACCACCCGGAGTTCTGGGACCTCGAGACCACGCGCCAGCTCCTGCGCACGTTCGAGCACAAGGAGCGGCTGGCCGAGCTGATGACCACGCTGGCCGCCGACGACGGCGTGCGCGTGATGATCGGCGACGAGAACCCGGTCAGCGAGATGCGGGAGTGCACGCTGATCACGTCGACCTACATGTACCGCGACCAGGTCCTCGGCATCCTGGGCGTGGTCGGTCCCAGGCGCCTGCCGTACCCCGAGGTGATCTCCGTGGTCAACGAGACGGCCCGCCAGGTGACCGAGGTGCTGTCCCGTGTTCGCCAGGACCTCTACCTGCCGTCCTGAGCGCCGCGCCGAGCCGCTGATATACTTCGACAGATGGACGACGCCACACCGCACGACACCGCCGAGCCCGACATCGAGGAGCTGAAGCGCCAGCTCGAGGAGCGGCAGGACCGGCTCATGCGGGCCCTGGCCGAGAC
Source organism: Candidatus Methylomirabilota bacterium (assembly GCA_046734515.1). GTDB lineage: Bacteria > Methylomirabilota > Methylomirabilia > Rokubacteriales > CSP1-6 > AR5. The sequence continues at coordinate 2,715 of JBKPRI010000411.1, read as the reverse complement.
CGACAACGTCCGCCGCCGCGCGCAGCGTGACCGCGAGGACTACGTCAAGTACGCCACCGAGACGCTCCTGCGCGACCTCATCCCCGTGCTCGACAACCTCGATCGCGCGCTGGCCGCCGCCCGCGCCGCCGGCGAGTCCGGCACCGTGGTCAGCGGCGTCGAGCTGATCCAGCGCGAGCTGCTGCGCGTGCTGGAGAAGACGGGCCTCACCCGCTACTCGGCGGTGGGCGAGCGCTTCGATCCCACCCGGCACGAGGCGATTGCGCGCGTGGTGAGCGCGGATCGGCCGCCCGACACCGTGGTGCAGGAGACGGCGGCCGGCTACCTGCTCAACGGCCGCGTGCTGCGCCCGGCGATGGTGGCCGTCGCCGGCGCGCCCGACGAGGACGCCGCCTAGGTGGCTCGCGACTACTACGAGGTCCTCGGCGTCGCGCCGCAAGCGGGCGAGGCCGAGCTCAAGAAGGCGTTCCGCTCGCTCGCCATGCAGTACCACCCGGACAAGAATCAGGGCAACAAGGAGGCCGAGGAGAAGTTCAAGGAGATCAACGAGGCCTACGCCTGCCTGTCCGACCCCGACAAGCGCGCGCACTACGACCGCTTCGGCACCGCGCCCGGTACCGCGTCGGGCGGCGGCTTCGACGCCGGCTTCGGCTCGTTGTTCGAGGACATCTTCGAGAACTTCCTGGGCGGCGGCGGCCGGGGCGGCCGGCGCACACGCGCGGCGCGCGGAGAGGATCTCCAGTACGAGCTGAAGCTCACGCTGGAGGAAGCGGCCGCCGGGCTCGAGACCAAGGTCCAGATCCCCCGGCTGGAGACGTGCTCGACGTGCAGCGGCACCGGCGCCGAGGCCGGCACGCGCAAGGTCACCTGCGACGGGTGCGGCGGCCGCGGCGAGGTGCGCATGAGCCACGGCATCCTCACCGTGGCGCGGCCGTGCCCGAAGTGCCGCGGCGAGGGGCAGATCAACAAGAGTCCGTGCAAGGACTGCCGCGGCGATGGGCGGCAGCGCGCCGAGAAGCTGCTCGGCGTGAAGATTCCCGCCGGCATCGACGACGGCATGCAGCTACGCCTCACCGGCGAGGGCTCGGGCGGCCTCAACGGCGGCCCGCCCGGCGATCTCTACGTGCTCGTGCGGCTGCGCGAGCACGCGATGTTCGCCCGCGACGGCAACGACCTCTACTGCGACCTGCCCGTGTCGTTCGCCAATCTCGCGCTCGGCGCCGAGCTGGAGGTGCCGGTGCTCGGCGGCAGCGCCACGCTCAAGGTGCCGGCCGGCAGCCAGCCGCACCAGCTCCTGCGCCTGCGCGGCAAGGGCATGCCCCACCTGCGCGACCGCGGTCACGGCGACGCCGTCTACCGCCTCCTGCTCGAGGTGCCGCAGAAGCTCAACGCCAAGCAGCGCGACGCGCTGGAGGCGTTCGAGGCGGCCTCGAAGGACAAGGGCCCGCTGGCCACCTCCTTCCTCGAGCGCATGAAGAAGCTCCTCGGGTGATGTAGGCGTGGTGGGGGCGGCCGGCGTCACCGCCTACGTCGAGGTCCTGGTCGACGTCGGCGACGATGCGGCCGAGGCGCTGACCAATTTCCTCTGGGAGCAGGGTGCGGTGGGCGTCGTCGAGGAAACGCTCGTCGCCGGCCCGTCCCGCCTCCGCGCGTTCTTTCCCGTGACCGCCTCCACCGACGCCCTCGCCGTGCGCGTCGACGCCTACCTGGCCGGTCTGCGCGCGCTCGGCCACGCCGCGGGGCCGCGCGCCCGCGTGGCGCCGCTGGCCGACGCCGACTGGGCCTCGGCGTGGCGCGAGCACTTCCGTCCCGTGCCCGTCGGGCGCTCGCTGCTCATCACGCCACCGTGGGAGACGCCGGCCCCGGGCGAGCGCGTCGTGCTCGCCATCGAGCCGGGCCGGGCGTTCGGTACCGGACACCACGGCACCACGGCGACATGCCTCGAGCTGCTGGAGTCGCTCGTCGCCGCCGAGCGCCCCGCCCGGGCCCTCGACCTCGGCACGGGCTCCGGCATCCTGGCCATCGCCGCCGCGCGGCTCGGCGTGGGCGAGGTGCTCGCGTGCGACTGCGATCCCGACGCCATCGCCGCGGCCGAGGCGAACGCCGAGCGCAACGGCGTGGGCGATCGCGTGCGCGCCGTCGTGGACGACGTGGCCACGCTGGCGGCGCCGCCCGCCCCGCTCGTGCTCGCCAATCTTCTGGCCGCCGCGCACCGCGCCTTCGCGGAGCGCTACACGGTCCTCGTCGCGCCGGGCGGCGTGCTGGTGGCCGGTGGTCTGCTCGACGCGGAAGCCGATGAGGTGGCCGCCGTGCTGGCTGCGCACGGCTTCCGCCGCGAGGGGGCGCGCAGCCTCGAGGGATGGACCAGCCTGGCTCTGCGTCATGCGGCGCTTCACGCTTCCGCCTGAGCGCGTCGTCGAGGGCCGCGTGACCTTCGACGCGGACGAGTCGCGCCACCTCACCCGCGTGCTGCGGCTCGCCCCCGGCGACACCGTGGTCGCCACCGACGGCGCCGGCCGCGATTACACCGTGCGCCTGGACAGCGTGGGCGAGGCCGCCAGCGGCACCGTGCTCGCGGTCGAGCGCGGCGCGCCGGAATCGCCGCTGGCCATCACGCTCGTGCAGGGCATCCCCAAGGGCGACAAGATGGAAGCCATCGTGCGCGCGGCCACCGAGCTCGGCGTGGCGCGCGTGCGGCCGGCGCTGTGCGAGCGC
>JBKPRI010000410.1:0-6028 GCA_046734515.1 Candidatus Methylomirabilota bacterium | reverse complement strand
GCCGTGCACGGCGGCATCCGCATGGTGGTGATGGAGCGCTTCGACATGGCCGACACGCTGCGACTCATCGTCGAGCAGCGGATCACGATCGTGTTCGCGGTGCCGCCCGTGCTGCTGGCCATGGCGAGCAAGCCGGACATCGGCACCGTCGACTGGTCGAGCGTGAAGATGTTCATGGTCGGCGCGGCGCCCACGCCGCCCGAGCTGGCGCGCCGCTTCACGCAGCTCACCGGCGTCCGAGTCGTGCAGGGGTACGGCCTCACCGAGGCGGGACCCATCACGCACCTGAATCCCGTCCACGACGACCGCCGGCTGACGATCGACACGGCCGGGCTGCCGTGCAACGACACCGAGCAGAAGATCGTCGACATCGAGACGGGCGAGCGCGAGCTGCCGCCGGGCGAGGTCGGCGAGGTCATCGTGCGCGGCCCGCAGCTCATGCTCGGCTACTGGAATGCGCCCGAAGCCACGGAGGCGGCGCTGCGCAACGGCTGGCTTTACACGGGCGACATCGGCCGTCTCGACGCCGAGGGCTTCCTGACCATCACCGACCGCAAGAAGGAGATGATCAAGTACAAGGGCTTCGGCATCGCGCCGGCCGAGATCGAGGCCCTGCTGTTCGAGCATCCCGGCGTGGCGGATTGTGCAGTGATCGGCAAGCCCGATGAGGAGGCCGGCGAGGTGCCCAAGGCCTTCGTCGTCGCCCGCGACAAGGCGCTCACCGCCGACGCGCTGCTGCAGTGGGCGCGCGGACGGCTGGCCGGCTACAAGACGCTGCAGGAGATCCAGTTCGTCGACGCGATTCCAAAGACCGCGTCCGGCAAGATCCTGCGGCGCGTGCTGAAGGACGAGGAGCGCAAGCGCCTCGGCCTGGCCTGATGGGCGCGCTCGGCCTCGACGACGCCCGCAAGGAGTTCGAGCCCGAGAACATCTACGTCAACACTGCGAGCATCGGGCTGCCGCCCCGCCGCGCGCTCGACGCCCTCGCCGGCGCCATCGACACCTGGCGCACGGGGCGCGCGGAGGCGGCCGCGTACGACGCCGTTGTCACGCGCGCGCGCGAGCGGTTCGCCGAGCTCGTGGGGTCGACACCCGCGCGCGTGGCCATCGGCAACCAGGTCTCGACGTTCGGCGCGTTGATCGCCGCCGCGCTGCCCGCGGGCACCGTGGTGCTGGGCGCCGAGGAGGACTTCACCTCCGTCCTCTTTCCTTTCATGGCGCACGCCGACCGCGGCGTGAGCGTGAAGACCGTCCCGCTCGCCGGGCTGCTCGACGCGATCCGTCCCGGCGTGGATCTCGTCGCCGTCAGCGCCGTGCAGTCCGCCGACGGCCGCCTCGTCCCCGGCGGGCTCGACGCGCTCGCGGTGGCGGCGGGGCGTCACGGCTGCATGACGTACATCGACGCCACCCAGGCCATCGGCTGGCTGCCGTTCCGCGCCGACGCGTTCGATTTCGTGTCGTGCGCCGCCTACAAGTGGCTGATGTCGCCGCGGGGGACGGCGTTCGGCATCGTGAAGCCCGAGCGTCTCGGCATGCTGCGCCCGCTCTACGCCGGCTGGTACGCCGGCGACAATCCGTGGACGTCCATCTACGGACCGCCACTGCGGCTGGCCGCCGACGCGCGGCGCCTCGACATCTCGCCGGCGTGGCTCGCGTGGGTGGGCACGGTGCCTGCGCTCGATCTGCTGGCCGAGGTCGGCATCGACACGATCCATCGCCACGACGTGGGACTCGCCAACGCGCTTCGCGCGCGGCTCGGGATGGCGCCGGGTGATTCGGCCATCCTCAGTGTGAGCGTCGGCGACGGGCTCTCGGGCCTCGCCGCGGCGAACATCAAGGCCGCGGTTCGGGCCGGCGGCGTCCGGCTGTCGTTCCATCTGCACAACACCGAGGCCGACGTGGACGCCGTCGCCCGCGCGCTCGGACGCTGAGCGAGCTGAAGCCGAGGCTTGCGCGGCCGGTTGCCCCGTATCTGTTGGCGCTTGGTCTCCTGGCGGGAGTCACGTCACCCGATATTGCGACTTCTCACGCCGCTGCAAACGGCTACTGGCTGTGGCTCCTCAGCGGCGGCGAGGCCTACGTCAACGATCCGTTCCTACCCTGAACGAGTGCCGCCGCGCAAACATGGATTCAAGGCGGCGTTGCTCTGTGCCTGACAGCGTCGCCGTTCGAGGGACCGTTCTACATATACGTGCGGCGGGGCGATTGGCTCGAGCGCGTGCGGGACTCGCCCGCTACGGCTTCGGGGCATCGAGGCGCCGTGCGCACCAGCCATCGTCCTGGAGATGCCTTGATCCGGCGTCCGACGACTTACCTGTGCGTCTCCAGACCGAGGAGTGTGAGCACCGCACGCGCGAGCGGGCTGCTCGGATCAGCCAGGGTCTCGGGCAGCTCGAAGTGATTGAGCCCCTCGCCGACCACCAGCCCCTGCAGTCGCCCGATCCCCCGGAGCGCCTCGGCCCACTCGCGTGACTGCCGCTGGAACTCCGGCGAATCCTTCGTGCCGTACGCCACCACCACCGGGCAGCGCAGGCGTGCGAGGTGACGGATGGGGCTCAGCGCGTGCTCGATGCGGTCGTCGAACTTCACGTACGACGAGCGCGCGGACAGCCGGACGGGCTTCAGGTCGTACATTCCGCTCGTGCAGAGACCGCCCCTGACGAGATCGGCGGGCAGCCCGAAGTCCTTGGCCCAGTCGGTAACCAATACATTCGCGGCGAGATGGCTGCCGGAGGAGTGGCCGCCGACGTAGATGCGCCCAGGGTCGCCGCCGAAACTCGCGGCGTTCGCGGCCACCCACGCGACGGCGCGGCGTACCTGGGCCACCATGCCGTCGAGCCCGATGTCCATCACGAGCCCGAAGTCGGGCGCCACGAAGTGCGCGCCCGCGGTCACGAACATCTCGGCGGCAAAGGCCTGGCTGCGCGCGTCGCCGGCGCGCCAGGCGCCGCCGTGCAGGAAGATCATCACGGGGGCATTGGCGCGGGCCGTGGTGTAGATGTCGAGCTGCTCGACCAGTGTGGGCCCGTAGGCCATGCGGCGTGGCTCACCGAGGCGGGCACGCACGGCGTCGCCGGCAGCCACGCGCCGCGCGATCACCTCCTGCTGGTTCGGCGCCCACTGAGTCTGGTCGTAGGCGCGGTCGAGCGCCGCCTGGTCGTAGTCGAGGAACACCTTGCCGCCCGCGCTCATTGCGGTATGAACGGCCGCGCGTCCAGGCGCCGCATGACTTCGCCGGTCACGTCCTCGGCCTTCGTCGTGTCGGCGAGCGTGCGGCCCGAGCGCTCGTAAATGGCGCGGCTGGCCCGGGTCTCCACGATCGCATCGTAGTTCTGCTCGGCGCCCAGCTCGCGGACCACTTTCACGACCTCCTCGAGCAGCTGCCTGATCAACACCTGCTCGTGACTCTCGAGCGCCTGAGTGAAATTCTCGGCGCGCCTGGTCGCGTCACGCCGGTTGCGCTCGAGCTGATCCTGCTTCTCCTGCTTCGCATTGGGGGACAGCGCCGACTTCTGGATCTCCTCGCGGAGTACCTCGAGCTCCTGGCGACGAACGCCCAGCTCCGCTTCGTAGACGTCCTTCTCCTTGTCGAGGATCTGCTTGGCCGTCATCCCCTTTGCCGATCTGGTGACCACGGCCTGCACGTCGACCGTCCCCACGCGTGGCACGGTATCTGCCCAGGTGGAGGCAGCGGCGAACACCAGCACCGCGGCCAGCCAGAGTCCGGACGTCACCGGCCGTCTCGCCGCCCGCGGCGTAGCTCGAGGAAGTACTGATGCTCGAGCAGCGGTCGATCGGCCACGAAGCGCAACCCGGCGCGCCGGGCGTCGCGCAGGAAGCGCGCGCGGGGCACGCGGCGCTTCGGGGGCGGGCCGAACTCCGAGTGCTCGTTCCAGTCCACGTTGATGACGCGCGCGCCGGGCGCCAGCACGGCGGCCAGGCGGCGCAGGAACGCGGGCGCGCCGTGGATGTGATGGTAGGCGTTGATGATGATCGCGACGTCGCAGCGGCCGCGCGGAATGAGCGGATCGTCGTCACGCCCGAGCACGGGCGTCACGTTCTTCACCCCGGCCCGCGACAGCCGCTTGCGCAGCACGTCGAGGACCAGCGGCTCGGGATCGACGGCGAAGACGTGGCCCGACGGGCCCACCGCGCGGGCCAGCAGCGGCGTGAAGTAGCCGGGCCCCGAGCCGATCTCGGCGATCATCTGGCCGCGCCGGAGCCTGAGCGCGCGCACGAGGACACCGGGCTTCTGCCACCGCTTGCGCGCCGGGTTGAGCTGTCGCTTGAGCGCGCCGGCCAGCTCCTCAGGCGTCATAGATCTTCTTCAGCTCCCCTGCCGCCCACGCCACCGCCTCTTCCGGCTTCAGGCCCTGGATGGCTTTCGCGAACATGTCGACGATAATGTACTTCGACAGCGCCTCGGTCGCCTTGCGGCCGGGCGGGCCCGCGTAGCCAACCTGCCGTGCGGAGGCGAGGGTCTCCGGGAACACCGCCGTCTTGGGATCCTTCTTCCACAGCGCGTGGTCGCGGTACGCCTTCGTGCCCGGAATCCCGAAGGTGTCCATCGTCTCGAAGTACTTGTCGTACTGCGCGCGGTCCATGTAGAAGCGAATGAAGTCCTTGGCCAGCTTCACGTTCTTGCTCTGCTTCATCACGCACGAGTTCCAGCACGGCAGCCAGTAGAAGCGGCCGGCCGGACCGGGAGGATAGTGGCCGTGGTTGGTGCCCTTGTACACGTCGGGGAACTTGTCTCGCGCCGCCACGTAGATGCTCGGCGCGTTGCCCGTCAGCGAGATCTCGCTGGAGAGGAACGCGCGGTTGTTGTTGGAGTCGTCCCACGCGAGCCCGCCCTCGTCGAAGACGTCCTTCCACAGCGACGTGTTGAACTTCACGGCCTCGACGGTGTTCTTGCTGTTGAGAGCGACGGTCTTGCCGTCCTTCTGCACCTCCATGCCGCCCCACATCCACACGAGCGGATAGCACCAGTTGTTGGGGTCGTTGATGCTGTGGCCGAAGGCCTGGCCGAACGGCTTCCCCTTGGCTTTCATCGCCTTGCCGACCTTGCGGAAGTCGTCCCACGTCTTCGGGTACTCGAAGCCCGCCTCCTTCAGCCAGTCTTCGCGATACGTGATCGCCCACGAGATGATGAACTGCGGCACGGCGATCCACTTCGAGCCGGCCACGCAGTTGAGCTTCGCGTAGTCGTACCAGCCGCCTTGCTTGCCGCCGACCGCCTCGGCCACGTCGCTGACGTCGGCCAGCGCAGTCTCGTAGAGCAGCGGGTGATTGTTGGCCATGATGATGATGTCGGGGCCGCTGCCGCTCTGCACCGCCGCCGTCACGCGCGTCTGGATGTCGTTCTGATTGATGCGCTCGATCTGCACATCGACGCCGGCTTGCTTGCCGAACTCCGCCGCCTGCGCGTCGAACACCTTGTCGGCGGCCGGCACGAAGTGCGACCACTGCAGCAGGCGCAGCGTGGTGCCCTGCGCGAAGGCGGGCGCCTCGCCGAGCACGGCGGCGCCGGCGGTGACCGCAAGGAAGCGACGGCGACTGACAGTGGTGGTCATCGATGACCCTCCGGAGCGCTAGGCGGTGAGCTGCGGAATGTCGATCCAGGAACCGCGAGCGGCAGCTGCGGCGGCCGCGTCGATCACGAGCTGGGCGGCCAGACCGTCGGCCAGCGAGGGCGACGGCGCCGCACCGGTGCGAATGGCGTCGAGAAACCGCGCGACCAGCGGCGCGATGGTGCCGCGGCCGATCTGCTCGAACGCTTCCGTGCTCGCGATCGACGGCACGGGCACGCGCGGCGCCACCGGCTCGAAGGCGCCGCCGCGCGACAGACGCAGCTCGCCCGCCCACCAGCCGGGCGCCTCGCGCCCGAGCCGGTACTGCACGCCGCCGGCGGTGCCGTAGGCCTCCAGCGTGGTCTCGTTGGCGCCGTGGGCGACGCGGCTGGACGTGAACGACACCTGGGCGCCGTTCGTCAGCTCGCCGAGCAAAAGGCACCAGTCCTCGGCGTCCG
>JBKPRI010000409.1:0-5520 GCA_046734515.1 Candidatus Methylomirabilota bacterium | reverse complement strand
GCGCCGGCCAGACCGTCTTCCACGCTCACGCGCACCTGGTGCCCAAGCCCGACGGCGCCACCGGCCTGGTCGCCCAGGCCGGGCTCGGCACCGTCGATCAGACAGGCATCGCCGAGGAGCTGCGCCGCCGGCTCGGGACCTGATCAGCCGCCGTAGTAGACCTTGTCGCCCAGCTCCTTGAGCCAGAGCGTCGCGTCGTCCAGACGGCCGTCCGGCGACTTGGCGACACCGGCCTCCACCACGCGGCCGACGAACACGGAGTGATCGCCCTTCTCCACGGTCGCCTCCAGCGTGCACTCGATGAAGGCCGGCGTGCTGGCCAGGATCGGTGCGCCCGTCGTGCCGGTGCGGAACTTCTCGCCGGAGATCGTGTCGCCCTTGACCTCGGCCGGCTTGAAGAACGTGAAGGCGAGCGGGCCCTGGCCCTTGCCCAGCACGTTGAGCGCGAAGGCCTGTGTCTCCTTGATGAGCGGGTGCGCGTGCGAGTCGACCTTCACGCCGACCACCACCAGCGGAGGCTCGAAGGCGACCTGGGTCACCCAGTTCACGGTGGCGGCGGCCACGCGGCCGTCCTTGGAGGCGGCGGTGAGAACGAACAGCCCGTAGGGAATCATGCGGAGCGCGGTCTTCTTGGCGTTGGCGTCCATGCTGACCTCCTCGAACGCGGAGCTTATACTATCCCGCCATGACGTCGTTCACCGGGCTCGGCCACGAGGAGGCGCTCGCGCGGGCGCGCACGCTGGTGCCGGCGCTGCGCGAGCGCGCCGCGCACGACGAGAGCCTGCGCCAGATGTCGAAGGAGACGCTGAACGACCTGCACCGCACGGGGCTGTTCCGCTTCCACCAGCCGAAGCGCTGGGGCGGCGCCGAGCTGCCGTTCACGGCGATCTTCGACATCCCGTACGAGATCGGACGCGGCTGCGCCTCGACGGCGTGGAACGTCGGCAACCTCGGCATCCATCACTGGATGCTCGCGCTCTACGACGAGCGGGCGCAGGAAGAGGTGTGGGGCGCCGATCCCGACGCGCTGATCGCGTCCGGCATCGCCTATCCGCAGGGCCGTGCCCGCAAGGTCGACGGCGGGCTGGTCATCAGCGGGTTCTGGAACTTCTCGAGCGGCGTCGATCACGCCACCTGGAACATGCTGGCCGTGATGGTGCGAGACGGCGAGAGGGTCATCGATCACCGCATGTGCCTGGTGCCGCGCGGGGAGTACGAGATCGTGGACGACTGGCACGTGGTGGGCATGCGCAGCACGGGCTCGAAGTCGGTCAAGGCCACCGATGTGTTCGTGCCCGAGCACCGGGCGCTGTCGATGTACCTCGCCCGGGGCGGCACCGAGTATCCCGGCTTCCGCGTGAACCCGAACCCGCTCTACCGCGTGCCGCTGTCCGGCCTGGGCTCGCACTGTCTGGCCGGCGCCGGCGTGGGCAACGCCCAGGCCGCGCTCGAGCTCACGATCGAGGCCATCAAGGAGCGCTCGACCAGCTACACGGCGATGCGCATGCGTGACTTCCAGGCCGTGCAGCTGCGCGTGGCCGCGGCCGGCGCCAAGGTGGACGCCGCCCGGCTGCTCATCCGGACCGACTGCGCAGAGGCCGAGCGCATCGCGTACGAGGGGCGCGCGCCCACGCTGGACGAAAAGCTCCGCTTCAAGCGCAACGTGGCGTGGGGCATGGACCGCTGCACCGAGGCCATCGACGAGCTGCACGCGCTCGCCGGCGCCAACGGCATCTACGACCGCTATCCCATCCAGCGCATCTTCCGCGACCAGCACGCGCTCAGCGCTCACATCGGCTTCTCATGGGACGCCCAGGCCGGCCCGTGGGCCCTCGTGGCCATGGGCGGAGAGTTCATCTCGCCGACGATGTGACGTCAACTCGCAACGCCCGCTGCAACGGCGTGCGGGGTTCGTGCAGGACGGTGTCAACTGAGCGGCTGCGCTACGGCAGGAGGTCGGCGACCGCGATCCGCGCGTCCGGCAGCGCCAGCGGGCTGATGGCGTGGCCGGGCGCCAGACGGCGCATGTCGAGATAGCGCCAGCCGAGCTCGGTGGCCGGGTCCGTGCCCGACCGCCGATAGACCTCGAGCCGGCGATCGACTAGGTTGACGATCCAGTAGTCCGGCAGGCCGGCGCGTGCGTAGGCATTGCCCCTGTGGTGGCGGTCCAGCAGCAGGCTGGTGTCCGCGACCTCGACGACGAGCGCCGGCCGCGCGGGGTGATCGACGAGGTAGTCCCGTGGGCCGCCCGGGACCACGACGACGTCGGGCTCGGGCTCGGAGCCGTCGTCGAGCGCGATGGGCCCCTCCTGGCGCACGAGCCAGCCGGCCCCGAACGCGCGTCGCAGCGCATCGACCGCGAGCGAGACCGCCGTCGTGTGCGGTGTCCCCTTGGGCTCGGCGACAATGAGCTGGCCGTCGAGAAGCTCGACCGGCTCGTCTTCCGGCAAGATGCCGAGCTCACCGAGCCGGTGGTACTCCTCGCGCGTCCAGCGGCGCGTGCGCACCGGGTACGTCGTCACGCTCTTCACCGCAGGCGCCGAAGCGCCTCCGGCAGGATGTCGGAGACCGCGATGGCGATGGCGGGCCGGGCTAGCGGCGCCATGGCCGCCCCCGGCGTGAAGAGCTCGACGTCGAGATAGCGCCAGCCGAGCTCGGCGCTCCGGTCCTCGGCCGGACGGCGATAGATCTCGACCCGCCAGTCCACCAGGTTGACGATCCAGTAATCGGGCAGGCCCGCGCGAGCGTAGGCGCTGCCCTTGTGGGCGCGGTCGAAGTAGAGGCTCGTCTGGGCCACCTCGACGACGAGCGCCGGGCGAGCCGGATGGTCCTCGAGGTAATCGAGCAGACCGCCAGGCACGACGACGACATCAGGCTCCGGCTCGGAGACGTCGTCCAGGGCGATCGGATCCTGGGTAAAGACGAGCCACCCGTCACCGAAGGCGCGGGTGAGCGCACTCGCCGTCAGCCGCACCACGGACGCGTGCGGGGCGCCTTTCGGCTCGGCCACGTACAGCTGGCCGTCGAGCAGCTCGACGGGCTCGTCCTCCGGCAGGATGCCGAGCTCGCCGAGCTTCTGGTACTCCTTGCGTGTCCACCGTCGCGCGCGTAGCGGATACTGGGTCATGCGCCGATCCTAGTCACGCCGTTCGGGCCGGATCAATGCCCACGATTTCAGACGGCGGCGGTGCGGGCCGCTACGCCGGCTTGGCGACCCGGACGAGCTCCAGCGTCTCCTCGGTCGTGTCGCGCTCGGTGATCGAGCGCAGCACGATCTCGTCCACCGCGCCCTTCCACTTCGCGAGTCCGGCGCGGATCTCGGCCGGCGTCTGTCCGGCCACGGCCGTGTCGACGGGCTTCACGCCCATGCGCTCGAAGTGGGCGGCGTAGGCCGGGATCCCGGCGTAGCGCCCGCCCTCGTCGTTCAGCCGCGCCAGCCCGGCCGCGCCCATCGCCAGTCGCACGTAGGCGTACGTGGTCGGCACCTTGCGCTTGGCCGCCGCCGCGCCCTCGCGCACGAGCTCGGCCGAGCGCCTGGCGTACTCGGGCGTGAGCCAGTTGAAGAGCACGCCATCGGCCACCTCGCCGGCGAGCCGGCACATCTTCGGACCGAGCGCGGCGACGATGATCCGCGTCTGCAGGTGCTTGCGGATCTCGGCCACGCCCTCGCGCACGCGGTCCAGCGACTTCGGATTGGGGCTGCCGATGCCGAGCAGCAGCCGCGGAAGCGGCAGCCGCGTGGCCTTGGCGCCCTCCACGATGCTGGCCGGCCCCCGGGTGTGCAGCGGGATCACGCCCACGCCGAGGTCGAGGCGGCTGGTGACGCCCGCCGCCTGGGCCAGCGCGGCCAGACCGTCCGTCGAGCCCGGGTGATTGACCCAGAACGAGGTGTAGCCGAGCGTCTCGGCCTCGCGCGCGGAGGCCTGGATGACGTCGGCGGCGGTGCCGGCGAAGAGGGCGAAGCCGTGTCCCATCGTGCGTCCTCCCTGTGGCGCGAAAGCTATCACGACTTGCGCTGAGGCCTGGGTCGAGATACACCGGAGCGGGAGAAATCACATGACCGACAAGCTGCTGATGCAGAAAGACGGAGCCATCGGCTGGATCATCTTCAACCAGCCGGAGAAGCGCAACGCGGTGAGCCAGGAGATGTGGGAAGCCATGCCCGGCTACGTGAAAGAGCTGACCGCCGACGACGCCATCCGCGTGGTGGTCCTGCGCGGCGCCGGCGACCAGGCCTTCGTGTCCGGCGCCGACATCTCCCAGTTCAAGGACAAGCGCAAGAACATGGCCGACGAGGAGAACTACCGGCGCATCTCCGCCGCCGGCTCCGACGCGCTGGCGCATCTGCAGAAGCCGCTGCTGGCCATGATCCACGGCTTCTGCATCGGCGGCGGGCTGTCCATCGCCATCGGCTGCGACCTGCGTATCTGCTCGGACGACTCGCGCTTCGGCGTGCCGGCCGCGCGCCTGGGGCTCGGCTATCACTACCACGGCATGGAGAAGCTCGTGCGCCTGGTGGGCCCCGCCTACACCAAGGAGATCTTCTTCACCGCGCGCACGGACTTCAGCGCGCAGGACGCCTGGCGCATGGGCCTGGTCAACCAGGTGGTCCCCAAGGCCGAGCTGGAGAGCTTCACGCGCAAGTACGCCGAGACCATCGCGCGCAACGCGCCGCTCACCATCAAGTCGGCCAAGAACACCGTGGAGCAGCTCGGCTACCCGCCCGACCAGCGCGACATCGCGCTGCTGGACCGGCTCATCGCCGAGTGCTTCAACAGCCAGGATTACCAGGAGGGCGTGAAGGCCTTCTCGGAGAAGCGGCGCCCGCAGTTCCAGGGGCGCTGAGCGTGCGCCACGTCCGCTTCGGCCGCACGGGGCTGAGCGTCTCCCAGCTCTGCCTGGGCACGATGACGTTCGGCGTGCAGTGCGACGAGGCGGCGTCGCGCGCGATCCTCGACCGCGCCGCCGCGGGCGGCATCACGTTTCTCGACACGGCCGACGTCTATCCGCTCGGTGGCACTGCGGACACCGTCGGACGCACCGAGGAGATCCTCGGCCGCTGGCTGAAGGGCCGCCGTCACGGGTTCATCGTGGCCACCAAGGGCTTCGGCGCCACCGGGCCGAACCCGTGGGACGTGGGCCTCTCGCGCAAGCACCTGCTCGACGCCATCGACGCCTCGCTCAGGCGGCTCGGCACGGACTACGTCGATCTCTACCAGCTCCACCACCCCGACCCCAGCACGCCGATCGACGAGACGCTCGGCGCGCTCGACACCATCGTGACCAGCGGCAAGGCCCGCTACGTCGGCTGCTCCAACCTGCCGGCGTGGGAGACGGCGCGCGCGCTCGGACGCAGCGACGTGCTGCGCGTGGCGCGCTTCGCCAGCGTGCAGCCGCGCTACAACCTGCTCTTCCGGCAGGTCGAGCGCGAGCTGTTCCCGCTGTGCGCGGCCGAGGGCCTCGCGGTGATTCCCTACAACCCGCTGGCCGGGGGTTTTCTGAGCGGCAAGCACAAGCGGG
>JBKPRI010000408.1:0-26213 GCA_046734515.1 Candidatus Methylomirabilota bacterium | reverse complement strand
GCTCGGGCTCGCGCCGGCGGCGCTGCACGCGAGCGCGCCGATCCTGACCGGCTCCACCGGCCGGGCCTTCCTCTACGTGCCGCTACGCGACCGCGAGGCGGTCGATCGCGCCGCGCTCGACGTGGCCGCCATGCGCCGCGCGGCCGGGGAGGGCGTGCCCGGCGTGTTCGTGTTCGCCCCCGAGCCGACCGGCGCGTACTCGCGGATGTTCGCGCCGCACGTCTCGCGCGTGGCCGAGGATCCGGCCACCGGCGCCGCCAGCGGTCCGCTCGGCGCCTACCTGGTCGCGCACGGCCTCGTGCGCGGCACCGGCGAGCTGCGCCTGGTGAGCGAGCAGGGTACGCGGATGGGGCGGCCGAGCTTCGTCCACATCCGGTTGCGTGCCGAGGGCGGGGCGGCCACCGACATCGGCGTCGGCGGCAGCGTGGTGCCGGTGCTCGAAGGTCGTCTGTCCCTGCCCGCGCCGAAGTCGTAAGGTACAATCCGGTCCCTATGACCGTGCTCTGGGACGCGTATCGCAGTGCCTTGCCGTCCATTGCCGAGGCCGTCGGACGCACGCCGCTGGTGCGGCTCAACCGCGTGACGACGGGCGTGCGGCCCGCGATCTATCTCAAGATCGAGTGGTTCGGTCCGAGCGGCAGCCTCAAGGACCGCATCTATCTGTGGATGTTCGAGCGCGCCGAGGCGCGCGGCGACCTCAAGCCCGGCATGCGCGTGCTGGAGTGCTCGACCGGCAACGCCGGCATCGCGTGCGCGTTCGTGGCCGCCGTGAAGGGCTATCCGTGCACGATCGTGATGCCGGAGGGCATGAGCGAGGAGCGCAAGAAGATCATGCGCGCCTACGGTGCCGACCTCGTCTTCACGCCGGGCGGCGAGAGCGATGTGGACCTGTCGCTCCAGCGCCTGGCCGAGATCCGCCGCCGCGATCCCGCCGGCTACTGGGTGCCCGGGCAGTTCGACAACACCGACAACGTGGAGGCGCACTACCGCACCACGGGACCGGAGCTGTGGGAGCAGACGGGCGGGGTCATCGGCGCCTTCGTGGCGTCCCAGGGCAGCGGCGGCACGCTCACCGGCGTCGGCAAGTTCCTGCGCGAGCGCGAGCCGCGCGTGCGGCTCTACGCCGTCGAGCCCGAGGAGTGCGCGCTGCTGGCCCGGCGCGAGTGGGGCCCCCACGGCATCGAGGGCATCGGCGACGGGTTCATTCCCGACAACCTCGACGTCTCCCAGCTCTCCGGCATCATCACCACGACCACCGACGAGAGCCTGATGATGGCCCGCCGCCTCGCCGCTCAGGAGGGCCTCTTCTGCGGCATCTCCACCGGCTGCAACGTGGCCGCGGCGCTGAAGCTGGCGGCTCGCCATCCCGAGCTCCCCTCGATCGTGACGATGGCCAACGATACCGGGCAGCGCTACTTCACGACGGCGCTCTGCGGCGAGGACAAGAAGGTGGACGTGCCCGAGCGCGAGCACCCGATGGATCCCAAGACCCAGCGCGACCTCGATCGCTACCAGTCGGCCTGGGAGATCCTCACCTGAGGCCGTCCGAGTACGACTTCGTCGCCGCCCGGCGGCGGCTGGAAGCCAAGCCGAAGTCGGCCGGCGAGAAGCTCACCACGCTCGAGGACGCCGCGGGACGCGTCAAGGACGGCGACTCGATCGTGGCCGGCGGCTGCCTCTTCACGCGCACGCCGCTGGCGCTCGTTCGCGAGATCCTCCGTCAGCGCCGGACCGGCCTCACGCTCGCGCGGAACCTTATGTGCACCGAGGGCGAGCTGATGATGGCCGCCGGCGCCGTCGAGCGCGTGGTGACGGCGTGGATGTCCATCGGGCTGCCGTGGGGTGTGTCGAAGGTCATGCGGCACTATGTGGAATCCGGCAAGGTTGCGCTGGAGGAGTGGAGCCACCTCGCGTTCGGTCTTCGCTTTCGAGCCGCCGGGATGGGTGTCCCGTTTCTTCCCTCGCTGACCATGCTCGGTTCCGATCTCATGGGCGTCGGCGGGATGAAGACCCTGGAGGACCCCTACACCGGCCAGACGCTGGCCGCGGTGCCCGCCCTCTTCCCCGACGTGACGCTGCTGCACGTGAGCCGCGCCGACCGCTTCGGCAACTGCCAGATCGACGGCTACCCGCACATGGACGCCGACATGGCGCGCGCCGCCGCCACCGTGCTCGTCACGACGGAAGAGATCGTCAGCGAGGAGGAGATCCGGCGGCGCCCCGACCGCACGGTGATCCCGGGCTTCCTGGTGGACGCGCTCGTGCTGCAGCCCTTCGGAGCCTATCCGCACGAGGTGTGGGGCCGCTACCATGCGGACTTCGAGCACTTCGCCGAGTACACGGCCGACATCGACGCCCGCGGCGTGACGACCGCCGTGGCCGATTACCTCGCGAAGTACGTGCACGCACCGGCCACGTTCGACGAGTACCTGGCGCTCTTCGGCGGCGAGCGGCTCAAGCGCGCCCAGGACGCCGCACGCGACCTGGTGCCGGGATTATGAGCGTCACGCCGTCCGAGCTGCTGGCGGTCATCGGCTCGCGGCAGCTGAAGGACGACACCACCGTGTTCGCGGGCGTGGGCGTGCCGCTGCTGGCGGCGGCGCTGGCCCACCAGCGGCACGCGCCGAAGCTGACCATGGTGATCGAGGGCGGGATCATCGGGCCGCAGATCCGGCCGGGGCGCTTGCCGATCTCCACCAACGAGATGCGCGCGGCGCACCGCGCGCAGATGCTGCCGGGGATCACCGACACGTTCCTGTTCGCCCAGCGCGGCTTCCTCGACTACGGCTTCATGGGCGGCGCCCAGATCGATCGCCACGGCAACATCAACACGAGCGTGGTGGGCGGCGATTACTGGAAGCCCAAGGTGCGGCTGCCGGGGACGGGCGGCGCCAACGACATCGCCTCGCTCTGCAAGGAAGTCATCATCCTCACCGCCCACGAGAAGCGCCGCTTCGTCGAGAAGGTGGACTTCGTCACCAGCCCGGCCTGGCTCGACGGTGACGGCAGCCGCGCGCGCAGCGGCCTGCTCTTCGGCGGCGTCTCGCGCGTGGTCACTACGCTCGGCATCCTCGGCTTCGATCCGGCCACCAGGCGTATGCGCCTGGACGCCGTGCACCCCGGCGTGACCGTCGAGCAGGTGCGTGACAACACGGGCTTCGAGCTGCTGCTGGCGCCCGAGATCGCCACGACCGCGCCGCCGACCGACGACGAGCTCGCGATGCTGCGCGCCCTCGATCCTGAACGCCGCTTCCTGGGATAAGGACTTCCATGCCCGTCCACTTCGGCCTCGCCATCAAGAACTTCGTCGGCCCCACCGAGACCCCCGACATCGACGAGCTCTACCGCTACTCCGTGCGGGCGGAGGCGCTCGGCTTCGAGTCGCTGTGGGCCTGGGATCACGTGATCCTCGGCGTCGAGCCCTCGTTCCCCATCCTGGATGCCGTCGGCACGCTCACCGCGATCGCCGCGCGCACCGAGAAGATCAAGCTCGGCACCGGCGTGCTGGTGCTGCCGCTGCGCAACCCGACGGTGGCCGCCAAGGCGATCGGCACGCTCGACGTCATCAGCAAGGGCCGGCTCATCCTGGGCGTGGCCGCCGGCTGGTATGCGCGGGAGTTCGACGCCGTGGGCGTGCCCTTCAAGCAGCGCGGCCGTCTCTTCGAGCGCAACTTCGAGATCCTCACGCGCCTGTGGACGGAGGACCGCGTCACCCTGCAGGCCGACGAGTTCAACCTGCGCGAGGCCGTCATGCGCCCGAAGACCGCGCAGCGCCCACGCCCGCCCATCCTCATCGGCGGCTACGTGGACGCCGTCCTCAAGCGCGTGGCCACCAAGGGCGACGGCTGGCTGACGTACTTCTACACGCCGGAGTCCTACAAGAAGGGCTGGGGGAAGATCCTCGGCTTCGCACGCGAGGCCGGCCGCGATCCGAAGACGCTGACGGGCACCAACCAGCTCGCGATCCTCGTCGGCAAGTCGCGCGCCGAGACCGAGGAGCCCATGCGCAAGTGGCTCCAGACCGAGTGGGACGTGGCCGCGTGGAGCGAATCCACCATCGAGCATGCCATCCGCGGCAGCGTGAAGGAGTGCGTCGAGCAGCTCCGCGCTCACGTGGCGGCGGGCACCGACCGCATCATCCTGATCCCGTACCGCTATCAACCCGAGCAGGTCGAGGTCATCGCGAAGGAGATCCTTCCCGCACTGCGCTGATGTATCCGTGCTCGCCCCCAGGGAAACCCCAACGAAGCGGCCACGAGAAGGGAGCACCGGATGAGCGCGACCAGCACGCAGAGCAGCGAGTTCGTCGTCTCCTATCTGACCCTTCGCCAGATGATCGGCTGGGCCGGGCTGCTCATGCCGGTCGCGGTGCGCCTGGGGGCGTGGATCTTCGAAGGCATCCACACGACCGACTCCATCAGTGCGTATTACTACACCGGCATGCGGGACGTCTTCGTCTCCACGCTGGTCGTGGGCGGCGCGCTGATCGCGTGCTATCGCACGCCGGCCATGCTCGACAACGTGGTGGCAACGGTGGCCGGCGTGGCGGCGATCGGCATCGGGCTGTTCCCGATGGCTCCGGTCTACGCGCCCGAGATACTCCGCAAATACCCGCGGATGAGCGATGTCATCGCGCAGTGCTACTTCGGTCGCGGGCTGGTCGGTTATCACTTCATATTCGTCACGACTTTCTTCACGCTCAGCTGTTACCTGGTCCTGCGGCGATTCCGGGCCTTCACCCCGCCGGTCCCGACCGAGCAGAAGCGGCTGCGCAACAAGATCTACGCGGTCTGCGGCGTGATCATGCTGGTCGCCTTCGCGACCATCGGGTTCCTGGCGCTCACGGACCGCGGCGGCTCGATCTTCTGGCCCGAGGCCGGCGCGGTCATCGCGTTCTCGGTGGCGTGGCTCGTGAAGGGCCAGACCTACTTCCGTCTGATCAAGGATCCGGCATGACCACCGACACCTCGGACCGCGAGCTCGTCACCACGCGCGTGCTGGACGCGCCGCGCGAGCGCGTCTTCAGCGCCTTCAGCGACGCCGCCCACCTGGCGCAGTGGTGGGGGCCGCAGGGATTCCGCAACACCTTTCACGAGTTCGACCTGCGCGCCGGCGGCGCGTGGCACTACACGATGCACGGGCCGAACGGCGCCGACTACCCGAACGAGAGCGTCTTCGTCGAGATCGTGAAGCCCGAGCGCATCGTGATCGAGCACGTGTCGGGACCGCGCTTCCGGCTGACGATCACGCTGACCGCCGAGGCCGGAGGGACACGGCTCACCTGGCGCCAGCGGTTCCCGACCGCCGCCGATTGCGACAAGATCAAGGCCCTGGCGATCCCGGCCAACGAGCAGAATCTCGACCGGCTCGAGGCGCGCCTGGCGCAGATGGCCTGAGGCATGAAGTTCGGCGTGTTCGTCTACGACGGCGTCGAGCCGATCGATCTCGCGACCTTCGGCGTGCTGTCGATGGCCCGCCGCATCCGGCCCGACATCGAGATCTGCACGCTGGCGCCGGCCAGGGGTGCGGTGCGGCTGTCGAACGGGCTGGTGGTGCTGGCCGACCACGCGCTGGCCGAGGCGCCGGCGCTCGACGTGCTCATCGTCACCGGCGGTCCCGGCTGGCAGGCTGAGAGCCAGCGGCCGGAGACGCTGGCGGCGCTGCGCGCCCGCGCGGCCGACACCCTGCTGGTCTCGGTCTGCACCGGCGGCATGATCCTGGGCGCCAGCGGCGTGCTCGATGGCAAGCCCGCGACCACCAAGCGCGAGGTCGTGCCGCCCGAGTCGCCGCCGATCGACGTCATGCGTGAGCGGCACCCGCAGATCGACGTGTGCGCGGCCAGCGTGGTCGACGCCGGCCGCGTGATCACCGGCGGCGGGGTCTCGCTCTGCATCGACGCGATGCTGCACTTGCTCGAGCGTCTGTACGGCAAGGACGTCGCGCACGAGACCGCGCGCATCCTGGAATATCAGCGCGCCTGGGCCGCGAACCGCGAGCAGTTCCCGCCGGTGGTGACCCCTCGATGATGGAGGCGTCGTGAGGCTCGCGCTCCGTGGGATCGCCGTCGCTCTCATGCTCGCCGCCGCCGGCCCCACGCTGGCGCAGGACACGCCGGCCGCTCGCACCCTGGCGACGTACGGGCCGGACATCGTCTGGGAATCGGACTCGGAATTGAGCGGCGACATCGATTGCGACGGGCGGCCGGATCAGGCGCTGCTGGGCCGGCGGGACGATCGCGTCTACGTCGGGGTGGTCGTGTCGAGCAAGCCGCGCCCGGAGATCCTGGGCTTCGCGGTGGGCGGCGCCGTCCACGACGCGATCTGCGCCGAGCCGCCTGTGCTCACGATCGAGAGCCTGGACTACGATCCCAAGAAGACCATCGGGCGCCTCGACGGCTTCCGGCGCTCCAAGCGCTGCAAGGGCCTCCGGCTGTCGAGCGGCCGGTGCAGCAGCATTCGCTTCTTCTGGAATCACAAGATCGACGAGCTGGACTGGTGGCGTCTCTGACGCGGAGAGCGCCGTGCTACCATCGCCGCCCATGAAGGCCCTTCCACTGTCCGGCGTGAAAGTGCTCGAGCTCGCGCAGAACCTCGCCGGGCCCTTCGCGGGGGAAACGCTCGCCCGGCTCGGCGCCGACGTGGTCAAGGTGGAGCGCCCCGAGGGCGGCGACGACGCGCGCGGCTGGGGGCCGCCCTTCCTGGCCGGCGCCGGCTCGGTCTTCCACAACGTCAACGGCGGCAAGCGCTCGATCGTGCTCGATCTGAAGAACGCCAGCGACGTCGCGTGGCTCAAGGACTACGTCAAGGACGTGGACGTGGTGCTCCAGAACATGCGGCCGGGCTCGCTGGAGGAGCTCGGGCTCGGCGCCGACGTCCTGCGCGCCCTCAACCCCCGCCTGGTCTACTGCTCGCTGAGCGCGTTCGGCCCCGTCGGCCCGGAGAAGGACCGGCCCGGCTACGAGCCGATGGTGCAGGCATTCGCCGGATTGTTCTGGTCGAGCGGCACGCAGGACTCGCCGCCGTTTCGCATCGGCGTGCCGACGCTCGACGTGGGCAGCGGCATGTGGGCGGTCATCGGCATCCTGGCCGCGCTGGTGCGCCGGACCGAGACCGGCGAGGGCTGCGTCGTGGACGCCTCGCTCTTCGAGACGGCGCTCACGTGGCTCGGCGGCTCGATCGCCTCGTATGGGATTACCGGCAAGGTTCCCGAGCGCCATCCGACCGGCAGCGTGCGGCTCGTCCCCTTCGAGGGATTCCGGACGCAGACCGGCATGATCGTGATCGCCGCCGCCAACGATCGGCTCTTCGCGACGCTGTCGAAGACGCTCGGCCACGCCGAGTGGTCGAGCGACGCGCGCTTCCGCACCAACGCCGACCGGCAGAAGAACAAGCAGGCGCTGCTGACCGGCATCGAGGGCGTGCTGACGACGCAGCCGGCGGCGCACTGGCTCGAGGTGCTCGAGACGGCCGGCATCCCCTGCGCGCCGATCAACACGCTGCCCGAGGTACTGGCGGAGCCGCAGACCTCTGCCAGCGGCATTCTCCAGACGATCCCGGGGCACGACCTCAAGATCGTCGCGCTGCCCCTGCGCTTCGACGGCGAGCGGCCGCCGCTGGCCGGGCCGACCCCCGAGCTGGGCGAGCACACCAAGGACGTGAAGCGGGAATGACCGATCGCGCGGCGACCTTCGAGCGCGTGCTCGCGCTGGAGCGGGGCCGCACGGCGCTACTGGTCGTGGACATGCAGCGCGGCTTTCTCGATCCAGGCGAAGCCCTCGAGGTGCCGCCCGCCCGCGAGATCGTGCCGGCCATCCGCGCGCTGCTGGAGGCGTTCCGCGGCAAGCGCTTGCCCGTCGCGTTCACCGAGTTCACGTATTCGCCGGCGGTGCCGCTGCTGGTCGGCGCGCTGCACCCCGAGCACCAGCCCGCGCTGCCCGGCGCGCCGCGCGGCTTCGGCCGGCCATCGTCCAACTGCCTCGAGGGCACGGAGAGCGCGCGCACGATCGCGGCGCTGGCGCCGCGCGCCGACGAGCCGGTGATCCGCAAGCGCTGGTACGACGCCTTCGCCGGCACCGAGCTGGACGGCGCGCTGCGCTCGCGCGGCGTGACCTCGCTGGTGGTCACCGGCACCATGACCGACATCTGCGTGCTCTCGACCGTGGTGGGTGCGTTCAACCGGGAGTACCGCATCACGGTGGTCGAGGACGGCGTGGCGACACTGTGGCCGGAGATCCAGCGGGCCACCCTGGACATCGTGGGCCGCGCCTTCGGCCGTGTCGTATCATCGAAGCACGTCCTCGACACCGTGGGAGGCTGGTAGACCGATGCGCGAGCCGCTCAAGTTCTCCGGCACGATGCCCGCCAACATCCTGCCGTTCACCGCCGAGCTCGCCATCGACGAGGCGGCCTATCGCGCGCACCTGCGCTGGCTGGCCGACACGCGCGGGGTGACGGGAATCGTGGCCAACGGCCACGCCTCCGAGGTCTCCTCGCTCGACCGCGAAGAGCGCAAGCGCTCGCTGGCCATCGCGCTGGACGAGATTGCGGGCGCGTGCCCGGTGATCGCCGGGGTGTACTCCGACGGCACCGCCGAGGCGGTCGAGCTGGCGTGCGACGCCAGGCGCGCGGGCGCCGCCGGCGTGCTGGTGTTCCCGCCGACGCTGTTCATGTGGGGCGCGCAGGTGAAGCCTGACATGGTCGTGCGTCACTTTTCGGAGATCGCCGCCGGCGCCGACCTGCCGATCATCGTGTTCGAGTACCCGCCGGCCTCGGGCATCGGCTACGCGCCCGAGACGCTGGCGCGGCTGTGCGAGATTCCCCAGGTGGCGGGCGTCAAGGACTGGTCCAACGAGATCGTCGCCTTCGAACGGAATCTGCGAGCGATCCGCGCGACCGGCCGGCCCGTGGCCGTGCTGTCGTCCTTCACGATGTCGCTGATGAGCTCGTTCCTGCTGGGCGCCGACGGCGCGATTTCCGGCATGGGCAGCGTGGCGGCAGACCTGCAGGCCGAGCTGTTCGAGGCATGCGCCAAGGGCGACCTCGACGGCGCGCGCCGGCTCAACGACCGTCTCGATCCACTCGTCAGGGTGTTCTATGCCCCGCCCTTCGTGGACATGCACAACCGCATGAAGGAGGCGCTCGTCCTCCTGCGCCGCATCCCGGCCGCGCACGTCCGTCCGCCGCTCACGCCGGTCGCCCCCGCCGAGCGCGAGGCCATCCGCCGGGCTCTCGACGCCGCCGGGCTCCTCTGATCCCGCCCCCGGCCACCGGGGGGAACTAGTTGCGTGGTCGGACCAGTTCGGTGTAGAAAGTCCGCACTCTTCTCCCCCGCAACCGGTGCTCGATCCATGGGCACCGCAGGAGGTCACTCATGCGTGAACGGTGGCACGACGAAGCTTGGGCGAAGGACATGTGGTGGAGCGGCAAGACGACGCGTCGCAAGTTCCTCGGCCTCTCGGCGGCTGCCGCCGGCGCGCTGGGTGGTGTGATGCTGGTGCCGGCGCCGTGGCGTGAGGCGTTCGGACAGGCCAAGCCCTACAAGATCGGCTCGCTGCAGCCGCTGTCCGGCGCGGCGGCCGCCGGCGGCAAGACGGCGCTGGTCGGCACGCAGATGGCCGTGGACCGCATCAACAAGTCGGGCGGCATCAACGGCCGTCCGATTGAGCTCGTCGTGGCGGACTACGAGTCCAAGCCCGACGTCGGCCGGCGCAAGGCCGAGAAGCTCCTGGTCGAGGACAAGGTGGACGCCCACCAGGGCGGCTTCCTTTCCAATGTGTGCCTGGCCTGCATGCCGGTGTTCGAGGAGCACAAGGTCCTCAACATGATCGGCGTCTGCCTGGACACCACGATCACGACCACCAAGTGCAGCCGCTACACCTTCCGGCCGTTCGACTACGCGCCGGCGCAGGCGGTGGCCTTCGCGCCGTACCTGGTGAAGAACCTCGGCAAGAAATGGCACCTCGGCTACGCCGACTACGCATGGGGCCAGGCCACCCGCGATGCCTACGCCGAGCAGATCAAGAAGGCGGGCGGCGAGGTCGTCGGCACCACCGGCATTCCGCTCGGCACCGCGGACATGGCGCCGTTCCTCTCGAAGATCACCGGGCAGTTCGACGGCTTCTTCGGGATCTTCTTCGGCAAGGACGGTGTCACGGTCGGCAACCAGGCCTTCGACCTGGGCATGACGAAGAAGTACAAGTGGGCCGGCGACGGCGCCATCGCCGAGTCGACCAACCTGCCCGCCCTCGGCAACAAGATCGAGGGCTTCGTGGGGATCAATCGCTACCTGCCCGTGCTGGAGGGCCCGCTGAACACGCCGGCCCACAAGAAGTTCTTCGACGACGCGGTGGCGCGCCTGAAGCAGATCGACCCCTCGGGGCCGCTCCCCGACCGCTACGTGCAGTCGAACTTCGAGGCGATGAACGCGCTCAAGATCGGCATCCAGAAGTCCGGCTTCAAGGGCCGCGAGGACACGATGAAGCTGATCGAGGCGCTCGAAGGCCTGGAGATGAAGGAAGGCGACGACTTTCCGCAGGGCGACAAGACCCTGCGCAAGGACGACCACCAGGCCTTCATCCGGGAGTTCATCTTCGACATCAAGGGCGGCAAGCACCACATCCTGGAGGTCGTGTCGAAGGAAAAGACGATCTTCCCGCCCGCCTGCAAGTTCGCGTAGGTGAGCGACGCTGCTGCACCGATCCTCCGGACCGAGCGGCTCACCGTTCGGTTCGGAGGATTGACCGCGCTCAACCAGGTCTCGATCAGCGTCGCCCGAGGCGAGATCCGCGCCATCATCGGCCCCAACGGCGCCGGGAAGTCCACCTTCTTCAACTGTCTGACCGGCGTCATCCGGCCCACCGGTGGCCGCATCGTGTTCGACGGCGACGACATCACGGGGCTCTCGCCCGACCGCATCTCGCAGAAGTCGCTGGCCCGCTCCTACCAGATCACCAACATCCTGCCGGGCGCCACCGTGCTCGAGAACGTGCGCATCGCCGCCCAGTCGCGCCACCACGCCTGGAGCGTGCTGCGCCACCATCGCGCGTACACCGACGTGATCGCGCGGGCGCGGCAGGCGCTGGCCGCCGTCGGCCTCGCCGACAAGGAGCGCGAGCTGGCCTCGGAGCTCTCGCACGGCGAGCAGCGCAACCTCGAGATCGGCATCGCGCTGGCCACCGAGCCCAAGCTGCTGTGCCTGGACGAGCCGACGGCCGGCATGAGCGTGGCCGAAACGCACGCCACCGTGGAGCTGGTGCGGCGCATCGCCGCCGACCTCACCATCATGATCGTCGAGCACGACATGGAGGTGGTGATGGGCCTGGCCCACCGCATCACCGTGCTGCACTACGGCGAGGTGCTGGCCGAGGGCACGCCGGCCGAGATCCAGGCCAACCCGCGCGTGCAGGAGGTCTACCTCAAGACCTGATGCTGGCGCTCAGCGACGTGCACACCTATTACGGCAAGTCGCACATTCTCCACGGCGTCAGCCTGGAGGTCGGGCGCGGCGAGGTCATCGGCCTGCTCGGGCGCAACGGCGTGGGCAAGTCGACCACGCTCAAGAGCGTGATGGGGCTCGTGCGCCCGGCGCGCGGCCGCATCACCTTCGAGGGGCGCGAGATCACCGGCCTGGCGCCGCACCAGCTCGCCCGCCAGGGTATCGCGTGGGTCCCGGAGGACCGGCGCATCTTCAAGCTGCTGAGCGTCACCGAGAATCTGCGCACGGGGCTCGACCGCGCCGGGCTCGACGAAGGGCGCCGCCAGACGCTGCTCGACAAGGTGTACGCCGCCTTCCCGGTGCTGCGGGAGCGGCGCAGCCAGGCCGGCGGCACGCTGTCGGGCGGCGAGCAGCAGATGCTGGCCATCGCGCGGGCGATGATGCTGGAGCCCAAGATCGTGCTGCTCGACGAGCCGACCGAGGGGCTGATGCCGCGGATGGTCTCGCAGATCCGCGACATCATCGACGTGCTGCACCGCGAGGGCGTGGCGATCCTGCTCGTCGAGCAGAACGTGCCGCTCACGCTGGGCGTGAGCGACCGCATCTACATCATGGAAAAGGGCGTGGTGCGCCACCAGGCGCCGGCCGCGGCGCTGCGCGCCGATCAGTCCGTCATCCACCAGTACATGGGCATATAACCGATGCTCCCCTGG
The DNA here is from genome assembly GCA_046734515.1 of Candidatus Methylomirabilota bacterium. Lineage (GTDB taxonomy): Bacteria > Methylomirabilota > Methylomirabilia > Rokubacteriales > CSP1-6 > AR5. The sequence goes on along the minus strand of JBKPRI010000408.1, from coordinate 14,067 downwards.
GACCAGATCGTCGTGCAGGCCATCAACGGGATCGTCAACGGGATGATCCTGGCCCTGGTGGCCTCGGGCCTCACGCTGATCTTCGGCATCATGGACGTCGTCAACTTCGCGCACGGCGAGCTGTTCATGCTCGGCGCCTACACGGGCGTGCTCACGCTGGCCGCCACCGGCAACTTCTGGGTCGCGCTGCTGGCCGCGTGCGTGGTGATCGCGATGCTGGGCGCGGTCATCCAGGTGGTGGCCCTGCGGCCCCTGCTGGGACGCGACCCGCTCTATACCATCCTCGCCACGTTCGGGATCTCGCTGATCCTCCAGAACTGGGCCTTCTACAAGTTCGGGCCGGTCGCGCGGCGCATCCAGGAGCCGTTCACCGGAAACTTCCCGCTCTTCTACCTGACCTATCCCTGGTACCGGATCGTCATCGCCGTGCTGTCGGCCGGCATCATCGGCGGCCTCTGGCTCTTCATGAAGTACGGCAAGTACGGCATCTGGATCCGCGCCACCACACAGGACCGCATCATGGCCTCCGCGATGGGCATTCCCGTGCCGCTCGTGCACACGGTGGTGTTCGCCATCGGCGCGGCGATGGCGGCGGCCAGCGGCGTGCTGTGGGGGCCGATGGTGGGAGTCAACCACGCCATGGGAATCGATTGGACGCTGAAGGCGTTCGTGGTAGTCGTGGTCGGCGGCATGGGCAACCTCGGCGGCTCCATCCTGGCCGCGATCTTCATCAGCCTGCTGGAGTCGTTCGCGTCGATCTGGGTGAGCCCGGCCCAGGCGGTGATCGTGTCCTTCGTGGCGCTCATCCTGACCCTGCTTTTCCGTCCGACCGGGCTGTTCGTGCCCACACCCAAGTGATGGCGCCCGCCCGCGATCCTCTCGCGCCGTCGATGCGCGGCTACTGGACCGCCTTCGTCATCGTGCTGGCCCTGCTGGCCATCGCCCCCCTGGTGCTCCCGGAGTTCTGGCGGCGCTTCACGACCGAGATCCTCATCTGGGGCCTGCTCGCGATGTCCTCCGATCTGCTGATCGGCTACACGGGCATGGTCTCGTTCGGACACTCGGCCTTCTTCGGCCTCGGGATGTACGGCGCCGCCGCGGCGCTGCTGACGGTGAAGCCGGCCAACCTGTGGCTGGCCATTCTCTACGGGCTGGTCGGCGCCGGCCTGGTGGCGGTCTTCGTCGCCTACTTCTCCACGCGGCTGCGCGACATCTACTTCTCGATCACCACGCTGGTGTTCTCGCAGATCTTCTACGTCGTCATCTTCACGTGGACGGACGTCACCGGCGGCGAGAACGGGCTCACCTTCCGCCAGCCGCCGCTCTTCCAGCACGCCTTCACGCCGGTAACGCTGCACTGGTTCGTGCTGGCGGTGGTAACGCTCTCCTATCTCGCGCTGCGCCGCGTGACCCAGTCGCCCTTCGGCATGGTGCTGCAGTCCATCCGCGAGAACGAGGGGCGCACGCGCGCAGTCGGCTATCCGGTGGAGCGCTACAAGATCGTCGCGGTCCTGCTCTCCGGCCTCTTCGCAGGCCTGGCCGGCGTGCTCTACGCCGTGCAGAACAAGTTCGCCGCGCCCGACTTCGTGCTGTTCCTGATCTCGGGCGAGGTGGTCATCTTCAACGTGATGGGCGGGATGGGCACGCTGCTCGGCCCCATCGCCGGGGCGGCCTTCTTCCTGATCCTGCGCGAGACGTTCTCGCGCTTCTGGACGGAGTTCTACCTGATCCCGGTCGGCGTGATCTTCACGCTGATGGTGATCTTCCTGCCCCAGGGCCTGCTCGGCTTCCTGCGCCGCCGCCTGAACCAGTAGCAGCGGCCCGCCGACTCAACGCCCCACGATCTCGCGCACCGTCTGGACGAGCGCGTCCACGGTGAAGGGCTTGTGCAGGAAGCCCTGGCCCGGGCGCAGCCCGCGATACTCCTCGATCGTGTCCTCGAGATCGCCCGAGAGATACAGCACGCGGGCGGCGGCGCGCGATGGGCCCAGCCGCTGCAGCACGCCGTCGCCGGCCACGCCGGGGAGCAGCAGATCGGCGATCACGAGCGCGATGGGTCCCTGGTAGCCGGCGCTGACCGCGACCGCTTCGTCGAGGTCCCGCGCGCTGAGCACCTGGTAGCCGTGCAGCTCCAGGATCTCGGCGATCAGGTCGCGCACGCCGGGCTCGGGCTCCAGCACCAGCACGGTGGCGCCGGCCGGCGACGGCGGCGGCGGCTCCTCGACGGCGTCGTGCCGCGGCAGATAGATGGTGAAGGTCGAGCCGCGGCCGACCTCGCTGGCCGCCTCCACGTGCCCACCCGCCGAGCTGACGAACGCGAACACCGTGGCCAGGCCCAGCCCGGTCCCGCGCCCGGGCGCCTTTGTCGTGAAGTAGGGCTCGAAAGCGCGGGAGAGCGTGGCCGGGTCCATGCCGGCGCCGGTATCGCGAATCCGCACCATCACGGCGCGCAGCGGTCCGGTCGGGCTCTGCTCGAGATCCACGTTGGCGGTCTCGACGGTGAGGCGGCCGCCGGAGGGCATGGCGTCGCGCGCGTTGAGCAGCAAGTTCATCAGCGACTGCTCGAGCTGGCCCATGTTCACCTTGACGCGCCCCAGGCACGGGGCGAGCTCGAGCGCGACCTGCACGTGCTCGCCGAGCAGCGGCGCCAGCGTGCGCACCACGCCGGTCGCCACCGCATTGAGGTCGAGCGCGGTGGCCACGGGTGCCACCGCCTTGCTGCTCGTCAGCAGATGCTGCGTGAGGTTGAGGCCCCACACGGCGGCCTTGCGAACGGACTCGGCGCTCGCGCGCAGCGGGTCGGTCGGGTCCATGCGCTTGAGCATCAGCTCGCTGTAGCCGCTGATGACGGCCAGGATGTTGCTGAAGTCGTGCGCGATCCCCCCGGCCAGCCGGCCGACCGCCTCCAGCCGCCGCGCTTCGCGCAGCTCGTCTTCCAGCCGGCGCGCGCGCTCGCGCTCCTGCTCGAGCTCGGCCCCCAGGCGGTCAACCTGCGCCAGCGCCTCCGACAGCGTCGCCTGACGCTTCATCGGCGCGGTTCCGCCGGACGAAGGGAGGAGGTCACCTAAGGTCGTCGCCATGCGTCCCCGCCTCTTCGGGCGGGTCCGGGAAGAGCGGAATGTCCAGCCGGAAGGTGGTGCCGGCGCCGGGGACGCTGCGGAAGTCGATGCTGCCGCCGTGATCTTCCACAATCTTGTGCGTCAGGGCCAACCCCAGCCCGGTGCCGCCGTCCTTCGTGGTGAAGAACGGGTTGAAGACGCGGTCGGCGTCGCCCGGATTGATGCCCACGCCGCTGTCGGCGATCTCGATGCGCACGCGGCGCGCGCCGGCCGCGGGATGGCGCCCGGGGACGGCGCCGCCATCGGCCCAGCCGGCGCGCAGTGTGAGCCGCCCGCCGGACGGCATGGCGTCGAGGGCATTGCGGACGAGATTGACGAGCGCCTGGTAGAGCGCGTTGGGGTCGGCCCACACCGTCGGCAGGTCGCGCGCGTACTCGCGCACCACGCGCACGCCGGCCGTCTCCATCTCGTGCGCGTAGAGCTCGGCCGCCCGCTCGACCAGCGCGGGCAGCCGCACGGGCGAGAAGGTCAGGCGGGCCGGGCGCGAGAGCTCGAGGAGCCGCTCGACGATGCCATTGATGCGCTCCAGCTCGCGCGGCACCACCGACTGGAACTTCGCGCGAAACTGCTCGTCGTCGAACCGCCGCGTGAGGTGGCGGCTGAACGTGAGCAGGGAGGTCAGCGGGTTCTTGATCTCGTGAGCCAGGCCGGCGGCCAGGCTGCCCAGGGCGGCCAGCCGGTCGGAGCGGCGCAGCCGCTGCTCCAGCTCGCGCACCACCGTGATGTCGCGCATGGCGGCGATGACGCCGAGGTCCTTGCCGTCGCCGCCCTTGAGCGGCACCGTGCTGATCTCGATCGGCACCGTGCGGCCGTTGCGGCGGCGCAGGGTGGCGGTCACCCCGGGCGAGGCCACGCGGCTGGCGATGGCCTCCATCAGGATCTCCCCCAGCTCCGGCGTCTGGGCGAACACCTCGGTGCAGTAGCGGCCTCCCACCTCGCCGGCGAAGAAGCCCGTCATCATCTCGGCGGCCGGGTTGAGCGTCACCACGCGGCCGTCGAGGTCCACGGTGACGATGCCCGTCGTCAGCGAGGCCAGGATGTTGTCGGTGTAGCTCTTGAGGTCGGCCAGCTCGTCCAGCCGTTGCCGCAGCTCTAAGTTCGTGGACTGCAGGGCCGAACGCTGGTGCCGGAGCTGCGCGGCCATGTGATTGAACGCCACCGCCAGCCGGCCGATCTCGTCGTCGGTGACGGGATCGATCCGCAGGTCGAGCTCGCCCCGCGAGATAGCGGCGGCGCCCTCGGCCACCCGCTGCACGGGACGCGAGATGCGCCGGGCCACCAACGCCGCCGCCAGGCCGCCCACGATCAGCGTGGCCACGGTCAGCGCGCCGAGCTCCCAGCGCGTGCGCCGGATGAGCGCGTCCATCCGCTGCTTGGAGAGGCCCACGCGCACGGTGCCCCACTTGCGCTCCTGCACGATGATGGGCGCCGCGAAGTCGTAGAGCGGACGCCCCGAGCGCGTGGCGGTGTCCTGCATCAAGGGCTCGGTGACCTCGGCGGCCCGGCGGTCCACCGCACCGGTGAGGATCTGGCCGATGCGCTCCGGCCGGCCGCTGTCGGCGACGAGCCGTCCGTCGGCGTCGAGGATGAGCGCGTACACGACGTCCTGCTCGGCGGCCAGCCGCGCCACGTTCTGCTCGAGCGCGGTAAAGTTGTAGAGCAGCAGGTGGCTCTGCGAGATGGCCGCGAGATCCTTGGCGAGCACCTGCCCGCGGCGCTCCGTCTCGTCGATGACCGCCGTGCGCTGGCGCTGCTCGACCACGACGAGCACAGAGACCATCACGAGGAAGATGACCGGCACGGTGCCCCACAACAGGCGGGCCTGCAGCGAGCGCGGCCGGAGTGCGCGGGCGATCATGGCTGGATCCGGATCTTCCGCAGCGGGATGTAGGGATCGCCGAGGCCGTTGACCTCCACGCTCTTCACCCACGGCTGGAACAGCCGTTCGTAGCTGTAGTGCCAGACGGGGAGCACGGAGGCGTCGTCGAGCACGATCTGCTCGGCCTTCCGGTAGAGATCCACGCGGCGCTGCGCGTCGCGCTCGTTGCGCGCCGTCAGCAGCAGGTTGTCCACGACGGGATTGGCGTAGCCGCTGTAGTTGCGCGCGCTGCGCGAGTGGAAGAGCAGGAAGAGGAAGTTGTCGGGATCGGGGATGTCGGCGTTCCAGGAGTAGAGGAACATCGGCGCCTTGCCCTCGACGAGGAGCCGCGAGAACTTGGGCCAGTCCGTCTCGTACTGGTACGCGGCCCGGATGCCGACGTCGGCCAGGTTCTTCACGATCCGCGCATGCTCCTCGAGCAGCCGCTCAGTCTTCGCGCCCGACCAGATCGTCAGCGGCGGCAGGCCGGCGCCGCCGGGATAGCCGGCCTCGGCCAGCAGCTTGCGGGCGAGCGCGGGATCGTGGGCCAGCGGCCGCACGCTGGGGTTGTAGCCCAGCGTGCCGAGCGGCAGGATCGACTGGGCCAGGTGGTAGCGGCCCTGGAACACCTGCTGGATGATCCCGGCGCGGTCGATCGCGTGCACGATGGCCTGGCGCACGCGGCGGTCGTCGAGCGGCTTCGTCCGCACGTTGAGCCCGTAGAAGCGCAGGTTGAACATCGGGCGCTTGACGTACTGCCGGCCGGGCGCGCGCACGACCTCGTCGTGATCGCGGGTCGGTACCGGCGACTCCTCGAGGTTGCCCTTGAGGAACTCGGCGTACACGGTGTCCCGCTGCTCGCCGGGGAAGATCCGGTAAATCACGCGTCCGAGCCGCGGCGGGCCGTCGAAGTACGCGCGATTGGCCTCCAGCGTGATGGAACGGCCTCGCTCCCAGGCCACGAAGCGGAACGGCCCGGTGCCGACGGGGCGGGCCCCGAAGTCGCCGCCGGCGGCCTCCACGACGTCACGCGGCACGATCTTGGCGTGTCCCATGGCCAGCGCGGTGACGAAGGGCGCAAAGGCCTCGGTCAGCGTGATCTGCACGGTGTGGGGATTCAGCACGGCGAGCCCGGCGACCGACGAGGCCTGCCCCTCGGCGAACTCGCGCGCGCCCTTGATGACCCAGAACGTGTCGGCCGCGCTCGACTTGAGTCGCGGATCGAGGATGCGCGTGAAGGAGTACACGACGTCGTCCGCGGTCACCGGGCGGCCGTGATGGAACCGCACGCCCTTGCGCAGGCTGAAGGTCCACGTCAGCCCGTCGCGCGACGACGTCCAGTGATCCGCGAGCGCCGGCGTGATGGCCAGTGTCTGGTCGAACGTCACCAGCCCGTCGAAGATCTGCTGGGCGACCGAGCGACCGTAGATGTCGCTGATGCGCGCGGGATCGAGCGTGGAGGGATCGTTGCCGAGCGGGCGGCGATAGTCGGGATCTTCGGCCGCCGCCGCACCGGCGAGCAGAAGCAGGCAGAGTACGGCCAGGGCGATGAGCGTGAGGGACGGCGTTCCGCCGTCCCTCACTGCGGCCACGCCGCGCGGGCTCCTCGACCAAGCGCTGATTCCGGTTACTCGCCGCCGGCGCCACCATCGGCCGTGCCGATCGCCTGGAACAGCTGCGTGGAGCCCGACGTGCCGGACTCGACCACCGGAAGCGCGAGCAGGAACGACGCGAGCAGGAGCGCGGCGGCAAAGATCTTGGTCATGGACCTCCCCTTTCGGAAGCTTGGAGTCCCTCGGCATGAGGGCCCCGACGAGGGGAAGCCTAAAGCAAATCGGTCGCCACAGCGGGATGGGGGCGGTCGTCATCGGTTTCCGCCGATTTCTCACGCTCGCGCGCGATCCTCGCGCGGGACGCATGCACAGTCGTAGTGCATCGGAACCGCCGCGCGTGCGCGAGAACCTCTTGATTCGGCGGCTCATTCGCGCCGGTTGGCCAGCTACGGTGCAGCCTGGCCCGTTACTGGGCGCCCTCGCCGCGCACGTCGCGCGCGCGAATCTTCCAGCGCGCGAGCTTGGTCTTGAGCGAGTTGCGGTGGATGCCCAGCGCGCGCGCGGCCTCGCTGACGTTCCCGTCCACGCGCGCCAGCATGCGAACCACCATCTGACGCTCGAAGCGATCGGTCGCCTCGTTGAGCGGCACGGTGTCGCTCGTCTCCAGGCCCGGGACGACCACGGACAGCTCGAGCGGCAGGTCGTCGAGACCGATGGGCCCGGCGTCCAGCAAGACCACCGAGCGCTCCACGACGTTCTGCAGCTCGCGCACGTTGCCGGGCCAGTGATAGGCGCGCAGCGCCGCCAGGGCCTCCGGCGCCGGCTCCTCGATGCGCTTGCCGAACTCGTGGTTGTAGCGGCGGATGAAGTGGCGCACGAGCAGCGGGATGTCCTCGCGGCGCTCGCGCAGCGGCGGCACCGTGAGGTGGACCACGTTGAGGCGGTAGTAGAGGTCGTCCCGGAAGGTGCCGGCGGACACCGCCGCGGGAAGATCCACGTTGGTGGCGGCGATGATACGCACGTCGATCTTGATCGCGTGGCCGGCGCCCACCCGCTCGATCTCGCGCTCCTGCAGCACGCGCAGCAGCTTGACCTGTAGCTCGGGCTTGAGCGTGGCGATCTCGTCGAGGAACAGCGTGCCGCCCTGGGCCAGCTCGAACTTGCCGAGCTTGCGCTGGAAGGCGCCGGTGAAGGCGCCCTTCTCGTGGCCGAACAGGGCGGACTCCAGCAGCGTCTCCGCGATCGCGGCGGGATTGACCGCCACGAACGGCTTGTCGCGGCGCGGGCTCTGGCGATGGACCGCGCGCGCGATCAGCTCTTTCCCGGTGCCGCTCTCCCCGGTGATGAGCACGGTGGTGGGCGTGCGCGCCACGTTCGTGACCAGCCGGTAGAGCTTCTGCATCTCGGGGTGCTGACCGACGATCTCGTCGAAGTCCTGGTGGCGCTCGAGCTCCGAGCGCAGATATACGACCTCGCGCTCGAGCGAGCGGCGCTCGAGCGCGCGGCGCACGAGGGAGAGCAGCTCGTCCTCCTCGAACGGCTTGGTGACGTAGTCGAAGGCGCCGAGCTTCATCGCCGCCACCGCCGTCCGCACGGTCTTCACGGCGGTGACGAGGATCACCTCCACGGCGTCGTCGAGGGCCTTGATGCGCTCGAGCACCTCGATGCCGTCCATGCCCGGCAGGCGGATGTCCAGCAGCACGAGGTCGATCTGCGACGAGCGGAGCACGTCGAGGGCCGCCGGGCCGTCGGGGACGTCGATCACCTCGTACTCGTCGTCGAGGATGAGGCGGAACGATTCGCGCAGGCCGGGCTCGTCGTCCACGACGAGGATGACGGGGCGGAGCCCCCGGGAGCCGTCCCCGGGATCCAGCGGCCGCACCTGCGCTGTCATGCCCCGAGAATTTAGCATGCCGGCCGGAGATCGAGGCCGGCCACGGCGCCGCCGGGGCCGGTCGGGGGCATGAGGGGCCATTTCGGGGCCTCTGTATGAACTAATGGACATTGACGCGGCGAGCGACCCCTCGAACAATCGCCGCCGTGCCCGCTCTCGTGCTCTCGGCGGCGTTGCGTGGTGTGGAGGCGGCGCTCGTCCGTGTCGAGGTCGACGTCTCGGCCGGCCTCCCCAACTTCACGACCGTGGGCCTGCCGGACTCAGCGGTCCGCGAGAGCCGCGAGCGCGTGAAGACGGCCATCCGGAACTCGCAGTTCCCGTTTCCGAACGATCGCGTCACGGTCAATCTGTCGCCGGCGGACGTGCGCAAGGAAGGCACCTCGTTCGATCTGCCAATCGCGCTGGGGATCCTCAAGGCCACCGGCACGGTGAAGGACGGTCTCGTCGGGCGCTTCGCCGTCGTCGGCGAGCTCGGGCTCGACGGCGAGATCCAGGCCGTGCGCGGAACGCTGGCCGTCGGGCTCGCCTGCCGCCGCCGCGGCATCACGACTCTGCTCGTTCCCCACGACAACGCGGCGGAGGCCGCCGCAGTGGAAGGCCTGCGCGTGCTGCCGGCGGCGACGCTGCGCGACGCGGTGTCGCTGCTGAACGGCGAGACGCTGCCGCAGCCGGCGGCGGCCGCGCCGCCGGCCGCGCCGAGCGGCGACGACGTGGACTTCAGCGACGTCCGCGGCCAGGCCCACGCCAAGCGCGCGCTGGAGATCGCCGCCGCGGGAAACCACAACGTGTTCCTGGTCGGGCCGCCGGGCGCGGGCAAGACGATGCTGGCGCGTCGGCTTGCGGCGATCCTGCCGCCGCTGGAGCGGGACGAGACCATCGAGGTGTCCACGATCTGGTCGGTCGCCGGGCTGCTGGCGCGCGGCGGCGGCCTCATGGTCGCGCCGCCGTTCCGGGCGCCGCACCACACGATCTCGGTCTCGGGCCTGATCGGCGGCGGCAGTCCGCCGCATCCGGGTGAAGTGACGCTGGCTCACCGCGGGGTGCTGTTTCTCGACGAGCTGCCCGAGTTCCAGCAGCACGTCCTGGAGTCGCTGCGCCAGCCGCTCGAGGACGGGCGCGTCGCCATCGCGCGCGCGAGCGGCATCGGCAACTTTCCGGCGCGCTTCCTGCTCGTCGCTGCGGCCAATCCCTGCCGGCGCGGGTGCCCCTCGCTCGAGCGCTGCCTCTGCACGCCGGCCGAGCGCAACCGCTACCTGGGCCGGATCTCGCGCCCGCTGCTGGACCGGATCGACCTGCAGGTCGAGCTGCCCGCGCTCGAGGCCGTGGAGTTCCAGGGCAACGGCCTGAGCACGACGTCGACGGCCGTCCGGGCGCGCGTGCTGGCCGCCCGGGCGCGCCAGCGCGACCGCCTCGAGGGCAGCGGCATCACGCTCAATGCCGAGATGAGCCCACGCCAGCTCCGACGCCTGTGCCCGGTGGCACCGGAGGCGGCCCGGCTGCTGGGCGCTGCCATGACGCGCCTCGGGCTCTCCGCGCGCGGCCATGACCGCGCGCTGCGCGTTGCGCGCACCATCGCCGACCTCGCGGGCGCGGCCACCATTGCGGCCGAGCACTGCGCGGAGGCCGTGCAGTACCGGGGTCTCGATCGAGCCTGGCGTACCTGAGAATAGTGGGTCGTGCGAGAATGAGCCGCCCGTAAAACCCGATACGTTCGGAGGAGATACCACCATGGCCCGCCCCGTGCTCACCGTCGTCGACGTGCAGGAACGATTGTTCAATGCCATGGACGCCGACCGGCGTGACGACATGGTCTCCAACGTGAAGATCCTGGCCGCTTCGGCCCGCCGTCTCGATGTGCCGGTGTTGCTCACCGAGCAGTATCCCAAGGGCCTGGGGCGCACGCTCCCGGAGGTGAAGGCGCTGCTGGCCGACGTGCCGCCGTTCGAGAAGACCGCCTTCTCGTGCGCGGGCGCCGACGGCTTCATGGAACGCGTGACGGCGGTCGGCGCCGATCACATCATCCTCACGGGCATCGAGGCGCACGTGTGCGTGCTCCTGACGGCGCTGGACCTGCTCGGGCGAGGGCTGAAGGTCTCGGTGGTCGCGGACGCCGTGTGCTCACGGCGGGCCGCCAATCTGGAGATCGGGCTGGCGCAGGCGCGGCAGGCGGGCGCGGTCATCACGTCCACCGAGACGGTCGTGTTCCAGCTCCTCGGAAGCGCCGACACCGACGCCTTCCGCGAGCTCTCGAAGCTGCTGCGCTAGGGCCGGCCCTTGGGCGGGATGTTCGTGTAGACGATCGCGCCGTCCGGGGCGACCGTCTGGTAGATCCGCGTGGGCGGCGTGGTGCCGCCCTCGATCAGCCCGCCGTAGAAGTACAGGACCTTGGTCACGTAATCCTGCGTCTCCGGATAGGGCGGGATGCCGTTGTACTGCACCACGGCCTTCTCGCCGGCGTTATAGGCGGCGAGGGCCAGCGGCAGGCGGTTCGGAAAGCGGTCGATCAGGCTGCGCAGGTGCCGCACGCCTCCGTCGATGTTCTCGCGCGGATCGAACGAGTTCCGCACACCGAGCGTCGCGGCCGTCGTCGGCATGAGCTGCATGAGGCCGCGCGCGCCCTTCGGTGAGACCGCGCGCGCGTTGAATCCCGACTCGGCGCGGATGACGGCGGAGACGAGCTTGATCGGCACGCCGTAGCGCTCGGCGGCGTCCTTGATCTCCTGCACGTACGGGCCGGTGTCGCCTTCGGGCAGCCGCAGAAATCCCGCCTGCGTTCCCGAGGTGAAGCCCATGCGTTGATAGCGCGGATCGCTGGGGGCGTTGGTGAAATGCACCGTGCCGTCGGCCTCGGTCAGCTTGAACGACTGCCCGGCGGCAGGGGCGGCCGCGAGGGCTCCCGGCACGAGGGCGATCAGCAGCGTGGCGCGCAGGCGAGTGGACACGGTGACGTCATAGTAGCCAACAGACGGGGCCCGGCGCAACGTGCCCCGGCGGCGTCCGCCGCCGGGGCCATGGAATCGCGGAGTTAGGCCGTCCAGCCCGCGAGCTCGGTGGTCGCGCTCGGCACGTCGTCGAACGCCGCGTTCAGCGCCTCGGGGATCGAGTCCACGAGGTGAAACGTCATCGCCTGCCTCACCACCGCCGGCACGTCCTCGAGCAGGTTCTTCTCGTTGCGGCGCGGCAGGATCACTGTCCGGACACCGGCCCGGTGCGCGGCCAGCACCTTCTCCTTGATGCCGCCCACCGGGAGCACGCGGCCGGAGAGGCTCACCTCACCCGTCATGGCGAGGCCCGAGCGCAGCGGGCGCTCGGTGAGCAGCGAGACGAGCGCCATCGCCATCGTCACACCGGCCGAGGGGCCGTCCTTCGGAATGGCCCCGGCGGGCACGTGCACGTGAATGTCGGAGCGCTCCCAGAAGTCGGGCGCGATCCCGAGTTCGCCCGCGTGCGAGCGGACCCACGACAGCGCCGCCTGGACGGACTCCTTCATCACGTCGCCGAGCTGACCCGTGAGCGTGAGCGTGTGCGTGCCCGGCATGCGGGTCGCCTCGACGAACAAGATGTCGCCACCGGCCGGCGTCCACGCCATGCCGGTCGCCACCCCCGGTTGCCGGGTGCGCTCCTGCAGCTCCTCGAACTCGAACCGCAGCGCACCGAGGAACGCGGTCACGGCGTCGGGCGTGATGCGCGCCGGCTCCGTGTTGCCCTCGGCCCGCCGCCGCGCCACCTTGCGGCAGATGCTGGCGATCTCACGCTCGAGATTCCGCACACCGGCCTCGCGGGTATAGCCACGCGCCAGCAGCCGGAGCGACTCCGGCGTGAACTCCACGTCGGCCTCGCCGAGCCCGTGCTCGCGCGCCTGCTTGGGCACGAGGTGCCGGCGCGCGATGGCAATCTTCTCCTCTTCGGTATAGCCGGCCAGGTGGATGACCTCCATGCGGTCGCGCAGTGGCGCCGGCACGGTGTCCATCATGTTCGCGGTGGTGATGAACAGCACCCGCGAGAGATCGAAGGCCACGTCCAGGTAATGATCGCGGAACGTGGAATTCTGCTCCGGGTCCAGGACCTCCAGCAGCGCGGAGGCCGGGTCACCGCGGAAGTCCATTCCGAGCTTGTCGATCTCGTCGAGCATGAGCACCGGGTTGCGGCTTCCCGCGCGCCGCAGGCCCTGCACGATCTGACCCGGCAGCGCGCCGATGTAGGTGCGCCGGTGCCCACGGATCTCGGCCTCGTCGCGCATGCCGCCCAGCGAGATGCGGTGGAACTTGCGGCCGAGCGCGCGGGCCACCGAGCGGCCGAGCGACGTCTTGCCGACGCCGGGAGGCCCGACGAAGCACAGGATCGGGTCCTTGCCCTCCGGCCGGATCTTCTTCACGGCGAGGTACTCGAGAATGCGGTCCTTGATCTTTTCCAGCCCCTCGTGGTCCTCGTCGAGGATCGCCCGGGCGCGCGCCAGGTCGGTATCGTCGGTGGTGACGTCCTTCCACGGCATCGCCACCAGCCAGTCGATGTACGTGCGCGCCACCGTGTACTCGGCGGCGGCCGGCGGCATCTTGGCGAGCCGGTCCAGCTCGCGCAGCGCCTCCTTCTGCGCCTCCTCGGTCATGCCGGCAGCCTCGATCTTCTGGCGCAGCGACTCGATCTCCTGCGTGCGATCGTCGGTCTCGCCGAGCTCCTTCTGGATGGCCTTGAGCTGTTCGCGCAGGTAGTACTCGCGCTGCGTCTTGGACATCTCCGACTGGACCTCGGACTGGATCTTCGAGCCCAGCTCGAGGACCTCGGCCTCCTTGGCCAGCATCGAGGCGAGCTTCTGCAGCCGGGCGCGGACGTCGAGCGTCTCCAGCAGCTCCTGCTTGCGCTCGTTGGCCAGCGTCGGCAGCGAGGCCGCGATGACGTCGGCCAGCGGCCCGGGCTCCTCGGCGGCGCCGACGACGTTGATCAGCTCGTCGGGCAGACCGGGGGACAGGGACACCACCTTCTCGAAGAGCGTGCGCACGCTGCGCACGAGGGCCTCGAGCTCGAGGTCCGGCGCGGGCGCGGTCTCGTCGAGAGCCTCCACGCGCGCACGCAGGAAGGGCTCGCGCTCGAGCACCTCCACGATGCGGAAGCGGCCCAGCCCCTGCACGATGAGTCGCAGGCTCCCGTCCGCCTGCTTGACCGTCTTGTGGATCACGGTCACGGTGCCGATGTCGTGCAGCCCTTCACGGCCGGGCGCGTTCTCCTGGGGATCGCGCTGCATGACGGCGCCGACGAGCCGGCCCGCCTGCACGGCCTCTTCGATCAGGCGCACCGAGGACGCGCGGCCCGCGCCGAGCGGCAGCACCGCGTGCGGCAGCAGCACGGTCCCGCGCAGGGGCAGGAGCGCCAGGATGTCGGGCACGAGCCCGGCGCGATAGTCCTTCACGTCGCTCATCGTCTTTGGTCGCTTTCTCAGAACAGGTCGGAGGCCTTCAGCTGGTTGGCCACCCGCTCGAGCGCCTCGCGCTGGGGGCCGCCGGCGCCGGGCGCCGGGCCTCCGCCCTCTCGGACGTAGGCCAGCAGGTCTTCGATCTGTCGCTGCATATCGGTCATTCGCCGTCTCATCTTTAGGATGATCTCGACGCCGGCGAGATTCACGCCGAGGTCACGGGTGAGACGGAGCAG
>JBKPRI010000407.1:0-12886 GCA_046734515.1 Candidatus Methylomirabilota bacterium | reverse complement strand
GAACGAGAGCGTGGAGATCCCCTTCCGCTCGGTCACACTGCCCCTGGACGGCGAGAGCGTGGCCGGCCACGTCGCGCTGACCGGCTCGATCGTGAACCTGGCGGACGCCTACGCGCCGCCCGAGGGCTCGCCGTTCAAGATCAATCGCTGGTTCGACGAGCACGCGCGCTACCGCACCAAGTCGATGCTGGTCGTCCCGCTGCGCACGCCGCAGGGCGAAATCATCGGCGCGCTGCAGCTCATCAACTGCAAGCCGGAGCGTCGCGGCCCGTTGCGCACCACCGAGGAAGCCGAGGTGCACGTGCGGCCCTACGGCGACCGGCACGTCCGCCTGGCCGGGTCGCTCGCGTCCCAGGCGGCGGTGGCGCTGGCCAACCGGCGGCTCTACGAGAGCATCAGCCAGCTCTTCGACGGCTTCGTGAAGGCCTCGGTGACCGCCATCGAGTCGCGCGATCCCACCACCTTTGGCCACTCCTTCCGCGTGGCGGAGCTCACGGTGGGCCTGGCCGAGGCGGTCGAGCGCGCCGACCGGGGCGTCTTCCACGGCGTGCGCTTCAGCGGCGAGGAGCTGCGCGAGCTGCGTTACGCCGCCTTGCTGCACGACTTCGGCAAGGTCGGCGTGCGCGAGCACGTGCTGGTGAAGTCCAAGAAGCTCTATCCGGGGGACCTCGAGCGCATCCGGCACCGGATCGAGCTGCTCATGCGCGACCTGGAGCTGGGCGTGGCGCGCCGCAAGCTGGACTGGGTGACCCGCCGCGGCAAGGACGGCTTCAATCTGCAGGCGGCCAAGCTCGACGCCGACCTCGCCGCCGCCATCGCGGAGCTCGACGAGGCGCTCGACGTGGTGCTCACCGTCAACGAGCCGTCCGTACAGCCGCAGGATTTCACCAGCTCGCTGCTCAAGATCACCGCGCGCTCGTGGGAGGATCATCGCGGCCAGCGGCGGACGGTGCTGACGCCCGAGGAGGCGAGCATCCTGGCCATCACCAAGGGCAGCCTGACCGAGATCGAGCGGCGCGAGATCCAGCAGCACGTGGTGCACACCTTCCAGTTCCTGGCCCAGATCCCCTGGACGCGCGAGTTCCGCCGCATCCCCGAGATTGCACGCTCGCACCACGAGAAGCTCGATGGCTCGGGCTACCCGTTCGGCTTCCGCGGCGATCAGATCCCGCTGCAATCGCGCATGATGACGATCGCCGACATCTACGACGCCCTCACCGCCACGGACCGCCCCTACAAGAAGGCCGTGCGCGTCGAAGAAGCGCTGGACACCCTCCGTGAAGAGCAGCGCACCGGCGCGCTCGACGGCGCGCTGCTCGACCTCTTCATCGAAGCCCGCGTCTTCGAGAACACGGACTTTCACTAAACCTCGGAGGGGGGCTTCGCCCCCAGCGCGTGTGTCGAACGCGCGGCCTGGTCAGGCGACGGCGAGGAGGAGACGAAGGGCCCAGGCCGTGGCGGCGGCGAGGGCGACGGCGGCGCGGCTGATCTCGGAGACGAGTGAGGACCTGCGCACGTGTTGAGTAGTGCGCGGCAAAAAAAGAGCGCGCGAGCGGCGGTCGGCGATCAGGCGGCGTTGCAGCGACGGATACGAGACGGCGTGAGCGTTCATGACGGCCTCCAGCATCAGCGTTCGCTTCTCGAAGGTTCTAGAAACCCCGCAGCAGCCCGACCACCTTGCCGAGGATGCGGACGGCGCGCGCGTCCACCACGATCGGCGCCATGGTCGGGTGCTCGGGCTTGAGGACGACGCGCTCGCCGTCGCGCTGGAAGCGCTTGACGGTGGCCTCGTCGCCCGCGTCGGATTCCACGAGGGCCACGACGATGTCGTTGAGCTGCGCGCTGTCCTGACGGCGCACCAGCACGAGATCGCCGTCGCAGATGTGCGCGCTGATCATGCTCTCGCCGCGCACGCGCAGCGCGAAGAGATCCTCGCCGCGCCCCGGCAGCGCGCCGGCCGCGATCGGCAGCTCGCCCTCGCGATTCTCCTCCGCGAGCAGTGGCTGGCCGGCGGCGATGCGGCCGAGGATGGGTACGCCTGCCGACTGGCTGCGGCCACCGGCCGCCTCGGTCAGCGTGAGACCGCGCGCGGTGCGGCCCGGGGACGCGCGCCGCTGCAGCATGCCCTTGCGCTCGAGCGCGCGGAGGTGATCGAACGCCGCGCGCGGCGTGACGCGAAACTTCTCGCCGATCTCCCGCACCGTCGGCGGCACGCCGTGCCGCGCGGTGAAGCCTCGGATGAAGTTCAGCACGTCACGCTGCCGAGCGGTTAGCTCTCGCATTCGCGCCCTCCCATGCCGGGACAATACTCAACCATTGTTGAGCAAGTCAAGCGAATAGTACTTTGGCCTTGGATCAGGGCGGATTCGGATGGCGAAGGTGGAGCAACGGGCGAGACCAGACAGCGACGGGAAGGCTAACGATTCGAGAGCTTACGAAGGCTCCCAGGGATCACAGACGGGGCACTTCATATAGCCCTGCTCGAGGGCCTCGGAGACCTGCTTGAGATACACCCGGTCGAGCTCGGCGATGCGCGCGACCCACGCGCACTCCCGGCGGTGGAACAGCCGTGAAGCGCGCTGGGCGACGAAGGGCTCACCGTGCTCGGGCGCCGGCTCCTGCGCGATGCCAACGGTTTCCGGCGACGCGGGCTCGAGCTCCGAGGGCAACGGCGAGGTGCCCGCGGTCTCGACGGCGACCGCCGGCGTCGGCTCGGGCGGTGGCGGGTCGGGATCGTTGATGTGGAGATTCGTCTCGACCGTACTGCGGAACTCGTCGCTCGCACGCCGGAACTCGCGCATCGCGCGTCCTACCATGCGGCCGAGCTCGGGAAGCTTCGACGGGCCGAAGACCAGGAGCGCCAGGACTCCGATGACGAGCATCTCCTGGAGGCCGATGTCGAACATGGCGCTAGGGTAACACGCCGCCGGGAGCGTCAGCCGGGCGGGAAACATCTCCGCGAATTGAGAAGCCGGTTACCGTGCAAGGGTGCGGCGGGATGGGGATCGGCTCAACGCTGGCGGGGGCTTGAGAGGCGCCGTGGCGAGGCACGGGAGTTGCTCCCCTGCCTCGACGCCGAAGGAGGAACCATGCTGCTCCGGGTCCTGCGCTATGCCGTGCTACTCTCGCTGCTCACCGCCCGCGAACGGCTGGGATGGGCCTTCAGGAGGCCATGACCTCCTTGGGCTTCTCCTCCACCTTCTCGGTATCCTGAACGACCAGACCGCATTGAACGATCTTGTACAGCAGGGCCTTGTAGCTGATCTGGAGGAGCCGCGCTGCCTTCGCGCGATTCCAGTGCACCCGATCGAGCACTTCCTTGATGGCCACGCGCTCGGCCTCGCGAGCCGCCTGACGCGCGATGTCCTTCAGGCTGATCGGCGTGTCGGGGCTCGGCCGGACGTCGAGGGCGGCGGCACCTGGCCGCGGAGTGGGCCGCGTGCCGCGGCTCAGGTTGCTGACGATCTCCACGTGCACCGGCCGCGCGCTGCCCAGCACCACGACGCGCTTGACGGCATTCTCCAGCTCGCGGATGTTGCCGGGCCACTCGTACTCCACGAACGCCCGCAGCGTGTCCGGCGGCACATCGACGGCGCGGCCGTACTGCACGTTGAACTTCTTGAGGAAATGGTCGACGAGGACGGCGATCTCCTCGCGGCGCTCGCGCAGCGGCGGGATGCGGATCTCGATCACGTTGAGCCGGTAGTAGAGGTCCTCGCGGAACTGATGCGTCCGCATGGAGGCCTCGAGGTCGCGGTTGGTGGCGGCGATGAGCCGCACGTCCGTGTCGATGATCTTCTCGCCGCCGACGCGGGAGAACTCGCCGTCCTGCAGGACGTGCAGGAGCTTGGCCTGCAGCCGCAGCGGCATCTCGCCGATCTCATCCAGCAGCAGCGTGCCCTGGTGGGCCGCCTCGAACTTCCCGGGCTTCTGGCGATAGGCGCCGGTGAACGCGCCCTTTTCGTGACCGAACAACTCGGACTCCAGCAGCTCGCTCGGCAGCGCCGCGCAGTTGACCTTGAGGAACTGCTTGGCGGCCCGCGGGGACGCCTTGTGGATGGCACGGGCGACGACTTCCTTGCCCACACCGCTCTCGCCGCGCAGCAAGACCGTGGTGTTGGTGGCGGCCACCTTGCTGACCAGGTCGCGGATCGGCTGCATCTTTCCGCTGCCGCAGAGCGTGAGGAGCGGGTCACTCATATTCGTTGCGTCTCCCTGTCTGGGTCGGTAGTTTCGCTTCGTTCGCGGTACGTCGCAGAGGTTTGCAGGGGGTATGCCAAAGAGTTACCCACTCGTACTTCTAATGATTACAAGCACTTTGGGGAAGACTCGCTCTATGTTTCCCTACCCCGTTTGTAGAAACGGGAAAGTTAACTTGTAAATATTGCAAAGGAGAGGAAAGAAAATGGAGATCCTGATCGTCGACGATGAGCCGCAGGTGGCCGAGGTCCTGTCGAAGTCACTCGAGCGCCAGGGCCACCGGACCTCGGTCGTGCACTCCGGCGCCGAGGCGCTCGACCGTCTGCGCACCACCGCGCCGGACGCGATGTTCCTCGACGTCTCGATGCCGGGCATGAACGGCCTCGATGTGATGCAGGAAGTGAAGCGCCTCAAGCCGGCGCTCGCGGTCGTCGTCATCACCGGGCACGCAACGGCCGACGAGATCGAGCGCGTCAAGCAGCTGGGCGCGGTCGACGTGATCCAGAAACCGTCCGCGCTCACGCACTATCACCAGGCGATCGAGCGGCTCCACGTCAAAAAGGTGTTTCCGGAGGCGGAAAACGTGTGATACACGTTGGGTCGTGAACCGCGTCCTGGCGTCCGTCGCGGCCGTCGGCTTGATGGTGTGCGCAGCGTCTCCGGCCGCGGCCCAGATCCCGCTCCTGCAGCAGCCCGGGCAGCCCGGAGGGGTGTTTCTCGACCCCCAGGAGCTGGAGCCAACGCGGCGGGCACCGCTGACCATCGTGCCCTCGTTCACGCTCAGCGAGGAATACAACGACAACGTCTTCCTCGATAATCACAACCGGAAGTCCGACTTCATCACGGGCTTCACGCCGGGCATCGCCATCAGCTACGAGCGGCCCACCTACCGGCTGGCGGCGGGGTACAACTTCACCGCCGAGCTCTTCGCCAAGGAAACGGAGGAGAGTCACGCCTTCGATCGGCAGAACTTCTTCCTCGACACGATGTGGAAGGTCGATCCCTTCCTCACGCTGTCGCTGACGGACACCTTCATCTTCAGCACCGACACCAACCTCATCGCGAAAGAGAGCGTGGCCACCGGCCGTGACCGCGCCCTGAGCAACACGCTCGGCATCGGCGCCGCCTACCAGCTCACCGAGTTCTGGACGCTCCGCGGCGGCGCCTCCTATACGCTCGAGCGGTTCTCGCGCAGCGGACTGCAGGACTCCGACGTCTATCGCGTCAACATCGGCGCCGACCGGCGGCTCTCCTCGCGCCTGACCGTGGGCGCCGGCTACGAGTTCGGGTACTTCGACATCGACAACGAGGAGAAGACCACCACTCATACGCCGCGCATCGGCGCCACGTGGCGCGCCACCGACACCATCACGCTGGCGCTCAGCGGCGGCCCCACCGTCGAGGTGCGGAACAGCGGCGACACGCGCGTGACCCCGGCCATCACGGCGAGCTATGCGCAGCGGGTGTGGTTCGGGTCCGTCGGGCTGAGCTACGACCGCGCCGTCGGCACGGCCAGCGGCCTCGGCGGCCCCACCGACGACGACATCGTGAGCGGCTACATCAACATCACCACGCTCATGCGCGGCCTCACGGTGCAGTTCCTCCCGCGCTTCTCGAACGTGCAGAGCCCGCACAGCGACAAGGTCGACATCCAGTCCCTCACGCTGGCGCTGGCGGCCAGCTATCGGATCACGGACTGGGTGGCGGTGATCGGCGGCTACCAGTTCTTCCACCAGCGCTCCGACAGCACCGCGGTCTCGAGCGCCGGCTTCGCGCTGGCGAACGACGCCGACCAGAATCGCCTCTTCTTCGGCCTCACCTTCGGCTACCCGATCAAGTTCGACTAGCCCCGCCCGCCCGGGGACGCTGTCCCCGCCGGTCCGCCTCGCGCCCGTTGCAAATTGAAGGAAACGATTGGATTTCTTCCAATCCCGGCGGGTGCATCGCTTTACTCATCGAGGCTGCAGTGCCGTGCTGAAATCTTCGAATTGTTCGGATTACTGCGAGGGTTTATGAGGCATCCTGCGTGAACAACGCAGGCTTTCGCATGCTCCTGTGCAGTCTTTCGCGCTTTGGCACTCCCCTTGCCCCCTCTCTCGGTCGGCCGGTATGCATCCGGCTGAGCAATGTCGACAGCACAACGATTCGCCTGGCTCGACGGACTCTCGACGGTCGCGGTGTGCGGCCTTGCGATTGCCGTGCTGCCGCCCGAGGCCCCCGCCACCGCGTGGGGGATGGCGGCTCGCATCGCCGCGGTGACCCTGGTCTGCATCATCGCCTTCTATTACAACGACCTCTACAACTTCGAGGTCCCCCACGACGTCGGCCAGCTCTTCGTGCGCCTGTGCAGGGCCCTCGGCCTGAGCGCGCTGGTGCTGGCCGGCGGCTACCTGGTGTTCCCCAACCTGATCCTGGGTGGCAATCTCGCCTCCTACGCGCTGCTCCTCACGCTCATCTGCGTGCTGGCGCTGCGCGTGGCGGTGTACGCGCTGGCCAAGCGGGCGCCGTTCTCGGAGGCAGTGCTGCTGCTCGGCGGCGGCGCGCTGGCCGTGGAGCTCGCCCGGCAGATCCGCACCCGTCCCGACCTCGCGCTCCGCCTGGTCGGGGTGCTCAACCCGGCCGGGACCGAGAGCGAGGGGACACGGCTCGGGGACTACGGCGACGTGGGCGACGTCGTCCGCCGCGTCCGGCCCGACCGCATCGTGGTGGCCATGCCCGACCGCCGGGGCAACCTCCCGGTCTCCGAGCTGCTGGCCTGCCGCTTCCGGGGCGTCACCGTCGAGGAAGGCTCGCGCGTGTACGAGCGGTTCACCGGGCGCCTGGCCGTGGAGTCCCTCACGCCGAGCGCGCTGATCTTCGGCGACGGCTTCCGCGTGCGCCCGCTCTCGCTCGTGCTCAAGCGCATCGTCTCGGTGCTGATCGCCCTCACCGCGCTCATCCTGGCCGCGCCGTTCATGGCCGCCATCGCGGTGGCCATCAAGCTGGAATCGCGCGGCCCGGTGTTCTTCATCCAGGAGCGCGTGGGACTGCGCGGACGCAAGTTCCGTCTGATCAAGTTCCGTACGATGCGCCAGCCCCAGGACATGCCGGGCGGCGCCGACTCCGTGTGGGGTCGCGACAACGCCAGCCGCGTCACGCGGCTGGGCGAGGTGCTGCGCCGCTACCGCCTCGACGAGCTGCCGCAGTGCCTCAACATCCTCAAGGGCGACATGAGCCTGGTGGGTCCGCGACCGGAGATGGCCGTGAACGTCGCCACCTTCTCCGCCGTCATTCCCTTCTATAACCTGCGCCACGAAGTCCGCCCCGGCCTCACCGGCTGGGCGCAGGTGCGGGCCGGCTACTCCATGTCGACGGAAGAGGTCACGCGCAAGCTCTGCTACGACCTCTACTACATCAAGCACATGTCGCTGCCCTTCGACTTCCAGATCCTCGTCGACACCGTGAAGTTCGTGCTCAGCGGAAAGCGCCCGGGATGATCACCGAACGAGCGACGTCAAACGTTTACTCCAATCTGGCACTGCCGACCACGGATTGGGCAGGCCGAACACGCCGCGCGCACGGCGCGCACTCGCGCGCCTCGAAAACGCGCGATGCGAGGTTCGGCATGTCTCTTGCCCTTCCGTTGAGTGCCATGACCATGAAAGATCCGCGATGAAGGTCTCCAGCTTCGACGCCGCGTTGCCGTTCGCCGCCGCTGCCCCGCCCACCCGCCACGTGCTGGTCGTGGAGAGCGATCCCGACCAGCGCCGCCGCGTGGTGACCCAGCTCTCCAACTGGGGCTACAGCCCGCTGGCTGCGGCCAGCGCCGAGGAGGCGCTCGAGCTGATGGGCCGGGCCCGCTTCGTGTTCTCGCTGGTCGCGATCCGGCTGCCCGGTCTCTCGGGCATCGACCTGATCCGCCGCGCGCCCGAGCTGTCCGAGTCGGGACCGGTCATCATGGTGGCCGACACCGGCCACAGCGCGCAGATCGTGGAGGCCATCCAGGCCGGCGCCGACGACTTCATCCGACGCCCGTACACGGCCGACGATCTCGAGAACGCCATCCGCACGGTGGCCGGGCGCCCGCGCCGCGAGGCGGCGGCGCCGCCCACCGACGACAACGGCGAGCGGCTGCAGCGCGAGCTGGCGCTGCTGGTCAGCCCGCAGATGCGCGAGATCCAGCAGGTCATCGAGCAGGCGGCCCGCGCCGACGTCACCGTGCTGGTGTGCGGCGAGACCGGCGTCGGCAAGGAGCTGGTGGCGCGCGCCATCCACGCCCACTCGCCGCGCCGCCGCAACACCTTCATCAAGGTGAACTGCGCGGCCATGCCGCGCGAGCTGCTGGAGAGCGAGCTGTTCGGCCACGAGCGCGGCGCCTTCACCGGCGCGCACCAGCGCAAGCCCGGCCGCTTCGAGCTGGCCGACGGCGGCACCATCTTCCTCGACGAGATCGGCGAGCTGCACCCCGCGCTGCAGGCCAAGCTCCTCCACGTGCTGCAGGACGGCGAGTTCTCCCGCGTGGGCGGCCGCCACAATCTGCGCGTGGACGTGCGCACCATCTGCGCCACGAACCGCGATCTCGCGCGCGAGGTGGCGGCCGGCCGCTTCCGCGAGGACCTCTTCTACCGGCTCAACGTCATCAACATCCTGGTGCCGCCGCTTCGCGAGCGCATCGAGGAGATTCCCGGCCTCGTCGCCTACTTCGTGCAGCGCTACTCGCGCGTCTTCAACGTGCCCGAGCGCGAGCTCAGCCCGGAGACGATGCAGGCGTTCCTCGGCCACGGCTGGCCCGGCAACATCCGGGAGCTCGAGAATTTCATCAAGCGCATGATCGTGCTGCAGGACTGGAATCTGGCCCGCACGCTGGTGGTCCCGGCCCCGGCCGCGCCGGTAGCGGCGGTGGCCGAGCCCTTCGCGGCCACCAAGGGCCTCTCGCTCAAGGAAATCTCGCGCCGCGCGGTGCTGGAAGCCGAGCGCGAGGTCATCCGCCGCGCGCTCGAGCAGTGCCGGTGGAACCGCGTGAAGACCGCCAAGATGCTCAAGATCAGTTACCGCGCGCTCCTCTACAAGATCAAGGACATGGGCCTCAAGCAGGACGCGGCCGCCAGCTAGGCGGAAGCCCGCGCCTGAGGAGGATCTGGAATGGCACTCAAGTGGCTCGTCGTTTCTGTCGCGCTCCTGACCGGTCTGATGCTGGTCTCCGATGCCGGCGCCCAACAGGCCGCCGTGAAGTCGGCGCCGCGCCCCGCCCTGAACGCGCCGGCGATGGGTATTCCCGTGGCCTCGGACTACATCATCGGCCCCGAGGACATGCTGCAGGTCTCCATCTGGAAGAACGAGGCGATGTCTCGCACGCTGCCGGTGCGCCCGGACGGCAAGATCTCGCTGCCGCTGCTGCACGACATCACGGCGGCCGGTCTGACGCCGCTGCAGCTGCGTGACAAGATCGCCGCCGCCCTCGCCGAGTTCATGCCGAATCCGGAAGTGTCGGTGACGGTGATGCAGGTCAACAGCTACCGTGTCTCCGTGCTGGGCGAGGTCCAGAAGCCCGGCGTGCTGCAGCTCAAGGCGCCGACGACGGTCCTGGAGGCGCTGGCCCTGGCCGGCGGCTTCCGCGACTTCGCGTCCCCCAGCAAGATCGTCATCTTCCGCAAGGACGCCTCGGGTCAGACCCAGAAACTGCGCTTCAACTACAACCGCGCCGTGGGTAGCACCGGCGAAGAGAACGTCTCGCTCAAGTCCGGCGACGTCGTCGTGGTTCCCTGACGGACGTCACCGACTAACAAGGAGCCCTCGGCAATGGCGACCCCCGTACATCCTCACGACGACTCCGCGCGCGGCGCGGGCCTGGCCACGGTCCTCGAGATCGTGCGCCGCCGCCGGCTGCTGGCGCTGCTGCCCTTCGCCTTCGTGCTGGCCGCGGCGGCCTCCCTGGCCTTCTTCCTGCCGAGCCTGTGGACGGCCCGGGCGACCGTGCTGGTCAACCGCCAGGAAATCCCGGAGGCGTTCGTGAAGTCCACCGTCAACACCGACGTCGATGCGCGCCTGCTCACGTTGTCGCAGGACGTCCTCGACACGCCCCGGCTGTCCAAGATCATCCAGGAGAACGACCTCTACCCGGCGCTGCGGCGCACCAAGCCGATGCCCGACGTGGTGGAGCGGATGCGCAAGGACATCGCCATCGACGTGAAGGAGCCGCCCGAGCGGCGCGGCCGCGAGTCGAGCTCGCTGGTCTTCACGGTGGCCTACACCACCACCGATCCGGTGGTCTCCGCCCGCGTGACCAACACGCTGGCCTCGCTGTTCAGCGAGGAGAACCGCCGGCAGCGCGAGCAGCAGGCGGTGGGCACCTCGGAGTTCCTGGAGACCCAGCTCCGCGAGCTGCGCGGCAAGCTGGCCGGCCAGGAGCAGAAGATCACCGCGTACAAGGAGCAGCACCTCGGCGAGCTGCCCGAGCAGAAGGAGGTCAACCTCCGCACGCTCGAGCGGCTGCAGCAGCAGCTCTCGCTCGCCTACGAGAACAACCGGCGGGCCACCGAGCGCCGGCAGAACATCAGCCAGTCCATGAACAACCTGGACCTGGCCAGCGCCATGGCCGGCAGTCCCGGCGCCGCGTCCATCGCGGGGCCGGCCGTCACGCCGGCCGAGTCGGCGGCCGCGCGGCTGTCGATTCTGAGACAGGAGCTGGCCGCGCTGCAGACGACCTACAGCGACAAGTACCCGGACGTGATCCAGATGAAGGAGCAGATCCGCCTGACGGAGCGCCGCGCGGCCGAGGAAGAGAAGCGCCTCGCCGCCGCTCAGGCGGCCGCCGCCTCGCCGGGCAGCAGCGCCAAGGCCCAGCTCTCGCGCTCGTCGCGCGACATGCAGCTGGCCGTGCAGAACCCCTACGTGCTGAGCCTCATGCAGCAGCGCGATCAGGCCGACGTCGAGGCCAAGGCCTCCAACGACGAGATCAAGGGCCTCAGCGGCCAGATCGCCCTGTACCAGCGGCGGCTGGAGATGACGCCCAAGCGCGAGCAGGAGCTGGCGCTCATCACGCGCGACTACGAGACCACGCGGGACATGTTCCGCCAGCTGCTGGCCAAGCGCGGTGAGGCCGACATTGCAACCGCGGTCGAGCAGCGCCAGAAGGGCGAGCGCTTCCGCGTGATCGACCAGGCGCGGCTGCCCGAGCGGCCGGCCGGGCCCAACCGCCTCCGCCTGCTGATCGTCGGCCTCGTGCTGGCGCTCGGCGCCGCCGGCGTGGCCGTGGTGCTGGCCGAGCAGGTCGATACCTCGTATCGCCGGGCCGAGGAAGTGCGCGCCATCGCCGGCGTGCCCGTGCTCTCCACCATTCCGCGCATCGTGACCGAGGACGACCGTCTGCACGCCGCCCGGCAGCGCCGCATGGCGCTGGCCGCCGTGGCGATCGGCCTGCTCGCGATCGTCGGCACGTCCTTCATGGTCGCGCACAACAATCAGTCGCTCGTCACGCTCCTGACGCCGGACGCGACGGCGGCGGTGAAGAGGTAGCCATGTACCTCCAGTTCTACGGCCTCCGTGACGCGCCCTTCGCGCCCACGCCGGACCCGAAGTTCCTGTTCCAGTCGACGCGGCACCGCGAAGCGCTGGCGCAGCTGCTCTACGGCGTGCGCGAGCGCAAGGGCTTCATCGTCCTCACCGGCGAGATCGGGACCGGCAAGACGACGCTCCTGCGCACGCTGCTGGAGCGGCTCGATCGCGACACCCACGTCGCCTACGTGCACAACTCCGCGCTCGGGATCGAAGGGCTGCTGGAGTACATCCTGCACGACTGGGGCGTGAAGTCGGTCGGCGCCACCCACGCCCAGCGGCTGTTCGAGCTGAACGAGTTCCTCATCGACCAGCACCGGCAGGGACTGAGCCCGGTCCTGGTCATCGACGAGGCGCAGAACCTCTCGGTGGAGACGCTGGAGGCGGTGCGCCTGCTGTCGAACTTCGAGACGACCAGCCAGAAGCTGATGCAGATCCTCCTGGTCGGTCAGCCGGAGCTGCGCGACAAGCTCAACGTGCCCGAGCTGCGTCAGCTCAAGCAGCGCATCGGACTGCGCTGCCACATCGGCCCGCTGTCGCCCGAGGAGACACGGCTGTACATCCGGCATCGGCTCCGGATCGCGGGCGCGACCGACGCCGGCATCTTCACCGACGCGGCAATCCAGCGGATCGCCGAGTACAGCCAGGGCACCCCGCGGGTCATCAACATCGTGTGCGACCACTGTCTGCTCTCCGGCTACGCCGACAGCAAGAAGCGCGTGGACACCGGCGTCGTCGACGAGGCGGTCGAGTACCTGGAGGAAGGCGAGCGGCCGGAGTGGAAGCGCAGCCGTCAGACCCGCCTGGTGCCGAGCACCACCGCGGTGTGGGCGGCGCGCAGCGGCGTCGCCGTGATCGTCGTCCTGATGATGCTGCTCCTCGTCTTCGCTGCCAACGCCACCGGCTGGTTCGGACACGCGCTGCCATAGCAGCGTCGCCATAGGAGGGGAAGAGGGGAACCTCTCGAGGGTGCCCCTCCCCAACAGGAGGATCACGTGAGCAAGTTCTTCAAGGCCCTGGAGAAGGTCGAGCACGAGCGCGAGGCGGCGACGACGCCGGCGCCCGCGGCGGATGCGCCGGCCGCGACCGCCGTGATCGCCCAGCCTGACGTCTGCCCCGTCACCGGCGCCATCGCCGAGGCGCCCGCGCCGCC
>JBKPRI010000406.1:0-5721 GCA_046734515.1 Candidatus Methylomirabilota bacterium | reverse complement strand
CCGTATGACAGGCGAAGCAGGAGGGAAGGTTTGCGCCAAACGGTCTGCGCCAGAGACCTTGTGGTCGGCGGACCCGCCCCGCCGCCCCACCCGGGCGCACGGCGAATGACGAAAGCGAGAGAGGTGAGGAGGGCTAGCGGTAGATGAGGTACGACGCGCGACGATTCAAGAAGGAGGCTCGCGCCGCTTCCGCCCAGGCCGCAACTCGTGGAAGCGGCTCCCCACGCAGGAAAGCCCACATGGTCGACCGGTTCACGAGAAGATTCTGGATGGGCTCGGCCTTGAACTGGCTGCGATAGCGCTCGCGCAGCACGCGTCCGACGGCGAGCCCGACCGTCACGGGCCGGATCGCCTCACGGTCGGTCACGATCAGGCGGACGCCGCTGCAGGGAACGTTCTTGTAGACGTCCGCCGTCGGCGTGAAGATCACGGCGTCGAAACGCACGCCGGGCAGACGCAGATCGTTGAGCGCCCGGGCCAGCCCGTGCGGCTCGATCCACGGCGCGCCCACGACCTCGAACGGCGCCTCCGTGCCCCGCCCCACCGAGAGGTTGGTCGCCTCCAGCAGCCCGACGCCCGAGTAGAGCAGCGCCTGGGTCACCGAGCGGATGTTGGGCGACGGGTTCACCCACGGCAGCGCGGTCTCGTCGTACCAGCGCCCGCGGTCCCAGCCCTCCATCGGCACGACCGTCAGCGAGACGTTCAGACGGCGCTCGGTCGCCGCCATCCGTCCGAATTCGCCGATCGTCATGCCGGTCCGCACCGGGATCGTATGGGGCGCCGTGAACGAGGCGAGGTCCGGGTCCATCAGCGGGCCCTCGACGTAGCGGCCGGTGATGGGGTTGGGCCGGTCGAGCACCACGACCGGAATCCCGAGGCGCGCCGCCTCCTCCATGACGTACACGAGCGTGGTGAGATACGTGTAGTAACGGACACCGACGTCCTGGATGTCGAAGACGAGCAGCGTGACGTCCTTGAGCATGGCCGTCGACGGCCGCTTCGTGGGGCCATAGAGGCTCCACACCGGCACCCCGGTGGCGGCGTCGCGCGTGTGGGGAACGTCGGCATTGGCGTCGCCTCCCAGGCCGTGCTCCGGGGAGAAGATCGCCGTCAGTCGCATGCCGGGTGCGCTGGCCAGCAGATCGATGTTGCGCCGGCCGCGCGCGTCGATGCCCGTATGGTTGGTGACGAGGCCGACCGAGTATCCGGCCAGCGAGGCGAAGTTCGTGCGCACGAGGACGTCGAGGCCAGTGCGCACGGGATCGGCCGTCGGCGCCAGCCGCCGCTCGATCGGACCGTCGGAGGCGGGCCACGCCGAGTCGCCCTCGGTCGGCGGCAGCGAGGCGGTCCCGAACAGGGCGCCGCCCACCGCTCCCGCCATCCGCACGCGCAGCTCGCGGATCTTGGCGGCGCCGCCGCCGTTCGGGTGCACGCGGTTGGTCAGGACGATCAGGTAGATCCCGGTCTGCGGGTCGATCATCACGGAGGTGCCGGTGAAGCCCGTATGGATGACCGATTCCGGCGGGAAGAACGGCAGCATCGCCCGCGCGTAGACCGACGAGACGTCCCAGCCGAGCGCGCGGCTGCCGCTGCCATCGGCGGTCCGCGTCCACATGGCCCGAACGGTCTCGGGCTTGAGGATCCGCACGCCGTCGAGCGTGCCGCCGTCCACCAGCATCCGGCAGAGGCGCGCCAGGTCGGCGGCCGTCGAGAACATCCCGGCATGGCCCGCCACACCGCCCAGCAGCCGGGCGCGCGGATCGTGCACCTCGCCCACCAGCATCTGGCCGTTCGCCCACTCGGTCGGGGCGATGCGATCGCGCCAGGCCGACGGTGGTTTGAACGTAGTGTCGCGCAGGCCGAGCGGCTTGAACACCGTGCGATCGAGGTAGCGATCGAGCGGCTGGCCGCTCACACGGCGGACGACCTCGCCGAGCAGGATGAAGCTGATGTCGCTGTACTGCGTCCCGGTGCCGGGCGCGTAGTCGAACGGCAGCCGCGCGATGGCGCGCATGGTCTCCGCGCTCGAGGCGTGCACCACGCCGGGCGGCGGGATGGCCGGAAAGCCCGCACTGTGCGTGAGCAGCCGCTGGATCGTCACCGGGTTGAACTGGGCCTTCTTGAACTCGGAAAGGTAGCGGCCCACGGGCGCGTCGAGCTTGAGGGCCCCGCGCTCGACCAGCGACATGACGGCCAGCGAGGTCCCGAACGGCTTCGTCAGCGAGGCGATGTCGAAGATGGTGTCGACCGCCATGGGCTGGGAGTCGGGGAAGACGCGACGGAAGCCCCAGGCGCGCTGCAGGAGGATCTCGTCGTGACGGCCGGCGAGCACGACGATGCCAGGGATCTCCCCGGACTGGATGGCTTCCCGGGCGACGTCGTCCACGGCGCCGAAGTCGGGGGCCTGGGCGGAGGCTGCGGACGCGCCGAGCAGGACCACGGCCAGCACGTACGGGACGAGCGCCGGAATCTCCAGGAAAACAGCGCGCTCGCGAACCACGAACCCGATCTTAGCAGGCGCGGTGGTCCACCCCGAGAACATTGATATCCTAGTGGCCATGCCGTCCACTCGGCGGGTCTTCATGACCGGCGCTACCGGCTTCGTCGGGCGCGCCGTGATCCAGGCGCTGCGCGCTGAGGGCTACGGGGTGCGCTGCCTCGTCCGCCGCGGCTCCGAGCGCGACCTGCGCGGGCTCGAGGCGATCGAGCGGGTGGAAGGCAACGTGCTGGCCCGCGAGACGCTCGAGCGCGGCATGGCTGGCTGCGATACGGTCATCCACTTGGTCGGCATCATTCGAGAGCAGGGCGCCACCCTGAGCACGTTCGAGCGGATCCATACCCAGGGCACGCTCAACGTGCTGGAGACAGCCGCCACGACCGGAGTGCGCCGCTACCTCCACATGAGCGCGCTCGGCAGCCGGCCGGGGGCCCGCGCGCGCTACCACCAGACGAAGTGGGCGGCCGAGGAGGCCGTGCGGGCGAGCCCGATCCCGTGGACGATCTTCCGCCCGTCGATCATCTACGGTCGAGGCGACGAGTTCGTCAGCGTGCTGGCCGGCATGATCCAGCGGTACTACGGCCTGGCGCCGGTCATCGGCAGCGGGCTCCAGCGGCTGCAGCCGGTTCCGCGCGAGCACGTGGCCGCCGGCTTCGCCCGGGCCGCCGCGCTCGAAGCAACGGTCAAGCAGACCTACGACGTGGTAGGGCCCGACGCCGTCACCATGGTGCGCCTGCTCGACCTGATCGGCGAGGCGCTCGGCCGCAGGCGCGTGCGCAAGCCGCACATCCCGCTCTCGCTCGTACGGCCGATCACCCGTCTGTGCCATCACCTGCCCGGCTTTCCGCTCACGCCCGACCAGCTCCTGATGCTGGAGGAGGACAACGTCGGCGACCCGCAGCCGTTCTACACGACGTTCGGGCTCACCCCCATGCCGCTGGCCGCCGGCCTGCGCGTCATGTTCGGCTGAGAGGCGCGTGCCGTTCCGCCATCCCGATCGCTCGCACGGCCTCGCCACGCGCATCGAGCTCGAGGTGCGCGAGCGGCTGGAAGAAGCCATCGACTACGTATGCCTCGAAGCCCTGGTGCGCGCGCGGCAGGCGCGCGACCTGCCCGCACCGGCCGCGGACAACGACGCCGACCGCCGGGAATACACCGAGCGCGTACGCGCGTTCCTGACCCAGCTCGAGCGTGAGCTCGGCGGGGAGCTCGATCCCGAGCAGCGTCGTCGCCTCGCCGCCGAGCCCGCCCCGGCCGACGACGAAGGCCGCCTCATGAGCGTGCAGGTCGGGCTGGCCCGCCTGCTGCCGGATTACTGGCAGCGCTTCGATGCCGCGCGCGCCCGCTTCCTCGCCGAGGCGCCGAGCGCTCCGCCGGCCGGCTCAGGCAGCGAGGGCCGCGGCCTGCTCGCCCGCCTCTTCGGACGCGGCTGAGCTGCGCCACGCAGCGAGCGCCCACAGGTTCTCGACGTCCTCGAGCGCGCGGCGCCAGCGCCCGTAGTCTTCCAGCAGCGACTCGCGCGCGGCCGCAAGCTGCGCGTCGGCCTCGTCGAGCCGCGTGCGGAGCAGCGGCTGACCCGACGTGTTCAGGCTCCCGGCCGGTACGGTCGTGGCCAAGCGATCCATCAGATGCGTGAGCTCCTCGTAGAGAACGCGATCCACCGAGTTCATGCGACACCTCCGGCCCTGTCGGCCCCTGGGTCAATATACTCAACAACCGTTGAGTTACAGTCAAGCCCCAACATGTCGTCTCCCTCTTGAGACTGGCCACTACATGAGCGGGTTCCGTGCCAACCGCGAAGTCGTCGGCGTCTTCGTCGCGAAGGCCGTGCGGACCTTCGCTTACGGCTATCTCGGCATCCTCTTGCCCCTCTATCTCGCCGATCTCGGGCTTTCCGCCGCCGGCATTGGGGCATTCGTGACGCTCACGCTGGCCGGCAGCGCCGCACTCACGTGGGGCGTGCGCGTGCCAGCGGAACGGCTGGGTGCGCGCGCCGCGCTCCTCGGCCTCGCGGCCCTGTCCATCGCCGCGGGGACACTCCTGCTCGTTGCGCACGCGCCGTGGATGGTCGTGGTTGCGGCGATGCTCGGTAACGTCGCGGTGGGCGCCGGCGAAACGGGACCGTTCCTGTCCGTCGAGCAGGTCATCATTGCGAGAGCGATTCCGGCCGCCCGGCGCACGAGCGTCCTGAGCATCTACAACCTGCTGGGCTACGGCGCCGCCGCACTCGGCGCCGCGGTCGTGGGCGCGCTGACCCCGCGCGGGCTGTTCGCGATCTTCCTGGCCGCGGCGATCGTCCAGGCGCTCGCCTACACGCGCCTACCCGCGGCGCCGGCGGGACGCGGCGCGGCGCCCGCGGCCGGACCCGGTCCCTCGGCGGCCATCATCCGCCGGCTCGCCGCGCTCTTCGCCCTCGACTCGTTCGCGGGTGGGTTCGTGCTGCAGTCGCTCGTCGCGTACTTCCTGCACGTCCGCTTCGGTCTGGGCCTGGACGCCCTCGGCCAGATCTTCTTCGTGGCGCAGCTGGTGACGGCAGCCTCCCTCCTCCTCGCCGCCCGCTTCGCCCTGCGCTTCGGCCTGCTCAACACGATGGTCGTCTCCCACCTCGCCTCCAACGTCTTCCTCATCGCGATCGCCTTCGCCCCCAGCGCCTGGTTGGCGGTCGCCCTGCTCTATGCGCGCCAGCTCCTGTCCCAGATGGACGTCCCCACCCGCCAGGCCTACGTCATGGGCGTCGTCTTCGACCACGAACGCGAAACCGCCGCCACCACGACCACCCTCTGGCGCACTGTCACCCAGGCCCTCAGCCCCACCCTCACCGGCTGGATCATGTCCTCCGTCGCACTCGCCGCACCCTTCGTCATCGGCGGCGCCCTGAAAATCCTCTACGACCTCCTTCTGTACGCCACCTTCAAGGAAATCAAACCCAAGGATTGACACCCCCACCTGACGCATAGCGCGAGCCCTGCGAGGCGCGATGACTGCCGAGCGCGAGGTCCGCGAGGCGCGAGGTCAACGGCCCGTGTGCTGGCGGGAGGGCGCCGGGCGGGGTGCCGGGGCTCGCTCAGCATTCCGTTAGCTTCGATCAGGTAGTGGCTCGACCAGGACTTCGCCAAACCTCGGCAGGCGCACCGGACAGAACCACGCGGAATGCGCGGAATGCCGAGCGCGAGCCCTGCGAGGCGCGTGGTCGAGGGCCCGTGTGCTGGCGGAAGGGCGCCGGG
>JBKPRI010000405.1:0-6594 GCA_046734515.1 Candidatus Methylomirabilota bacterium | reverse complement strand
GCCGGAGGTGGAGCCCATGCGTGCCACCCCCCAGCCGGCGCCCCACCGGTTCGACGTGCTGGAGCACTCGCTGCGCGCGCTCGAGGCGTGCGACCGCGTGCTCGGGCGGCTCGCCGCGCTCGATCCCTTCGGCGAGGAGCTGGCGGCGCACCTGGCCGAGCCGCTCGGCGGCGGCCTCACGCGCGCGCACGCCCTCAAGCTGGCCGCGCTGCTGCACGACGTCTCCAAGCCGGAGACGCGTGGGCTCGTGGGCGGGCGCGTGCGCTTCTTCGAGCACGACATGATCGGCGCGGCGCGTGCGCGGGAGATCGGCGAGCGCCTGCGGCTGCCGGGACGCGTGGTCGGCGTCGTGGAGCGGCTCGTACGCCATCACCTGCGCCCGATGCACCTGGCCCAGGCCGGCGAGATCACGCGCCGGGCGCGCTGGCGCTTCTATCGGGATCTCGGGGCCGACACGCGCGATCTGCTGCTGCTCTCGCTGGTCGACGCTTCGGCCGTCACCGGCGCCTCGCCGCTGGCCGTCTGGCGCCGCGCGGCGCTGATCCGCGATCTGCTCGGCGGCTGGACCGAGGCGGAAACCACGGCCGCGGCGCCGCCGTTGCTCAGGGGGCAGGACGTGATGGCGCGCTACGGCCTGCCGCCCGGGCCCGCGGTGGGGGACCTGCTCGGCCGGGCGCGCGAAGCGCAGGACCTGGGGCTCGTGCGCACGCGCGAGGAGGCGCTCGCGTACCTTGACTCCTCAGGCGGTGCCCCATAAAGTACGAACACTCAACGCCGAACCGACCCCTCGCCGCTCAGGAGGCTGTCCAATGAGTCATTGGCGCATCACCGTCACTCTCGCCGCGCTCGCGCTGGCGTGGCCGCTCGCCGCGGCCGCGGCGCCCGCCGGCAAGGTCATCATCGCCCAGGGCGTCGATCCCTCGACGCTCGACACGATGAACCAGCAGGAGACGCCGGCCTCGAACGTCGCCGCGCAGATCTTCGACCTGCTCGTGGAGCGCGACGCCAACCTCAAGATCGTGCCCAGCCTCGCCACCGAGCTGCCCAAGCTCGTGTCGCCCACGGTGTGGGAGGTCAAGCTGCGCAAAGGCGTCAAGTTCCACAACGGCGAGGACTTCAACGCCGACTCGGTGAAGTTCAGCCTGGAGCGCGTGGCCAACCCGGCCAACAAGCTGCGCGGCTCGTCGTCCTTCGCGCCCATCGACAAGGTCGAGATCGTCGATCCGTACACGGTGCGCGTGCACACCAAGAAGCCGTGGCCGATCTTCGTCAACGCCATGGGCTTCCGTCAGGCCTCGATGTATCCGCCCAAGGAATACGCGGGCAAGGATACTGCGGCGATCTCGAAGCACCCGATCGGCACCGGCCCCTACAAGTTCGTGAAGTGGTCCAAGGACGAGGAGATCGTGCTCGAGGCGTTCCCCGGCCACTGGCGCGGCGCGCCCCAGATCAAGACCGTCGTGTTCAAGCCGATCCCCGACGACGCCGTCCGCGTGGCCGCGCTGCAGAACGGCGAGATCGACGTGGCGGTGAACATCCCGCCGCATCTCGCCACCATCATCGAGAAGCACCCGAAGATCTTCCTCAGCTCGGCGCCGTCGATCCGCACGATCCAGCTCATGATCTACACGCACCAGATGGACAAGGACCACAAGCCGACCGGCCCCTACAACGGGCCCACCGTCGACAAGCGCGTACGCCAGGCCCTGGCCTACGCGCTCGACGTGGACGAGATCATCAAGGGTGTGCTCGACGGCAAGGCCGTGCGCGTGGCCACCATGCTGCCCAGCATGCACTTCGGGTATGATCCCTCGCTCAAGCCGATCAAGCAGGATCTGGCCAAGTCCAAGAAGCTACTCGCCGACGCCGGCTTCCCGAACGGCGTGGAGATCACGCTCAATGCGCCGCAGGGCCGCTACGTGCGTGACAAGGAAGTGGCCGAGGCCGCGGCCGGCCAGCTCAACAAGGCCGGCATCAAGACGACGCTGCGCACGCACGAGTGGGTGAACTACCTCAACAGCATGGTCTACGTGCACAAGGCTGGCCCCGTGTGGCTGATCGGCTGGGGCACGCCGACCATGGATGCCGAGACGGTCTACGTGCCGCTCTTCCGCTCCGGGAACACGTTCGTGAACTGGCACAACGACGATTTCAACGGGATGATCGACGAGGCGCAGACGATCATGGACGAGAAGAAGCGCCTCGCCCAGTACCACCGGATCAACAAGCTGTGGATCGAGGAGATGCCGGCCATCCCGCTCTACCAGCAGATCGACCTCTACGGCGCCAACAAGCGCCTGACCTGGAAGGCGCGCAGCGACGAGCTCATCCGCGCGTACGACATGTCGCTGAAGGACGGCAAGTAGCGCCGTCGAGTAATATGGAGGGCATCACGCGGCCGTAATTCAGTGGCAGAATGCCAGCTTCCCAAGCTGGACGTCGCCGGTTCGAATCCGGTCGGCCGCTCCAACGCGTCAGGGGGCTACAGGTCATCCTGTAGCCCCCTGATTGTTTTCGGGGCCGGCGTCAGCGCTTGCGGCGCGGGCGGGGCAGTGGCTTCAGACGGACGGCGTCGATGTCCCATGGCGGGGGCTCCACGCGCTTGGGCCCGGGGGGACGCTTGGGTCGCGCGTCCCGCGGGATCGACGCGGGTGGCACGCCGAAGACGTTCCTGATCTGCCGGCGCCCGAACGCTCTCGCCACGGCGGGGATGCTAGCAGACCTCGGCGCTTTGCGGGATGCCGAGCGTACTAGGGGCAGGTGCTGCCGCCGGGCGTGGAGGCGACGGTGCCGTCGCCGCTGCCGCAGATGCGGAACATGCCCGCGGGGTCGCTCGTGTACGTGTAGCTCCCGGCGGTGCCGGTCCAGCCCGCCGGCAGGGTGGGCAGGGCGTTGAGGAAGGGGCCGGCCACGGCGTTCTGGGCATTCGTCTGCTGCATCATCAGCACGGCCGGCAGCGCGCCGGACTGGTTGGTTGTCATCGGACACGTCCCGGTGCTGGCGGTATTGTCGGGAAGCCCGCCGCAGTGCGCCTGGTAGATGCTCACGGCCGAGGCCAGCGCCCGCGTATCGGCCTGCGCCTTGGCCACGCGCGCCCGCGTCTGCGTGTTGGCGTAGAGCGGCACGGCAATCGTCGCGAGGATGCCGATGATGGCCACCACGATCAGGAGCTCGATCAGGGTGAAGCCGTGCTCACGCCGCATTCCGCCCCTCCCACACGGGCCGGTCCGGGTGGGTGCAGGGGCGGTGCCACATCCCCGTGACCACACCGTCCGGCTAGTGACGGCGCGAACTTACCACGAAACCCTCAGACGACGTGTGATGTCGGGATTAACCCAGATGGTCAGTTCCTTGACGAAACGCGTCACTCCCGGGTAGCCCCCGAGCCGCTCACGCCGACTTGCGCTCCTGCGGGATCTCGCCGCGCCAGGCGCCGGTCTCGCGCCCGCGCTGCTCGATGAACTCCTTGAAGCGCAGCAGGTCGCCCTCCACCCGATGGCTCACGATGCCGACCGCGTCGCCCGCCTTCTCGACGATGCCCTCCGGCTCGTACTCGAGCTGCAGCATGATCCGCGTGCGGCCGTCGGTGATCCGGTGAAAGGTCACCACGCCGGCGTTGGCCGCCCCCGAGCGCGCACGCCACGCGATGCGATCGTCGGGGATCTGCTCGGTGATCTCGGCGTCCCAGGTCTTCTCCTGACCGGCGATCTTCGCGCGCCAGTGCAGCTGGCGATCGCCGAGCTGGCGGACCTCGAGCACGCCTTCCATGAAGCGCGGGAACTCCTCGAACTGCGTCCACTGGTTGTACGCGGCCCGCACCGGCACCTCGACGTCGATGGATTTCTCGATGGTCGCCACGGAATTCCTCCCTCTGTCCGATCGATGTGATCTACGTCCGGATCGCAACTTCGGTGCCGCCGAGTCCGTTCGGGCTTGGCCGGGTCTGGCCGGGCTTGACAGGCGCTGTCGGCGTCGCGCTATATGCGGAAGCCATGGATCTGGCCCTCCGCGATCAGGTCGTGCTCGTCACCGGGGCCGGGCAGGGACTCGGCCGGTTGCTCGGACTCGCCTTCGCGCGCGAGGGGGCGCGCGTCGCGTTCCACTACCACGCATCCGGCGACGGCGCCCGCGCCGCGGCCGCCGAGGCGAGCGCGCTCGGCGTGACGGCCACGGCGGTGGGCGCGGATCTGCGCTCGGATGCCGCGGTGGCCGCCGCGGTCACGGAGGTCGAGCAGACGCTCGGGCCGATCGCCGTGCTGGTCAACAACGCCGCGGCGACCCGGCGGCAGCGATTCCTGGAATCGAAGCCCGCAGACTGGCAGGCACAGGTCGACGTCACGGTCACCGGCACGCTGCGCATCACGCACGCCGTGGCCACGCGGATGGCGGCGCGCAAGAGCGGGGCGATCGTGAGCCTCATGGGTGACTCCGGCCGCGTGGGCGAGTCCGGCCTGCTCGTCACCGCCACCGCCCGCGCCTCCACCGTGGGCCTCACCCGCTCGCTGGCGCGGGAGCTCGCGCGCGACGGCATCCGCGCCAACTGCGTGTCGATCGCGCTCGTCCAGACCGACAACCTCGCCGCGCACGCCGGCGGCGCCGAGGACGAGCGCATGCAGCGGATCCTCGCGCAGTACCCGCTGCGCCGGCTCGGCCGCCCCGACGATGTCATCCCGATGGTGCTGCTGCTGGCCTCGCCGCTGTCGTCGTGGATCACCGGCCAGGTGATCTCCGTCAACGGCGGCTACGCCATGGTCTGATGGCCGACGACTTCCAGCCCGCCGCACCCTTCGGCGCGCCCGTGCGCCGGCGCGAGGATCCGCGGCTGCTCACCGGGCGCGGGCGCTACGTGAGCGACGTCGACCTCCCACGCCTGCTGAACGTGGCCATCGTCCGCAGCACGCACGCCCACGCCCGCCTGCGCGACGTCGACACGCGGAGCGCCGGCCGCATGGACGGCGTCGTGGCGGTCGTGACCGGCCGTGATGACGCCGTGGCCGCCATCCGCATCCGCGCGCGCTCCGCGTTGCCGGGCTACGTCGAGACGGAGCAGCCCGTGCTCGCGTGGCCGATCGTGCGCCACGTCGGCGAGGCCATCGCGGTTGTCGTCGCCGTTGACCGCTATACCGCCGAGGACGCCGCCGCACGAGTCGTCGTCGACTACGCGCCGCTGCCCGCGGTCGTCGACGTCGTCGCCGCCGCCCGCGAAGGCGCCCCGCTCGTGCACGAGGCCATGGCCGGCAACCTCTACCTCACGCGCCGCTTCGACGCCGGCGACGTCGAGACCGCCCTGGCGGGCGCGGCCGCGGTGGTGACGCGGACCTTCCGCACCAACCGCCAGTGCGCGGCGCCGCTCGAGGGGCGCGGCGGCGTGGCCGACTGGAACGCGGCCGAGGGCAAGCTGACGCTGTGGGCGGGCACGCAGGTGCCGCACCTCGCCCGTCATCTGCTGGCGGGGCTGCTCGGGCTGCCCGAGAGCCATCTGCGAGTGGTGGCGCCCGACGTGGGCGGCGGCTTCGGTGTGAAGGCCGTGCTCTATCCCGAGGACGTCCTGCTGTGCGTGCTGGCGCGCCACCTCGGGCGCCCCGTGAAGTGGGTGGAGCAGCGGCGCGAGGCGATGCAGGCCTCGGCGCACGCGCGCGATCATCACTATGCGGTCCGCGCCGGGTTCGATGCCGACGGCCGCCTGCTCGCGATGGACGTGGAGGCCGCGTGCAACGCCGGCGCGTACTCGGTGTTTCCGTGGACGGCGGGGATCGAGGCGCTCATGGCCGGCGGCCTGCTGACCGGTCCCTACAAGCTCGGGCACTACCGCTGCCGGGTGAGCGCCGTGGCCACGCACACGACGCCGGCGGGCCCGTATCGCGGCGTGGCGCGGCCGGCCACGACCTTCGTGATGGAGCGCGTGCTCGATCTCGGAGCCCGCGCGCTCGGGCTCGATCCCGTGCAGGTCCGCCGCGTGAACCTGGTAGGGGCCGCCGACCTGCCGTACACCGCGGCCACGCGCCTGGTGCACGACAGCGCGAGCTACCCGGTGTGCTTCGAGAAGGCCCTTGAGGCGATCGGCTACACGGCCTTTCGCGCCGAGCAGGCGCGCGAGCGCGCGCGGGGGCGCTATCTCGGCGTGGGCTTCGCCGTCTACAACGAGCTCACAGGGCTCGGCCAGGCCGCCTCCGCCGGCCCGCGCATGCCGTTCCGCACCGGCCACGAGGGCGCGACGGTCCGCATGGATCCCTCCGGCGCGGTCACCGTGCTGGCCGGCGTGACGTCACAGGGGCAGGGCCTGGAGACGACGGTCGCGCAGCTCGTCGCCGCCGAGCTGACGCTGCCCATCGAGCGCGTGCGCGTGGTGCTCGGCGACACCGACGCCACGCCGTTCGGCCTCGGCGCCTTCGCGTCGCGCCAGGCGGTGATCGGAGGCGGCGCGGTCACGCGCGCGGCGCGCGCCCTGCGCGAGAAGATCACCGCCATCGCCGCGCATCTGCTGGAGGCCGCCGCCGCGGACCTGGAGCTGGCCGACGGCCGCATCGCGGTGCGCGGCCTGCCGGATCGCGGGGTGACCCTGCTGGACGTGGCGCGGGTCGCGCACCTCGAGAC
>JBKPRI010000404.1:0-2985 GCA_046734515.1 Candidatus Methylomirabilota bacterium | reverse complement strand
AGCGACGGGTTGTACATGTACGGCTTCCACGCGATGCGGAAGGTCATCTCGCGGTTGAGGTCCCACTGCTCGAGCATGGCGGTGGGCGGCTCGGCGCCGTACACGCGCTCGAACGCGGCGCGCTCGGCGAAGCCCGCCTGCGCGTAGTCGAGGTAGGAGACCAGCGCCTGGTCGGCGATCTCGCCGCGCTCGGGCTTGATCCCCATGGCGCCGACCAGCACCAGGCGCCGGAACCCGCGCGGGGCCATCGTCGCCATCTCGGCGGCGATCCAGCCGCCGAAGCCCAGTCCGATCACCGCCACGTCGCTGCGTCCGCGCGTGGCAGTGTCCTCGGCCAGCAGGCCCTGGTAGATGACGGCGATGTCGCGCACGCTGCGCATCCAGTCGGGACGCGCCGAGCCGTCGTAGCCGGGGGCCGAGGGGCGGATGACGGTGAACTGCTGCGCGAGCGCGTCGTAGAACGGCAGTGCGGCGGGGCTGCCGATGTCGTGGTGCAGGACCAGCACCGGCGCGCCGCTGCCGGCGCGCGTGACGTTCACGGTGGTGCCGGCCACGGGGATGGAGCCGGCCTGCCAGGCGATCGGGCTCGGACTCATCAGCAGCACCCGCCCGCGATGGCGCGATCGGGCCACCAGCCCCACGGGCGCGGCCCGAAGTCCGGCGTGAACACGCGCCCGCGCTTGAGCGTCACGTGCGGGGCGAACGCGCGATCGACGCGGAGGCCGGCGCCGAGAATGTCGTAGACCATCCAGTCGCCTTCTTTGATCTCCAGCACGGAGACGTCGGCCTGGCGGCCGGCCTCCAGCTTGCCGAGCCGCCCGTCCAGGCCGACGGCCTTCGCGGGATTCGTCGTGGACATCGTGACCACCTGGGGCACCGTGAAGCCGAGGCCGAGGAAGCGCGTCATCATCTCCGTCATGCTGTGCACGGTCATCACGCGGCCGGGTACGGTGAGGTCGGTCGAGATGCAGTGGGGCAGCAAGCCCTGATCGAGGATCTTGCGGCCGACCTCGAAGGAGAAGTTCATCCGACCGTGCGCGGTGTCGAACCACACGCCGCGCGCGGCGGCCTCGCGCGCCTCCGGGACCAGCTTGCCGTTGCCGTCGAGCACGCCGCCGGGGTTGGGCGTGAAGTAGTGGGTGAGGATGTCGCCGGGCTCCAGGAGGTCGAGCAGCGGGTGGATGACCTTCGGGTCGTAGCGCTTCTCGGTGTCGCCGATGTGGACCATCAGCTTGATGCCGGCCTCACGGGCGGCCCGCTTGGCCAGCTTCGGCATCTCCATGCCCATGATCTCGAGCGCGGGCGAGACCATCCGCGCCTTGATGCCGCGGATGAGGCCCTTGTGCTCGGTGGCGACCTTGATCGTGTCGGCCACGTTCACGCTCGACTCCGCGATGATGTCGGGCAGCGTGGCCAGCCCGGTCTGGCAGATGTGCAGGAAGGGGACGATCTCGGTCGCGCAGCTCGGCAGGATGTGCTTCCAGCCGCCGAAGGTGGCCGCGCCCGCGCTGCCGGCATCCACGATGGTGGTGACGCCCGAGTGGACGCCGCCGAGATCGGGATTGACGCCGGTGCGGTTGATGCCCTCGAAGACGTGGGCGTGCACGTCGATGAGCCCCGGCGTCACGAGCTTGCCGGTCACGTCCAGCACGCGCGCGGCCTCGCCGGCCGCGATGCCGGCGGCGATCCGCGCGATGGCGCCGCCTTCCACCGCCACGTCCATGACGCCGTCGAGCCCGCTCGCCGCGTCGATGACCCTGCCGCCCTTGAGGAGCAGATCGTACATGGATCGAACCCTCCCGGTAAGGTCGCCATCATACCCAAGATGACGGCCGCGTCGAGTCGTGCTATATGCGACGGATGCGACGACTGCCGGTGACCGTGCTGCTGCCCCTGCTGCTGCTCTCCGCGTGCTTCGGCTCGCGGACCGAGCCGACCGCGTCCCACGACGGCCCCGCCGGCGACGGCGCCGCGGTGCTCTACAAGAATCTCGGCCGCTACTCCTACCGCATCACCACGACGTCGTCCGACGCCCAGCGCTGGTTCGATCAGGGGCTGCGGCTCGTCTACGCCTTCAACCATGCCGAAGCGCAGCGCGCGTTCCGCGAGGCGGCGCGCCACGACCCCGGCTGCGCCATGTGCTACTGGGGCATCGCCATCACCGAGGGCTCGAACTACAACAGTCCGACCGACGCCGAGCGCGAGGCGCGCGCGCTGAGCGCGGTGCGCCAGGCCCAGCAGCACACGCCGGGCGTGCATCCGGTGGAGCGCGCGCTCATCGGCGCGCTGGCGCAGCGCCATTCCGATGCGCCCACGGCGACGCGCCAGGCGCTGGACCGCGCGTACGCGGACGCCATGCGACAGGTGGCGCGGCAGTATCCGCTCGACCTGGAGGCGCAGACGTTCTTCGCCGACGCGCTGATGAACCTGCGGCCGTGGAACCTGTGGACGCCCGAGGGCGCGCCGCAGCCGGAGACCCAGGAGATCGTGGTGACGCTGGAGCGCGTGCTGGCCCGCGATCCCGACCATCCGGGCGCCGCGCACCTCTACATCCACGCGGTCGAGGCCAGCACCGACCCCGGGCGCGCCGAGGCCGCTGCCGACCGGCTCCTGAAGGCCATGCCGGGGGCGGGCCACCTGGTGCACATGCCCTCGCACATCTACTGGCGGGTCGGGCGTTACGCCGACGCCGTCAACGCCAACGTCGCCGCCGTGCAGGCGGACCGCGCGTACTTCAAGACCGCGAAGGGCAGCCCGCTCTATCGCGGCCTCTACTATCCCCACAACATCGACTTCATCTGGCAGTCGGCCGCGATGCAGGGCCGTGGCGCCGAGACGCTCAAGGCCGCGCGCGAGCTGGCCGCCGCGGCGCCGCCCGAGATGGTGACCGCGATGCCCGACATGGAGACCGCGCCGATGGCGCCGCTGGTGACGCTCGCGCGCTTCGGCCGCTGGGACGACGTGCTGCGCGAGCCGGCCCCGCGC
>JBKPRI010000403.1:0-14151 GCA_046734515.1 Candidatus Methylomirabilota bacterium | reverse complement strand
GGGCGAGACCGCGCGGGAGTTCGCGCGGCGCGCCGCCGCGGCCGCCGGCCCGCCGCTCGTTGCGCTGACCGGGGTGTACGAGCGCGTCCGCTTCGGGGGCACGGCGCTCACCACGGCAGAAGCCGCCGAGGTGGAGGCATGGCTCTCGGCGCTCGAGAAGGCGAGGCCCTGATGGACGTCGGTCAGCTGCTGACGCGCGCGGCCCAGCGCTACGGCGAGCGCCCGGCGTGGATCGCCGGTGACACGCGCATCTCGTTTCGCCAGGCCGAGGCCCGGACGAACCGGTTGGCCCACGCGCTGCGCGGGCTCGGCCTGCACTCCGGTGATCGCGTCGCCATGCTGATGCCCAACTGCTACCAGGGCCTCGAGACGATGCTGGCGCCGATGAAGGCCGGCCTGGCGGTGGTGCCCATGAACATGCGGCTGCATCCCGAGGAGCACGCCTACATGATCGACGACGCCGGCGCGCGCGCCGTCGTCTACGCCGAGGAGTTCCGCGATCACCTGGCCGGCGTGCGCGATCGGCTGCCCCGCGTCGAGCACTTCATCTGCCTGGGCCACGGCGCGCGGGGCGATCACGAGTTCGAGGCGCTGGTGGCCGGCGCGCCGCGCGAGGATCCGCCCGACGTCCCCATCGAGGCCGACGCGATGGCGTGGCTCTTCTACACCTCCGGGACGACCGGTCACCCGAAGGGCGCCATCCTCACCCACCGCGCCCTGCTGACGATGGCCTACCAGTTCCTGGCGCTGACCCCGCCGCGCGGGCCCGACGACGTGGTGCTGCACGCGGCCGCCATCACGCACGGCTCCGGCACGCTGCTCTTCCATCACCTGGTGGCCGGCGCCGCCAACGCCTTCCCGACCACGCGCTCGTTCGATCCCC
Organism: Candidatus Methylomirabilota bacterium; assembly: GCA_046734515.1. Lineage (GTDB taxonomy): Bacteria > Methylomirabilota > Methylomirabilia > Rokubacteriales > CSP1-6 > AR5. The sequence continues at coordinate 13,268 of JBKPRI010000403.1, read as the reverse complement.
CGCGGATCTTCGACGCCATCGCGCGCTATCGCGCCACCACGATGTTCCTGGTGCCGACCATGATCAACACGCTGCTGGCCGCCGAGGCCGACCGCCGGCGCTTCGACGTGAGCAGCCTGCACACGGTGATCTACGGCGGCGCTCCGATGTACGTGGAGCACCTGGAGCTGGCGCTGGAGGCCTTCGGCCCGGTCTTCGTGCAGATCTTCGGACAGGGCGAGGCGCCGATGACGATCACGCTCTTGCCCAAGGACGAGCACGTCACCGGCGGCGACCCGGTGAAGGTCCGCCGGCTGGCCTCGGCCGGCCGCGCGACGCCGGCCGTGCGCGTACGGATCGTGGACGAGGACGACCGCCCGCAGCCGCCCGGCGAGATGGGCGAGATCACCGCGCGGGGCGACCTCATCATGCGCGGCTACTGGAACAAGCCACAGGCGACAGCCGAGGCGCTGCGGGCCGGCTGGCTGCATACCGGCGATGTCGGGTACCTCGACGAGGACGGCTACCTCTTCATCACCGACCGCAAGAAGGACATGATCATCAGCGGCGGCTCCAACATCTACCCGCGCGAGATCGAGGAAGTCATCTGCCGCCATCCCGGCGTGTTCGAGGTGGCGGTGATCGGCATTCCCGACGCGCACTGGGGCGAGGCGACCAAGGCACTAGTCGTGACGCGCGAGGGCGCGCGGCTGAGCGAGGCGGAGATCGTCGAGCACTGCCGCAAGCACCTGGCCTCGTACAAGAAGCCGCAGTCGGTGGAGTTCCTGGATGCGCTGCCCAAGAATGCGTATGGCAAGGTGCTCAAGCGCGAGCTGCGCGACCGGTTCTGGACCGGCCGCGCGAGGAAGGTCTGATCATGGGAGTCCGCGACCTCGAGATCGCCCGGGCCGTCAAGCTGCGCCCCATCCAGGAGATCGGCGAGTCCATCGGGCTGGGTCTCGACGACCTGGAGCTCTACGGACGCGTCAAGGCCAAGGTCGGCGCCGAGGCGATCGCTCGCGCCGCCTCCCGGCCCGACGGCGCGCTGGTGCTGGTGACGGCCATGACGCCGACACCGGCCGGGGAGGGCAAGTCGACGACCACCGTGGGGCTGGCCGACGGCCTGCGCAAGCTGGGCCGCCGCGCCATCGTGGCGCTGCGCGAGCCGTCGCTCGGCCCGGTGTTCGGCGTCAAGGGCGGCGCGGCCGGCGGCGGTCACGCGCAGCTGGCGCCGATGGAGGACATCAACCTTCATTTCACCGGCGACATGCACGCCATCGGCGCCGCCCACAACTTGCTGGCGGCGATGCTCGACAACCATCTCTCGCAGGGCAACGCGCTGGGCCTCGACCCGCGGCGGATTCTCTGGAAGCGCGTGATCGACATGAACGACCGCGCGCTGCGCAACATCGTGCTGGGGCTGGGCGGCACCGCGCACGGCGTGCCGCGCGAGGGCGGCTTCGAGATCACGGTCGCCTCCGAGGTCATGGCCATCCTCTGCCTGGCGCGCGATCTCGCCGACTTCAAGGCGCGCGTGGAGCGCATCATCGTGGCCGAGACGCCGTCCGGTGAGCTGGTCGAGGCGCGCGCGCTGAAGGCGGCGGGCGCGATGGCCGTGCTCATGAAGGACGCCATCAAGCCGAACCTCGTGCAGACGCTGGAGGGAACGCCGGCCTTCGTGCACGGCGGCCCGTTCGGCAACATCGCGCACGGCTGCAACAGCCTCATCGCCACCCGCCTGGCCCTGAAGCTCGGCGACATCGTGGTCACGGAGGCGGGATTCGCCAGCGATCTCGGCGCCGAGAAGTTCGTGGACATCAAGGCGCGCACCGGCGGGCTGACGCCGTCGGCCGCCGTGGTGGTGGCCACGGTGCGCGCGCTGAAGCTGCACGGCGGCGTGGCGCTGGCCGAGCTGGGACGCGAGAACGTCGAGGCCGTCCGGCGCGGGACCGAGAACCTCGCCAAGCACGTCGAGAACGTGCGCGCGTTCGGGCTGGCGCCGGTGGTCGCGCTCAACCACTTCAGCGGTGACACGGACGCGGAGGTGGCCGCCGTGCTGGAGGTCTGCCGCGGCTGGGACGTCCGCGCCGCCGTCGCCCGCGGCTGGGAGCTGGGCGGGGCGGGCATGACCGAGCTGGGCACGGCGGTGCTCGACGCCATGGCCGCGGCCAAGCCGGGCGGGTTCCGGCCGGTCTATCCGCTGGAGCTGCCGCTCGAGAAGAAGATCGAGACGATCGTGACCCAGATCTACGGCGGCGACGGCGTGAGCATCGCGCCGGCGGCCGCGGCCAAGCTCGCGCGCTGGGAGAAGCTCGGCTACGGCGGGCTGCCGGTGTGCATGGCCAAGACGCAGAACTCGCTGTCGGACGACGCGAAGAAGCTCGGGCGGCCCCGCGGCTTCACGGTGACCGTCCGCGACGCCAAGCTCGCTGCCGGCGCGGGCTTCGTCGTGGCGTACGCGGGTGACATCCTCACGATGCCCGGCCTGCCGAAGACGCCGGGCGCCGAGACGATGGACGTGGACGCCGACGGCAACGTCGTGGGGTTGTTCTAGGCGAGTTCCTCGGGCTACGCCTTCTCGCTCGAGTCGGGGCGGGTGACGACGCCGTTGATGCGCCAGGCGCCGGCTTCTTTGATCAGCTCGTAGATGGCTTCCACGGCGCGGCCGTTCTCGCCCTGGACGTGGAGGAAGAGGTAGAGCTCGCCCGCGTCGCCCCGCTTGCTGCCGTCGATGTTGGCGCGCACGGAGCGGGCGATCTCCGGATAGCCACCGCGCACCATCGCCTCGAAGCGCGCGGTGTCGAACATGTCGTGGATGGTCCGCGAGGCGAAGCCGAAGGCGGCCTCGAAATCGTTGCGACGGAACGCCTCCAGCTGCTGCAGGACGACGCGCCCGGCCTCGTCGATGTCGGGATCGCGCTGGGCGGCGGCGCCGCCGGCGAGCAGCAGCGCGGCCAGGACCGCCGCCAGCAGGACTGCCGAGCGCGTGCGCGCCATGCCGCTACTTTACCGCCACCGGGCCGGCTGGTAGTATCCGGCGCCATGCGCGCCACATTGCTCGGCACCGGGTCGCCGCCCCCGAACCCGAAGCGCCGCGGTCCGGCCACGCTCGTCACGGTCGGCGATACCGAGCGCTTCCTGGTCGACGCCGGCTCCGGCGTTGGCGTGCAGCTCGTCCAGGCGGGCGTGCGGCCGTACGACTGGCCGCCGGTCTTCATCACGCACCATCACTCCGATCACGTGATCGACCTCGGGCACCTCCTGGTCACGCGCTGGATCGTCGGGCAGAACGCGCCGCTGGCCGTGTACGGTCCCGCCGGCACGCAGCGCCAGGTCGACAAGCTCCTCGACTATCTGCACTGGGACATCGAGATCCGCCGCGAGCACATGCACGATCGCCGGCCGCCGGCGGTGCAGGTGACGGAGGTCGAGGAAGGCCGCGTCCTCGAGCGCGACGGCCTCCGCGTCTCGGCCTTCCTGGTCGAGCACGACCCCGTGAAGCCCGCCTTCGGCTACCGCTTCGACGCCGAGGGGCGCAGCCTGGTCGTGTCCGGCGACACACGCCCGTGCGAGAACCTCATGCGCTGGAGCCGCGGGGTGGACGTGCTCGTGCACGAGTGTTGCGAGATGGCGAAGACGTCGTGGGCGCCGGGCTGCGGCTGGGCCACGATCGAGGAGAAGATTCGCGATCTCGCCTCGTATCACACGCAGCCCGACGACATCGGGCGCGTGGCCGAGGGCGCGCGCCCCGGTCGCCTGGTCATCAACCACCTCATGCCGGGCTCCGACCCCGCCGAGCTGAAGGCGGCCGCCGAGAAGCAGTATCGCGGCCCCGTGACCGTTGCCGAGGACCTCCTGGAGATCTGAGGCGACTGGCTAGTTCCTGATCGCGCCGCCGGGGCTCGACCATGTCCTGGCCATGACGGTGGCCTTCTGCGACTGTAATTTCAGTGGCTTAGGACTCGCCCCGCCCTGGCCCCCGCCTTGCTCTTAGCGTCGCCGTGCTCAACTCGATGATCCGCCCGAACGTGAAGTCGCTGGCTGACGAGCGCGGTGTCGCCATGCCGCTCGCCATGATCATGCTCGTCGTCATGACAGGGTTGATGGTCTCGTTCGCGGTGCTCGCGCGCAGCGAGCCGATGATCGCGAGCAACCAGATGGCGACCGCGCAGGCGCTGCGCCTGGCCGACTCCGGCGTCCAGCGGGCGATCTGGGCGCTGAACAACCCGGCCAACGCCAACGGCATCGACTCCACGACCATGACCTACGGCGGCGCCAGCGCCGGCGGCAATTACGACGGCGCGCACTACGTGTCGCTCGGCACCACCGGCGGCTTCACGGTCCTGGTGCAGTGGCAGAATCCCACCAACGGGACGTGGGAGCGGACGGTGACCGCGGTCGGCTGGACGCCGTCGAACGGCAATGCCCTGAACTCGCACCGCAAGATCCAGGCGGTCCTGCAGAAGGGCGTGGTGCCACCGCTCGATCCGCCGTGCGTGGTCTGCGTCGCCGGCGAGATGCAGGTCAACGGCAGCGCCGCGGACTTCATCTCCAACACGAATGGCTGCCCGGGGGCCACGCCGCCCCCGTTCGCCATCCAGAGCGTGCAGGCCGTGCAGTACAACGCGCACCCGAACTTCACCGGGTACGGCACGAGCGGGGACTCCGCCCTGAACACGACGACCAACACCAGCCAGTTCAAGTACACCGCCGACGCCCTGGCCCAGTTCAAGGCCTACGCGCAGGCCAAGGGCACGTACTACCGGGGCGCCGTGACCAGCCTGCCGACCGGCGCCGGCCCGCACGTCGTCTTCATCGACACCACCGACGGCAGCACCTTCAGCAACAGCACGCCGACCGGCAACGACGGCAGTCTCAGCCTCTCGGGGAACACCACGTTCAACGGCGCCGTCTTCGTGGCGGGCTCGGTCAACGTGGCCGGCACCACCACGATCAACGGCCTGATCTACTCGCTGAACGACCTCAGCGTGAGCGGCAACGTCACCGTGAACGGCGCGGTGATCTCCGAGAATCGCCGCGACACATCGTCCACGAACATCGACACGGACTTCAGCGGCAACGTCCACATGAACTTCAACTGCCCCAACGTCCGCAACGCCACGATCGACCTGCTCGGCTCGAGCTGGGTCGTGAAGCCCGGCAACTACCTGGAGACCTCCGGCTCCTAGCGCGCGATCGGTTGACCGCCCGGGGCGCTCGATAGTAGGGTGCCCGCCATGTCGCACGGACTCGCCCGCGGCCTCACCAACTACGGCGATCGGGACTTCGCGCTCTACCTGCGGCGCTCGTTCGCGCGCTCGATGGGTTATTCGAGCGCCGCGCTGAGCCGGCCCATCATCGGCCTGGCCGACTCCGGCAGCGGCTTCAACAACTGTCACCGCCACTTTCCGGAGCTGCTCGACGCCGTGCGCCGCGGCGTGCACGCGGCCGGCGGGCTGCCGATCGACTTTCCCACGATCTCGCTCGGCGAGGTGTTCCTCGAGCCGACGAGCATGCTCTACCGCAACCTCATGTCGATGGACGTCGAGGAGATGATCCGCGCGCAGCCGATGGACGCGGTCGTGCTCGTGGGGGGCTGCGACAAGACGGTGCCGGCGCAGCTCATGGGCGCGGCCTCGGCCGGCGTGCCGGCCGTGCAGCTCGTGGCCGGGCCGATGATGGCCGGACGTCATCACGGCGAACGGCTCGGCGCCTGCACGGATTGTCGCCGCTTCTGGGCGAAGTTCCGCGCCGGGCAGATCAGCAAGGACGAGATCGACGGCATCGAGGGCAATCTGGCCACCACGGCCGGCACCTGCGCGGTCATGGGCACGGCCAGCACGATGGCGTGCCTGGCCGAGACGCTCGGCCTGGCGCTGCCCGGCACCGCGGCCATCCCCGCCGTCCACGCCGACCGTCTGCGCGCGGCGGAGGCCACGGGCGAGATCGCCGTCGCGCTGGCGCGCTCGCGGCTCACCCCCGATCGCATCCTGACGCCGGCGGCGTTCGAGAACGCGCTGCGGGTGCTGCTCGCCATCGGCGGCTCCACGAACGCCATCATCCATCTCACGGCGGTGGCCGGTCGCATGGGCGTGCCGATCGATCTCGCCACCGTCAATCGGCTCAGCGACGAGACGCCGGTGCTGGTCGACCTCAAGCCCTCCGGCCAGCACTACATGGAAGACTTCTTCGCGGCCGGTGGGCTGGGCGCGGTTCTGCGTGAGCTGCGCGACCGGCTGCACCTCGACTGCCTGACGGTGACCGGCGAGACGCTCGGGGCGCGGCTCGAGAGTGACGACGCCTGGGTGGATCGTGCGGTCATTCGCAGCGCGCGGGAGCCGTTCCAGCCCGTCGGCGGGCTCGTCGCGCTGTTCGGCACGCTGGCGCCGGGCGGCGCCATCCTCAAGCGCTCGGCGGCCGACGCACGGCTGTTCGAGACCGAGGGGCGCGCGGTGGTGTTCGACTCGCTCGAGGACCTGGCCGCGCGCATCGACGATCCCGCGCTCGACGTGACGCCGGCCGATTTCCTCGTGCTCAAGAACGCGGGACCGAAGGGCGCGCCCGGCATGCCGGAGGCCGGCTATTTGCCGATTCCGACGAAGCTCTCGCGGGCCGGCGTGACCGACATGGTGCGGATCTCGGATGCGCGCATGAGCGGGACGGCGTTCGGCACCATCGTCCTGCACGTCACGCCGGAGGCCGCGGTGGGCGGTCCGCTCGGGCGCGTGCGGAGCGGCGATCGCATTCGCCTCTCGGTGAAGGAGCGCCGCCTGGACGTGCTGGTGGAGCCCTCGGAGCTGGCGCGGCGAGCCGGGCAGAGCGCGGCGACGCCCACGCCGTCGCGTGGCTATCGCCGGCTATACGCCGAGCACGTGCTGCAGGCCGACCTCGGCTGCGACTTTGATTTTCTCCGCTCGGACGGCCGCCGATAGACGCGTCACGGTAAATCGAAGAGCAACGCCTCGGCGTCCTCCACGCCCGCCAGCTTCACCACCGGCTCGCCGCTGATCGCCGCGCCGTCGCCGTGAGCCAGCCGCTGGCCACCGGCGGTGAGCGCGCCGCGGGTGACCTGCACCCAGGCGTGGCGGCCGGGGGCGAGCTTGTGCTCGACGTCCTCGCCCGCGCCCAGCCGCGTGGCGTACACGCGCGCGTCTTGGTGGATGGTCAGCGAGCCGTCGGCCCCGTCGGGCGAGGCGACCAGGCGCAGGCGGCCGCGCTTGTCCGCTTCGGTGAAGGCCTTCTGCTCGTAGCCCGGTGCAATGCCCGGCTTGGCCGGCTCGATCCAGATCTGGAGGAAGTGCACCGGCTCGGCGGGTGAGCCGTTGAACTCGCTGTGGCGTACCCCCGTGCCCGCGCTCATGCGCTGCACGTCGCCCGGACGAATCACCGAGCCGGTGCCGAGGCTGTCCCGATGCTCGAGCGCTCCCTCCAGCACGTAGGAAATGATCTCCATGTCGCGATGGGCGTGCGTCGGGAAGCCCCGCCCCGGCGCGACCGTGTCCTCGTTGATGACCCGGAGCACGCGGAAGCCCATGAACTGCGGGTCGTAGTAGTCCGCAAACGAGAAGGTGTGCCACGTGTCGAGCCAGCCATGATCCCCGTGGCCCCGCTCGCTCGCTCGGCGTACGCGAATCCCCATACCGGGTTAGACTGCCCTCAGAGTCGACCAGATTCCAGGGCCTGGGCCCCTTCGCCCAGCGCGTCGTTCGAAGCCTCTACGGCGTCCCAAGAATGGAAGAACCGGGCAGAAACTGGACAGGCCGTTCGCCCGTTTCAGGACCTAGAAGGGGCTTCTGACAGGCGATTCTATGGGTTTACAGGGCGCGAGACCGTGGCAGCCCTCTTGCTTCAACGAGGGCTTAATGCAAATCGTGCATCGCGCCATGGGGATCTGGAAGCGCCGGCCCGTCCGGCCCCGGTACGCCCTAGCCCTGGCCGGGGGCGGCGTCATCGGCGGGATGTACGAGGTCGGCGCCATGACCGCCCTCGAGGAGCGCCTGAACGGCAGCGGCCGCGGCTTCGACGTCTACGTGGGCTGCAGCGCCGGCTCCGTGGTGGCGGCCCTGCTCGCCAGCGGCGTGCGGGCCAGCGAGATCTACCACGTGCTCGAAGAGGACCTCGACGACCCCCTCAATATGCGGCGCGGCGTCCTCTTCGCTGACGGCGCTTTCCGCCTGGCGTGCACGCGCTTCGGCCGATTCGTGTGGGTGGTCAGCAAGCACGTGCTGCGCGGCAGCCGCTGCCTGCCCGACGTGCTGGCCCGCGCCGAGCGCGAGTTGCCGGCCGGCTTCTTCACCCTCTCCGCGCTGGAGCGATTCATCCGCCTCGGCCTGGCCTCGCGCGGTCACGGGAACGCCTTCGGCGATCTGCCGAAGCCGTTGCTGATCCCCGCCATCGACCTCAACACGGCCGAGCGCGTGGTGTTCGGGGCAGGAAATCTGGCCTCGGTACCGATCAGCGATGCGGTGGCCGCCTCGTCGGCGATCCCGGGCTTCTTCGATCCCTACACGATCGACGGCCGTGACTACGTCGACGGCGGGGTGGGCTTTTCCGGCCACGCCGATCTGGCCGCGGAGACCGGCGCGGACGTGGTCTTCGTGATCAACCCGCTGGTGCCGAATCGCGCGGCGGAGGGCACGAGCTCGATGCGCCTGCGCGGCGTGTACACGATCATGGAGCAGGCGAGCCGGATCTACAGCCAGAACCTGTTGCACCTGGGCCTGGCCACGCTGGCCGTGAAGTATCCGCGGACGACCTTCCACCTGCTGCAGCCGCCCCAGAACACCGAGCTGCTCTTCGGCCCGTCGATGGGCTTCGAGGCCAGCCGCGCCGCGCTGCGGTTCGGCTACGCCTCCACCAAGCTCTGGCTGGACGAGCAGGGCGCATCGCTCGTGCGCAGCATGGCCGAGAGCCCCGTCTCCGCCGCCAAGCCGATCCCCCGTACTGCCGTCGGGTAGCTTCAGCCGGCCGCTTCGGCCGCAGCGCGGCGCTGGACGGCGCCGAGCCCGTCATAGGCGGCGTACTTGTAGACATCGCTGAGTGACGGGTAGTTGAAGACCGTGTTCACGAACATGTCGATCGTGCACTCGGTCTGCAGCGCGATGAGCCCGACGTGTACGAGCTCCGCCGCGGCCACGCCGATGATGTGCACGCCCAGGAGCAGCTTGTCGGGATAGCGGAAGACCAGCTTGATCTCCCCGCCCAGGTCGCCGCTGATCTGGCCCCGCGCATTGGTGCGGTAGAACGCGCGTCCGATGCAGTACTCGATGTTCTTCTGCTTGCACGTCTCCTCGGTCTCGCCCGCCATCGAGATCTCGGGGATCGTGTACACCGCCAGCGGGAAGATGGGCGCCACCCGCGTCTTGTACTTGGGCAGATCGAAGGCCTGCACCATGGCCACCCGCGCCTGCTCCATCGACGTGGAGGCCAGGGCCGGGAAGCCGATGACGTCGCCGGCCGCGTAGATGTGCGGCACCGAGGTCTGGTACGACTCGTTGACCGTGATGAGCCCGCGCTCGTTGACGGCGAGTCCCGCGCGATCGATCCCGAGCGTGCGCACGTTGGCGACGCGTCCAGCCGCCACCAGTACCTGGTCGACCAGCAGGCTCGCGCCGCTCTTGAGCTCGAGCCGCACGCCGTCCGCCTCGGGGAGATAGCGGGCGACGTTCTCTTTGAGACGCAGGTCCACGCCGAGCAGGCCCATCTGGGTCTTGAGCTGCTCGGCCACCTCGGCGTCGAGGAAGCCCAGCAGCCGGTCGCGCCCGTCGATGAGCGAGGTCTTGATGCCGAGCGCGGCGAAGATCGTCGTGTACTCGCACCCGATCACCCCCGCGCCGACCACCGCCATCGTGCGCGGCAGGTTCGCCATCTCGAGGATCTCGTCGCTGTCGTGCACGCGCGGATCGGTGAACGGGATGTCCTTGTGGCGCGTGGGGACGGAGCCGGTCGCTACCAGGATGACGTCGCCGGTCAGCAGGCGATCGGGCGCTTCCTCGCGGGTCACGCGGACCGTGTGCGGGTCCTCGAAGCTGGCCTGGCCGCGGAACAGCTGGATCTTGTGGCGCACGATGTTCTCGGTGACGACCTGCCGCAGCGAGCGCACGACTTCCTGCTCGCGGTACATGAAGTCCTTCACCGTGAGGTTCGACTTCACCTGGAAGTCGACCCCGTAGAGGCCGTGCTGGCCGAGGCCAGAGAAGTAGAGCGCCGTCTCGCGCAGCGTCTTCGACGGCACGGTGCCGGTGTTGATGCCGGCGCCGCCCGGGTGGGGCGCGCGCTCGATGAGCGCGACGCGCTTGCCGAAGTACGCGGCCTGGGCCGCGCCTTTCTCGCCGGCCGGGCCGGCGCCGATGACGATCAGATCGTAGTGGTCCATGACCGGGTTACCGTATGACGGCGACGGGGCCGTGGCAAGCGATCCTGGACATCACCGGCGTCCGCCCGCCAGTCGCTGCGCCTCCGGCAGGCCGCGCAGGCGCGCCATGGCCGCCACGCCGAGGAACGGACCCACGGCCAGCGGAGCGAAGGCCCAGCGCCATCCCACGGCGGCGGCGATCGGTGGGATCAGCCAGATGCTGAGTGTGGTGAGCGCGAAGCCCACGCACGTCTGCGTGGTGAGCGCGGTGCCCACGTAGGCGGGCGGTGAGAGCTCGGTGACGGCCGTCGAGAACTGCGCCGAGTCGGCGATCACCGTCACCCCCCACACCACGGCCACCAGCAGCGTGGCGGCCGGCAGCGCGCCGAAGGTGGCGCCGATCAGGAGGGCGCAGGCGCCGCTGGCCGCCATGGCCGCCATGGTCAGCGTCGTGCGGCCCCAGCGATCGGAGACGACCCCGCCCAGCCAGCACCCGAGCGCGCCGAGTGCGATCACCGCGAAGGTCGCCGCGCTGGCGTTGAGTCCCAGGTAGTCGCCGCCACCGCGCACGCGCAGGCTCTCGGCGAGGAACACGCCGATCCACGCCCACATCGCGTAGAGCTCCCACATGTGGCCGAGGTATCCGTAGCAGGCCAGGCGGGGACCCCGCTCGCGGAAGATCGCCGCCGCCATCCGCAGGTCGAAGCGCGCGGGCGGGAAGGCGTGGGGGCCCTCGCGCACGAACAGGCGCGTGAGCACGGCGCCGGAGACGGCGAGCGCCGAGGCGACCAGCAGCGTCTGCCGCCACGGCAGGTCGGTGAGGCCGCGGACCAGGTGCGGCATGGCCGAGCCCACCGTCAGCGCGCCGACGATGATGCCGATGGCGAGGCCGCGCCCCTCGCGGAACCACGTGGCCATGATCTTCATGGCGGGCGGGTACGCGCCCGCCATCGCCATGCCGGTGACGAAGCGCAGGGCGAGCGCGGCGGCCAGGCTGTCCACGGCCAGCGCGAGCCACGCGTTGGCCGCGGCGCCGAGCAGCGTGCCGGCGACCATCACCCGGCGCGCGGGCCAGACGTCGGGCAGGTTGGCGAGCGCGGCGCCGAGCGTGCCGGTGATGAAACCGAGCTGGACGGCCACCGTGAGCGCCGCGCTGCCGGCGTCTCCCAGCGCCCACTCGCGCCGGAGCGCCGGCAGCACGGCCGACACGGAGAACCAGAGCGAGAGCGCCAGCAGCTCGCCGAGGGAAAGGACGGCCAGCTGCCGCCAGCGCTCGGGCAACGGCGCGCTACTCGATCACCTTCCGCTGGCGCAGGCCGGCGATGTCGTCGGTCCCCAGCCCGAGGTCCTTCAGGATCGCCTCGGTGTGCTCGCCGCTCAGCGGCGCCGCCGTGCGGATCGTGCCCGGCGTGTCCGACAGTTTGATGGCGATCCCGAACTGCCGCACGCGGCCGTGCGTGGGGTGCTCCACGTCCACGATCATCTGACGGTGGTTGATCTGCGGGTCGGCCACCATCTCCTCGACGTCGTAGACCTTGCCGACGCACACGTCGTGCTTGACGAGGAACTCGTACCAGTCGTCGCGATCGCGCGTCCCGATGATGGCCTCGATGGCGTCGCGGGCGGCCGACTCCTCGGCGTTGGCCGCGCGCACGAACTGGTCGGGCTGGCGCGCGAAACGCGTGTACTCCGGATGCCCGATGGCCTTGCAGAAGTTCTCCCACAGCCAGGGCTCGGTGCAGCCGATCGTGAGCAGCTTCTTGTCGCGCGTCTCGTAGATCGCGTAGTAGGGATACGAGCCGCCCAGGAAGCCCTCGCCCCGCCGCGGCGCCACGCCGTCGGAGAAGAAGAAGCGCATGTTGGGCGTGGCGGCCAGCAGCGACAGCGTGGTGTCGAGGTAGGAGATGTCCACGTGCTGGCCGCGGCCGGTGCGCTCGCGCGCGTAGAGCGCCAGCACGATGCCGAGCGCGCCGTGCAGGCTGGCGCCCGCGTAGTCGGCGACCAGGTTGAGCGGGATCACCGGCTTCTTGCTGCCCGCCTCGCCGATCAGGTTCAGCACGCCGGCCAGCGACAGGTAGTTCATGTCGTGCGCCGGATAGTTCTTGTAGGGGCCGTCCTGGCCGAAGCCCGACAGCGAGCAGTAGATCAGCCGCGGGTTGTTCGTGCGCAGCGCTTCGTAGCCCGCGCCCAGCCGGTCCATGACGCCGGGCCGGAAGCCCTCGACGATCACGTCCGCATTCTTCGCGAGCTTCTGGAAGATGGCCTGGCCTTCGGGCGATTTCATGTTCAGCGCCATCGAGCGCTTGTTGCGGTTGACGAAGGCGTGGATCGTCTGGCGCACCCAGCGCTCGTCGTGCTTGCGCTCGGGCTCCGGCGTCTCGATCTTCAGCACGTCGGCGCCCATGTCGGCCATGATCATGCCGGGCATCTCTGCCGGCGGCACCCGCGCGAGCTCCAGCACCTTGATTCCGTCGAGCACTCCCATGGGCAGTCTCCCTTTCAATTAACTCGCACGGCTCGGATCTCGTCGAATCGCTGGCCCAGCCGCCGCCACGCGCGGCCGCCGTCATCGCTGGCGAACAGCTCACCGCCGATGGCGCCGGCGAGCGCCTCGTCGCCGGCGACGCTCACGGACCACACCGTGCTCTCGGCGACGCCCGGAAAGAGCGTCGAGTGCCACGTGCGGCCGGCGTCCTCGGACACGGCGACCCCGCCTCGCCGTCCGGGCGGGCCGTCGCCGAATCCGCACAGCAGATCACCATCGGACCCCGCGAGCGCGCGGCAGTACGACCACGGCGTGCGCAGGGTCGCCGGCGCCCAGCCGCCCGCGTGGCGGGCCAGGCCGGTCGGCAGCGCAGCCAGCAGCGCGCCGTCGCGGGCGCGCAGGAGCGCGTGGACGTCGAGCGACGGCAGTCCGCCGTTCGCGGCCGTCCAG
>JBKPRI010000402.1:0-9393 GCA_046734515.1 Candidatus Methylomirabilota bacterium | reverse complement strand
GCCTGGAGCTGGCCGGCCGCGGTCTGCGCGCCCTCAACCCGGTGGCGCGCACGCTCAACGGCCGGCGCGCGCTCATCGACCTGCAGGGCCGCCTGGAGCGCGGGATGTATCGCGGTGTCGACCGCGCGCGCCACCGCCTGGGCGCGGACGCCGGCCGCCTGGACTCGCTGTCGCCGCTGGCGGTGCTCGGACGCGGATACAGCTTGACGCGGACGGCCGACGGCCGCATCGTGCGGAGCTGGCACGACGTCGTGGCCGGCGACGCCGTGAGTGTTCTCCTCCACGAAGGAAGCCTCGACTGTCGCGTCAACGCGACCCGGGAGCATGATGACCGACCTCAAGTTTGAAGACTGCCTGACCCGCCTCGAGCAGATCGTGAGTGCGCTCGAGGCCGGCAACCTGCCGCTGGAAGAGTCGCTGAAGGTATTCGAGGAGGGCATCAGCCTGGCCCGCCACTGCGCGCGCTATCTCGACGACGCCGAGCGGCGCATCGAGATGCTCGTCAAGGACGAGGGCGGCGCCACCGTCACCAAGCCCTTCGTCTTCGAGGCGGAGGACGAGGCGTGACGCTCGACCTCAAGGCCTACCTCGAGAACCGCCGCGCCATGGTCGACGCCGCGCTCGACCGTGTGCTGCCTCCGGAGACCGCGGCGCCGTCGCGCGTCCACGAGGCCATGCGCTACAGCGTGCTGGCCCCGGGCAAGCGGCTGCGCCCGATCCTGGTCATCGCGGGCGCCGAGGCGGTGGGCGGCCGCGCGGACGCCGTGCTCGATACCGCGTGCGCGCTGGAGCTGATCCACGCGTACTCGCTGATCCACGACGACCTGCCGGCGATGGACGACGACGACTACCGGCGCGGCCGCCTCACCAATCACAAGGTTTTCGGCGAGGCCATGGCCATCCTGGCCGGCGACGCGCTGCTCACGCTGGCCTTCCGCCTCGTCGCCCAGAACGCCGCTCGCGTGGCGCCGGGCGCGGTGGGCACGGTGGTCGCCGAGGTGGCCGACGCCGCCGGTACCGACGGCATGGTGGGCGGGCAGGTGGTGGACATCGAGTCCGAGGGCAAGGTGATCTCCGCCGACATGCTCGACTACATCCACCTGCACAAGACCGCCGCCCTCATCCGGGTGGCGCTGCGTGTGGGCGCGGTGCTGGCCGGCGGCCGCGAGGAAGTGGTGGACGCGATCAGCCGGGCAGGCGAAGCGCTCGGGCTCGCGTTTCAGATCGTGGATGATATCCTCGACGTCGAAGGCAATCTCGCGGAGCTGGGCAAGACCGCCGGGAGCGACGAGCGCAAGCAGAAGGCGACCTACCCCTCGCTGCACGGGTTGCCCGCGTCGAAGGCGCGGGCGCGTGACCTCATCGAGGAGACGAAGCGCCTGCTGCTGCCCCTGGGCCCCGCCGCCGAGCCGATCCGCGCGCTCGCCGATTTCGTGCTCGAGCGGAGGTCCTAGCCGATGTCCGCGATCACCGGCGTCTACGCCCGCGAGATTCTCGACTCGCGCGGCAATCCCACCATCGAAGTGGAAGTCCAGCTCGAGTCCGGGGCCTGGGGCCGCGCGGCGGTGCCGTCCGGCGCCTCCACCGGCAAGCGCGAGGCGGTCGAGCTCCGCGACGGCGACGAGCAGCGCTACAACGGCAAGGGCGTCCAGCAGGCGGTCCGCAACGTCGAGGAGACGATCGCGCCCGAGGTGGACGGCATGGAGGCCAGCGAGCAGGCCGCCATCGACCAGGCGCTGCTCGAGCTCGACGCCACGCCCAACAAGTCGGCGCTCGGCGCCAACGCCATCCTGGCGGTGTCGCTGGCCGTGGCGCGTGCGGCCGCCGACGACGCCGGGCTGCCGCTCTACGCCTACCTGGGCGGCGTCGGCGCGCGCCTCTTGCCGGTGCCGATGCTCAACGTCATCAACGGCGGCGCGCACGCCGACAACGGCATCGACTTCCAGGAGTTCATGCTGGTGCCGGCCGGCGCCGACTCGTTCTCGAACGCGCTGCGCATGGGCGTGGAGGTCTTCCACGCGCTCAAGGAGCTCCTGAAGAGCAAGAAGCTCGGCACCGGCGTGGGCGACGAGGGCGGCTTCGCCCCCGCGCTCGGCTCCAACACCGCCGCGCTTGATCTGCTGATGCAGGCCATCGAGAACGCCGGCTACCGGCCGGGCGACGACGTCTCGCTGGCGCTCGACGTGGCGGCCAGCGAGTTCGCCGAGGACGGCGGCCGCTATCGCCTGCGCCGCGAGAACGTGGTCCTCAACAGCGACGAGCTGGTGGGGCGCTACGAGGCGATCGTCGACCGCTACCCGATCGTGTCGATCGAGGATCCGCTGGGCGAGGACGACTGGAACGGCTGGGCGCTCATCACCAAGCGCCTGGGCAGCAAGGTGCAGCTCGTCGGCGACGACCTCTTCGTGACGAACCCGGCCATCATCCAGCAGGGCATCCAGAAGTCCATCGCCAACGCGGTGCTGGTGAAGGTGAACCAGGTCGGCACGCTGACCGAGACCATGCAGGCCATCGAGCTGGCCAAGCGCGCCGCCTACGGCACCGTCATCTCCCACCGCTCGGGCGAGACGGAGGACACGTTCGTGGCCGATCTCGCCGTGGCCGTCAACGCGGGCCAGATCAAGACGGGCTCGGTCGCGCGCAGCGAGCGCACGGCCAAGTACAACCAGCTGCTCCGCATCGAGGAAGAGTTGGGCCACGCCGCCTCCTGGCCCGGCCGCAGCCTCTACACGCGCGCCGCCCGGTGAGCCCGCGCCTCCTCGGCGGCGCCGGCCTCGTGCTGCTGGCCGCCGGCCTCGCCGTCTACGGCGGCCACCAGGTCCTGCGCGTGCGCGCCATGCGCGGGGAGATCGCCGCCATGGAGCGCGACATCGTCACCCTGCGCGCCCGCACCGACGAGCTCACGCGCACGGTCGAGCGGATGCGCAACGATCCCGCCTACGTCGAGAAGCTGGCGCGCGAGGAGCTCGGCTACGTGCGGCCCGGGGAGACGATCTTGAAGTTCCCGACCCCCGGCCGCTGAGGCCGGACGTCCCGTGGACTGGCTGACCTCGACCGGCCCCGCCTGGTTCGCGCTGTTCGTGGTCAGCATGTTCTTCAACGCCCGCGCCGCCTTCAAGCTCCTGCTCGACTGGAAGGGCATGCTGACGACGTGCCGCCTCGTCGAGGACGCCCACGAGTCGCTCGACGCGCTGCCCGACGAGGCGGCGCTGGCCGAGCGGCCCGACACGCCCGTCTTCGTACACCTGGTGCCCGCGTACTACGAGCCGGCCATCGTCGACACGCTGGCCGCCCTGCTCGGCGCGCGCTACCCGCACGGCCGCCTCCACGTGGTGGTGGCGACCCGCGAGGAAGAGGACCGCGCGCCGCATCCCGCGATGGAGGCGACGACGGCGGAGCTGGTACGGCGCTTCCGCGACGGGCTGCCGCCCTGGCAGCAGAAGATGCTCACGCTCGTCGTCGCGCCGGCCGCGCCCGGACGCAAGGCGCACCAGCTCAACTGGGCGCTGCGGCCCGAGACGCTGCGCGCCGTGCTGGGCGACGACATCGATCCCACGCGCGTGTGGATCGGCGTCAGCGACGCCGACTCGCTGCCGGATCGCAACACCTACCGCTGGCTGGCCGCCGACATCCTGGGCGGCCGCGGCCGCCTGGCCTACCAGGGGGTGACGCTGTCGCTGGCGAACTTCGACCGCCTCGACAACCGCGCGCGCGTGTGTGCCATCCAGCAGTCGTCGATCTTCATCCGGGTGTCCATCGCGCGGCTCATCAACGAGGTCAAGCGCGTGGCGTGGCTGGCGCGCCTGCACGCGCGCGCGCCGCGCCTGGCCCGCGCGGTGCGGCCGGTGTTCGAGCTGTGTTTCCGCCGCTCGCAGATCTGCCTGGGCCACCACCAGTTCGTGCGCCTGGACGTGCTGCGCGGCCTCGGCGGCTTCCCGATGAGCGGGGCCACCGAGGATTCCACCCTGGGCTATGCGCTCGGCGCGCGCGGCATCCTCATCGGGGCGCTGCCGCTGGTGGAGCTGGTGGACCTGCCCGAGACGAAGGACAAGATGGTCCGGCAGAACGCGCGGTGGTACAAGGGCGTGCTCGACGACGTGGCCTTCCTGACCGCGACGTGGCGGACCGCGCCCACCGCGTTCAACCTCGCCCAGCTCGCGCGGCACGTGGGCAACAAGGTCGTGGAGTGGCCGATCGCCGCGCTGGTCTATCCCGTCGTCGGCTTCCTCGGCTGGCACCTGGCCTATCGCTTCGCCGACCACCCGGTGCTGTTCACGCTCGGCATCGCGTTTCCGTCCGTCTCGCTGGGCCTCACCATCTGGGTGGGCGGCATCGTGACGCAGGAGCTCATCGAGAGCCTGACGCCGTATTTTCCGAAGCCGGTGAGCGTCGCGCGCACGACGCTCATGGCCAAGTTCTGGGGCACGTTCCGCTGCCAGACGTACTGGCTGCTCGCCACGCGCGGCGCCTGGCGCGTCCTGCTCTCGCTCGCCCGCACGGGCTCCTTCGAGCCCGCCAAGACCGACCGCGTCCGCCCGGCCTAGGCCCCGTCGGCGCGCTCGGCTTCTTCCTCGGTGACGTCCTCGTCGTCGTCGTCCAGGTCGAGCTCGTCGTCGTCCAGCTCGAGCTCGTCGTCGTCCAGGTCGTCGGTGTCGAGCTGCGGGGGCACCAACGGCGTCTTCTCCGGAGAGTCCATGGCCGTCACCTCCTCGGCCGGGCGAACGCAAGCCGCGGACCAACGAGCCGCGGTAGAATGTCAGCCGAATTTTATCGGAAGGACGGAGGACGGGGAATGGCAGGCGGCAAGCGCGTGCTGAGCGTCACCAAGGAAACGCAGCCGTACCGGACGGAGCTCACGCCGGTGTCCTTCCTGCGCCGCACCGCCTACGTCTTTCCCGACAAGCTCGCCGTCGTGCACGGCGCCCGGCGCTACACCTACCGGCAGTTCGAGGAGCGCGTGAACCGGCTGGCCAACGGCCTGCGCGCGCTGGGCCTGCGGCACCTGGACCGCGTGGCGGCCATCCTGCCCAACACGCCGGCCATGCTCGACATCCACTACGGGGTGCCGGCCGCCGGGCTCGTGATCGTGCCGGTCAACACGCGTCTCAACAGCGACGAGATCGGCTACATCCTGAAGCACTCCGGCGCCAAGGTGCTCTTCGTCGACGCGGAGTTCGAGCCGCTGGTGAAGCCGCTCGATCTCTCCGGCATGACGATCGTCCGCGTGGACGACACCGGCGCCGCCGGCGATCCCTACGAGGACTTCCTGGCCGCGCAGTCGGCGGAGCCGTGCGAGCCGTGGATCGAGGACGAGTTCGAGACGATCTCGATCAACTACACCTCCGGTACCACCGGCCGGCCCAAGGGCGTGATGATCCACCATCGCGGCGCCTACCTGAACGCGATGGGCGAGGTGATCGAGACCGGCATGACGTTCGAGTCCAGGTATCTCTGGACGCTGCCGATGTTCCACTGCAACGGCTGGTGCTTCACCTGGGGTGTCACCGCCATGTCGGGCACGCACGTGTGCCTGCGCCGGGTCGACCCCAGCCGCATCTGGGACCTCATCGACTCCGAGGGCATCACGCACTACTGCGGCGCCCCCACGGTGCAGATCGGCATCGTCAACGATCCCAAGGCCCACACACTCGCGCGTCCTGTCACCTGCGCGGTGGCCGGCGCCCCGCCGTCGCCGACGCTGCTGGGCCGGCTCAAGGAGCTGGGCTTCCGGCCCGTGCACGTCTACGGCCTCACCGAGACGTACGGCCCGCACACGGTGTGCGCGTGGAACCCCGAGTGGGACCGGCTTCCGGTGGAGGACATGGCCCAGAAGGCCGCCCGCCAGGGCCAGGGCTACGTCATGTTCGACCTCGTGCGCGTAGTGGACGACAAGATGCACGACGTCACCATGGACGGCCAGACCCTGGGCGAGGTGGTGATGCGCGGCAACAACGTGATGAAGGGCTACTTCGAACAGCCGGAGGCCAGCGCCGAGGCGTTCCGCGGCGGGTGGTTCCACTCGGGCGATCTCGCGGTGTGGCACCCCGACGGCTACGTCGAGCTGCGCGACCGCAAGAAGGACATCATCATCTCGGGCGGCGAGAACATCTCGACGATCGAGGTGGAGCAGGCGGTGGCCAAGCATCCGGCCGTGATGGAGTGCGCGGTGGTGGCGGTGCCCGATCCCAAGTGGGGGGAGCGCCCCAAGGCCTTCGTGACCCTCAAGCCCGGCCAGCGCGCGACGGAGGCGGAGATCATCGAGTTCTGCCGCCAGCACATCGCGCACTTCAAGTGCCCGGCCGCCATCGAGTTCGGCGACCTGCCGAAGACGTCGACCGGCAAGGTCCAGAAGTTCGTGCTGCGCGACAAGGAGTGGAAGGGCCAGGCCAAGCGGATCAACTGACATGAGCCTCGAGCAGACCCTGAACGACACGCTCACGCAGGCCATCCGGGACAAGGACGCGCGGACGGCCGACATCGTCCGGATGATCAAGAGCAAGATCGGCGAGCGGCGCACCGCCAAGGGCTTCTCGGGCCAGATCGATGACGCCCTGGTGCTGGACGTGATCGGCGCCTACCGCAAGTCGCTCCAGAAGGCCCTGCCGGACTACGAGAAGGCGGGCGAGCGGGGCCGGGCGCAGGCCGAGCAGCTCCGCCACGAGATCGAGTACCTCGAGCGCTGGCTGCCAAAGGGCCTGGACGCCGCCGCCCTCCGGGCCCTGGTGGCCGAGCGCATCGCCGCCCTCGGGATCACCGACGCCAAGCAGGTGGGCCGCCTGCTCGGCGACATCATGAAGACGCACAAGGGCCAGGTCGAGGCCAGCGACGTCAAGCGCATCGCGGAGGAGCTGCTCCCCCGGTCCTGACCCTGCAACGGTTTACCTAGTTCGGCTGCTGGTGTCGAGTTTGCAATGTTTCCCTCCGCAGAGGAGGGCTCCCGCCCATGACGAAGAAGATTGTGACCGCCGCCTGCGCCCTCGCGCTCGGCGTGGCCTGGACGATGGCTCCGGCCATCGCGGCTGACGACACCGCGAAGGACAAGATGGAGCGCGCGAAGGACAAGACCGAGACGAAGATGGAGCACGCCAAGGACAAGACCAAGGACGGAATGGACACGGCGAAGGACAAAATGGGTAACGCCGTGGACAAAACCAAGGAGAAGACCGGCGAGGCTGTCGAGAAGACCAAGGACAAGACCGCCGACGTCAAGGACTCCGTCCGGAACAAGGTGACGGGCAGCAAGGGCAGCGACACCGTGCGCCACGCCCAGCAGGCCCTGATGGACAAGGGCATCAACCCCGGTCCGATCGACGGCAAGATGGGCCCCCAGACCAAGGCCGCCCTCAGCGAGTACCAGAAGAAGGAAAACCTGAAGGTGACCGGCCGCCTGGACAGCGAGACGAAGGCCAAGCTGGGCAACGGCTCGGTCAGCAGCAAGGTCGACACGACCACGCCGGCCGCCTCGCCGACCACCACCACCGCGCCGGCCGCCGGCGCGGCGCCGACGGGCCCGGCCGCGGATCAGAACGCGAACACGCCCAAGAAGCAGACGCAGTAGTCAGCTCCTCGAGCTGAGTACGCCGCGAGAGGCCGGGAGCGATCCCGGCCTCTCGTTCGTTCGCTACTTCTTCTCGGCCCGTACCTCCGCGAAGACCTTGGAGGCCACCAGCATCGCGTCGCGTGCGGCGGGCGCGCCGCAGTAGCCGAGCAGGTGCAGCAGCGCCTCGGAGAGCTGCTCCTCCGTCCAGCCCTGGCGCAGCGCCATGCGCAGGTGGATCTCCAGCTCGGCCTCGTGGGCCGTGGCCGCGTCGGAGATCACGCAGATCAGGGTGCGGGTCTTCAGGTCCAGGCCCGGCCGCGTCCACAGCGTGCCGAACACCGCCTCGGTGGCGACGTCGATGAACTTCCGCATCATCGGATCGGCGTAGTTCTTCTTGTTCGCGCGCTCCACGAACTCGTCGCCCAGCAGCGTGCGGCGCAGCTCCGCGCCCTTGCGAAACGCCTCGCTCTCAGCCATGGGACCCTCCCGGCCGCCCATGGTACCTTGTGCCGCACCCCACCACCGGAAGGGAGGCACACCATGAAGGCGGCCGTCCTCTACAAGCCCAACACTCCGCTCGAGGTCGTCGAGGTCGAGCAGCAAGGCCCGAAGGCCGGCGAGGCCCGCGTGAAGGTGAAAGCGGCCGGGGTCTGCCACAGCGACTGGCACATCATCAACGGCGACTGGACGATGCCGCTGCCGATGGTGCTCGGTCACGAGGCGGCCGGCATCGTGGAGGAGGTCGGCCCCGGCGTGGTCACCGTCAAGCCGGGCGACCACGTCATCTTCTCGTTCCGGCCGCAATGCGGCCATTGCCTCTACTGCTCGATCGGCCGCTCCATCCTCTGCGACGGCCACAACGACACGCCGCGCTTCATGCTCTTCGACGGCACCACGCGCATGTCGCGCAAGGGCGAGGTCCTGAACCAGCTGGCGCGCATCGGGACCTTCGCCGAGAAGGTGGTGTGTCCGGCCGAGCAGCTGGTGCCGATCCGCAAGGACATGCCGTGGCCGCAGGCTGCGCTGGTGGGCTGCTGCGTGCCGACCGGCGTGGGGGCCGTCACCCGTTGCGCCCAGGTGGAGGCGGGCGCCTCCGTGCTGATCATCGGCTGCGGCGGCGTGGGCCTCAACGTGGTGCAGGGGGCCCGGCTGGCCGGCGCGGCGACGATCATCGCGGCGGACCTGCTCGACGGCAAGCTGGCCTACGCCAAGGAGTTCGGCGCCACCCACACGGTGAATGCCTCGTCCGCCAACGTGCCGGAGTTCGCCCGCAGCCTCACCGGCGGGCGCGGCGTCGACTACGCGTTCGACGCCATCGGCGGCGAGCAGACGACGCTGCAGATCCTCGACGCGATCCGGCCCGGCGGCACCGCGGTCATCGTGGGCATGGCCGCCATGAACGTGCGCGCGCCGGTGACGCCGTACATGATGGCGCTCCAGGAGAAGTGCCTGCGCGGGACGATGTACGGCTCCGTGCGGCCCAACCTCGACTTCCCCGCGCTCGTCGAGCTCTACCTGCAAGGCCGGCTGAAGATCGACGAGCTGGTCAGCCGCACCTATCGCCTGGAGGAGATCAACGAGGGCTTCCAGGCGCTCCGGTCGGGGCAGGTGGCGCGCGGCGTGGTGGTCTTCGACTAACGTGACGCCCCAGCGCTGCCTCGTGATCGTGCCGGCCGACGCGGCCGACGTCTACGCGCGTCTGGTGACGACGTTCCTGAACAATCCGCGGGTGTTCGTCAGCCGGGATCGGCGGCTCGGAGACCGGGCGCTCCGCGCCGTCGAGATCTACGCCGTGGGCGGCGGGGAGCTGGAGCTGTCTCTTATACACATCTGACGCTGCCGACGACCTGTAG
>JBKPRI010000401.1:0-14997 GCA_046734515.1 Candidatus Methylomirabilota bacterium | reverse complement strand
GGCGCGGGTGACCCGCGTGCTGCAGACGGTGATCGGCCATCGCCGGCTCGCCACCTGGATCTGCCGCCGGCTGGCCCGGCGGCCGGCCGCGCTCGACGCGCTGCTCGGCGTGGTGGGCGACTACGTGCCGCCGCGGGCGCTGCCCGGCGCGCTCAGCGCTGCCCTGGGGTTCCGAACACCTCGCTGAGCGGCGCGGCGCGGAAGCCCGCCGGCGGCGTGAACTCGCGGTCGGGGATGTCGCGCTGCTCGACCTTCGTCACCGTGGTGCCGGCGGGGCCGGGCGAGCCCTCACCGCCGTAGTAGACGACCTTCAGCGGCCAGCCCTCGCCGTAGAGCTTGCGGAACTCGTCGCTCGCCTCCGGGCGCGGGCCACCGCCCATGCCGGCCATGCAGCCCGACATGCGGCCGAACGTATCAGGCGCCTTGGTCATCTCCAGCTCGCGCAGCAGCGCGGGATCGGTCGTCAGCCACATTTCCTCGTACAGCTTGCCGTCGCTGAGGACGCGGAACTTGCGGGCCGAGAGCCCGGCGATCTTGGTGACCTCGCCCGTCTTCTCGATGGTGACCTTCGGCGCGGGCCCCGCCGGGGCGCCGCCGCCGCCGCGCATGTTCTTCATCATCTGCTGCATCTGCTCGCGCTGGGCCGGCGGCATGTCCTTCATCGCCTCGGCCATCTGCTTCTCCATGTCGGCCATGGCGCCGGCCATCGTGCTCTTCATGGCCTGGCAGTACTCCTCGACGGTGCCCTCCCAGTACATCTTGCGCCCGGCGTCGGCCACCCACATGCGCGCGCGGCCGATGTCGAGCGACATCGTCATGCCCTGTGACTCCTTGGGCGCCATCTTCAGGCGCCCGCGCGAGAGCGAGGTCTGGTTGCCGCCTTCGTCGACGATCATCCAGCCCGCCTCGGCGGCGGAGGACACCAGCACCAGCAGCGCGACCGCGATCGGGCGTGCGGAACGGAAAGTTGGCATGGATCGACCGTAGCAGCGCAGGTGCGCTCTGGTCAACGAGCCACGGCGCGTGGGCGGCGGTGACCGACGGCGACGGCGCGATACAGGCCGAGGTAGATCGGCAGCGCCGCGGTGTAGAAGCCCTCGGCGAAGCCCGCCCCGCACGCCGTGAACAGCGACCGGTAGGTGTTCAGCGCGGCCATGGCGCGCTGATACTCGTACTCGGTCTGGCTCGTGAACTCCGCCATCGCGCGGGACTTCCGCTCGAAGACGTCGGTGACGTCCACGACGGCGTTGGCGGGCACGGGCGTCCACACCTCGTAGCCCCAGCACGTGACGCCGGGCGGCAGCGCCGCCTCAGCGGCGGCCTCCGCGAACACCACGTTGGTCACCCAGTGATCGTGATGGACGTCGGTAAGGAACGGCAGGAAGATCGCATCGGGTTGCAGGCTTCGCAGCGCGGTTGCCAGCCGCCGAACGGCGGCGGTGGTGCAGGCCAGGGCGCCGTCGGGCAGGTCGAAGTACAGGGCGTCGCGATAGCCGAGGATCTTGGCGGCGCGGCGGGATTCCTCCTTGCGCGTTGCACTCAGCCGGGCTTCCCACCCGTCGATCTCGGCGGCGGAGCGGCCGGCGACGGTGTGGGCGGCATAGCCCTTCCGGCCGTTCGTCATGAACAGGACCGTGACGTCCCCGCCGCCGGCGGCCACCTTCGCCAGCGTGCCGCCACAGCCGAAGACCTCGTCGTCCATGTGAGGCGCCAGCACGACGATGCGTCCGGCCGGCGGCGCCGTGCGGACGGGCTCGCGGTCGCGCTGCACCAGCAGGAGATTGAGGCGGAGCGCGTTGCGGACCGGCTCGGGCACATATCGCCCGTAGGCGACCCGCAGCAGCCCCGACAGCACGCTCACGCCACGCGCCGGTGGGACTGCCGCACGAGGCCGGCGGCCGCCCGCAGCAGCAGCTCGGCGCTGGGCAGCGTGAACCCCCAGCGCAGGCATGCTGCCACGGCCGCCCACCGGTGTCCGGCGTCGAGCTCATGCCACCAGAGGTGCCGCGCGCGGCTGCAGATCCCGCGGGCGGTGGCGGCGCGGACGTCGGGGTCGGCCGAGCCGCGGCGGTGCGCCGCGAGCAGCTCCAGCATCTGCAAGTCGCCGCGGGCCTGCTGCACGCGGTGGAGCGAGTCGGGCGACACGCGGATGACCGCCAGGGGCCGATCGATGTAGCCGAACGGGGTGACCTGGGCGAGCCGGAGCAGCAGCTCCCAGTCCTCGGAGCTGGCCCAGCGCTCGTCGAAGCCGCCCACCGACTCGAGTACCCGGCGGCGCACGGTGAGCGCCGGCGTCTTGACGGCGGCTTCCTCGAGCAGGCAGAGATAGATCTCCCGGGCAGTCAGCATCATGTCGCCCGGGGCGCCTTCGCGGAGCCAGCGCGAGAAGACCTCCGTCGTGCGCATGAACGACGGCGTGAAGCGTGCGCCGTCGTGCTTCTCGAGGTCGCTGAAGACCACGCCGGCCTCGGGGTGACGTGCCAGGAAGTGCCACTCCCGCGCGAGCTTGTCTCGCTTCCAGAGATCGTCGGAGTCCAGGAAGGAGATCAGCTCTCCGCGACCGGCCGAGATCCCCGCGTTCCGCGCTGCCGCCACGCCGCGATGCGGCAAGCTCAGCCGCCGGAGCCGCCGATCGTGGATCCGCTCCAGCCGCTGCCGTGTGTCGTCCGTCGAGCCGTCATCCACCACGATCAGCTCGAAGTCGCCGGCGCGCTGGGCCATGACGCTGTCGATCGCCTCCTCGATCACGTGCCCGCGGTTGTAGGTGGGGATGATGACCGAGAAGCGCGGAGCCGCGGGTTCGCCGTCGCCGGCGGGGATCGGCAGGATGCCGTGCGCCGGGCCTCCCGACCAGCCGCTCAGCGGATCGCCACCGCTGCCCCGCCACACCAGACCAGCCCCGGTTGCGCCGAGAAGCCCCAGCAGTAGCGATCCAATCGACATGCGCTTCTCCCGCGACCGGGTCGTTCACCGCGCTAGAGAGCAAGACACATACCGGGAGCCGACGATCGGCGGCCGCCGCGACATCGGAAGGGCTTGTGGCTGCCGCCGCCGCCGGTGTAGGTGTTAGGGCGCGGTCACGTCAGAGACCCAGGGGGCACGATGGCCACGCGATCCGATAACCTGCCGCGGCGCTTCGCGAAGATCTACACCGCCGCGATCACCGACGTCATGGACGAGATGGGGATGCTCCGGCAGACGCTGCCGCACGCCATCCAGCCGCTGACGCCCGAGATGCGTGTGGCGGGCTACGCGTTCACCGCCCGCGGCCGCCCGTACCGCGGCCGGCCGAGCGAGCGCGACGCCACGCTGCGGCGGTTTCTCGGCATGCTGGGCGCGGCGCCGGCCGACTCCGTCCTGGTGCTGGCTGCCAACGACAACGAGGCGGCGCACTTCGGCGAGCTGTCGGCCGAATGGTTCCGCGCGCGCCGCGTGCGCGGCGCCGTCATCGACGGCAGCACGCGGGATGCGGCCTACATCAGCCGCGTGCGGTTCCCGACCTTTGTGCGCTACCGCACGCCCCAGGACTCCGTCCCGCGCTGGCGCGTGAGCGACTGGGGTCAGCCGCTGACGATCGGCGGCGTGCGCGTGAGCCTGGGCGACATCGTGGTGGGCGATCTCGACGGCGTGGTCGTCGTGCCCCGGCGCGCGGCCGCCGAGGTGCTGAAGCGGTGCGAGCACCTGCTCGGCACCGAGAACAAGGTGCGCACCGCCGTCAAGCGCGGGATGACGCCGCTCCAGGCCTACGAGAAGTTCGGCGCCTTTTGACATGGGGGCCCCGAGATGGCCCCCAATCCCCCCGACGTTCGTCGCGCCCCGGGGAACCCGTGGCGCTCCTCAATCGCCTAGCGCTTCTTGCGGGCGGCTCTGGCGGGACGCGAGGGCGCCGGCGCGTCGTCCGGCACCTCGCCCACGCCCTCGATCTCGGGCAGGCCGGCGTCCTTCAGTGGCTTGTTCACGCGGTCGCGGATCCACTTGCCGTCCCACCACTCGACGGGCGTCACCGACACGCCGGAGACCAGCACCTCGAAGTGCAGGTGATCGCCGACGGCGAGGCCGGTGGTGCCGCTGCGGCCGAGCACGTGGCCCTTCTCCACCGCATCGCCGGCCTTCACGTCGATCGTCGACAGGTGGGCGTAGAGCGTCTGCAGGCCGAGGCCGTGGTCGACGATGACCGCGTTGCCGTAGATCGTGAGCGGGCCCGCGAAGGCCACCTGGCCGCTGTTGGCGGCGGGCACCGGCGTCTGCTTGGTCGAGGCCAGATCGAAGCCGACGTGGACCTGCGTGTCCACCGTCCGGCCCTCGTAGACGTAGGTGCGCGTCTCGGCGAAGTTCGAGAACACCTTCGTGTTGCGCGGCTGCACGAACGGCCCGCTCCACAGCGGCTTGTCGGCAGTCTTCGCGCCGATCTTGATCTTCTCGTCCTCCGCCTGCTTGCGCTGGTCGCGGTTGATGACCAGGAAGCCGTCGAGCAGCGGCTGGGTCGGCGGCCGCTGGGGCAGCAGCTCGGGGACCTTGGCCTGCAGGAACGCCTCGCTGAGCTTGATGGTGTCGCGCGGGAACGCGCGCGGCTTCAGCTCGACGGGCACGCCGCGGGCGGCCGTGTTGCCGGCCTCGTCGCGCGCCGTCACGCCGAGCGGCGTGCCGGCGTCGTAGTCGTAGGGCAGCGCGATCAGCGCCACGCGCGCGCCGCGATCGGGTGGACCGTAGGCGAAGCTCGGGAACACCCGCTTGCCCACGGTGACGTCGACGCGGCTGGCGTCGCCGGCCTTGAAGGCCACCATCACGGCGCCGCCGGGCGAGACGTAGCGGGTTGCGGCCAGGATCTCGAGCCGCGGCGGCGTCAGGTCGATCGTCACCGGCTGGCTCACCAGCGCGCGGTCGTGCGGGCGCATCGGGCGCCAGAAATCGTCGGCGGCCCACACCTCGAGCATCGCCGCACCTTCCTTGAGCCCCTGCGCGGCGCTTTCCACCGTCACCGGGAGCTCCACGCGGCGGCCCGCGGCGTCGGCCTTGGCCACCGTGACGGCCCGGCCGCCCTGGACCACGCGCACCTCGCCGCGCTTGAGGTTGCCGCGCGCGGTTTCGAGCGTCACCGTGAAGGAGCTGTTGTGGCCGAGGAAGCGCGGCGCCTGGACGCTGACCCGCGGGCCCGGCACGGACTGGCGCCAGCCCAGATAGGACACGCCGCCGACCACCGCGAGCAGGAGCAGCAGCACGATGAGAAGCCACGACTTTCCACGGGACCGCTGAGGCACGACGGAGATCATAGCAGAGCACCCCGGCAGGTCTTGCGCGTTGCTTGACACCCCCAGAGCCGGCGACTAGATTGCAGCGGTGTCCACCGTCTGGCTGATTCCAGCCTTCCCCCTCGCCGGCGCGCTCGCCAACATGTTCTTCGGCCGCGTGACCGGTCACCGCGCCCACTGGATCGCCGTGCCGGCGCTGGCCGGCTCGTTCGTGGTCGCCTGCGTGGTGGCCGCGCGCGTGTTCGCGGGCGAGCCCATCACGTCGACGCTCGGTCCGTGGATCGTGGCCGGCGATTTCGAGGCGGGCATCACCGCGTACGTCGACAACCTCACCGGCGTCATGCTGCTGGTCGTCACCGGCGTCGGCTTCCTCATCCATCTGTACTCGTCGGGCTACATGCACGACGATCCCGACTTCGCGCGCTTCTTCGCCTACCTGAACCTGTTCGTGTTCTCGATGACGATGCTGGTGCTGGCCGGCAACTTCCTCCTGCTCTTCGTGTTCTGGGAGGCGGTCGGCCTCTGCTCCTACCTGCTCATCGGCTTCTGGTACACGCGGCAGTCGGCGGCCGACGCGGGCAAGAAGGCGTTCATCGTCAACCGGGTCGGCGACTTCGGCTTCCTGCTGGCGATCATGTGGCTGTGGAGCGCGCTCGGCACGCTCGACTACCGCGCGGTGTTCAAGGGCGCCGAGACGCTCTCACCGGCCACGGCCACCTCGATCGCGCTCCTCCTGTTCCTCGGCGCGTGCGGCAAGTCGGCGCAGCTGCCGCTGCACGTGTGGCTGCCCGACGCGATGGAAGGCCCCACGCCGGTCTCGGCGCTGATCCACGCCGCGACGATGGTGACGGCGGGCGTCTACATGGTGGCGCGCAGCCACGTGCTCTTCGAGCGCTCGGGCAGCGCGCTGGAGGTGGTGGCCTGGGTCGGCACCATCACCGCGGTGTTCGCGGCCACCATCGGGCTCGTGCAGACGGACATCAAGCGCGTGCTGGCCTACTCGACCATCAGCCAGCTCGGCTACATGTTCGCTGCCGTCGGCATGGGCGCCTACGTGGCCGGCGTCTTCCACCTGGTGACGCACGCCTTCTTCAAGGCGCTGCTCTTCCTCGGCGCCGGCAGCGTCATCCACGGCCTGCACGGCGAGCAGGATCTGCGGAAGATGGGCGGCCTCGCCTACAAGATGCCGGTGACCGCCACCACCATGTGGATCGGCGGCCTCGGCCTGGCCGGGTGCCCCTTGCTGGCCGGGTTCTTCTCCAAGGACGAGATCCTGGGCGCCGCGCACGGCACCGGCCACATGGGCATCTTCGCGCTGCTCCTCGTCGGCGCTTTCATGACGGCCTTCTACACCTTCCGGCTGCTGTTCCTGGCGTTCAGCGGCGCCCCGCGCATGAGCAAGGACGTGCTCCACCATGCGCACGAGTCGCCGTGGGTGATGACGGGACCGCTCGTCGTGCTGTCCGCGCTCACGATCGTGGCCGGGTTCGCGCTGGGCCTGCCGACCGACGGCACGCGGCTGGCGCATCTGCTGGAGTCGGTGTTCCACCCCCACGAGGGTGCGCACGCCGCCATCGTGCTGCTGCTGTCGGTCATCGTGTTCGGTGCCGGCGGCGTGCTGGCCTTCTCCATGTACCGGCAGTCTCCCGTGCGGCCGGAGGCCATCGGGCAGCCGCGCTCGTGGGTGCATGCGCTGCTGCTCAATGCCTGGTACGTCGACTGGATCTACGACCGCCTCATCGTGCAGCCGATCTACGCGCTGTCGATCGCGCTGGCGCAGGTCTTCGATCCGAAGGTGGTGGACGGCATCGTCAACGGGATCGGGCGCGCGGTGAGCGCCTGGGGCGCGGGACTGCGCCGCCTGCAGAGCGGGTACGTCGCCAACTACGCCCTCACGATGCTGGCCGGCGCGGTGATCGTGGTCGCATTCTTCCTGGCCCGATGACGGTCGGCCTGCTCACGGCGGTCACCTTTCTCCCCACCGCGGGGGCCATCCTCCTGGCGCTGGTGCCCCGGCGGCTCGTCGACGTGCACCGCATCGGCGGGCTCGTGATCACGCTGCTGGCCCTCGCCGTGTCGCTGCCGCTGTGGTTCGGCTTCGACGGCGACAGCGCCGACATGCAGTTCGAGGAGTTCGCGCGCTGGCTGCCGACCCTCGGCGTCGGCTACCACGTGGGCATCGACGGCATCAGCCTGCTGCTGGTGCTGCTGACCACCTTCCTGACGCCGATCGCGCTGGCCTCGGCCTGGCACGCCATCGAGGACCGCACCAAGGAATTCGTCATCACCATGCTGCTGCTCGAGACGGGGATGCTCGGCGTCTTCGTCAGCCTCGACCTCTTCCTCTTCTTCGTGTTCTGGGAGGCGATGCTGATCCCGATGTACCTGGTCATCGGGGTGTGGGGCGGGGCCAACCGCGTTTACGCCGCGGTGAAGTTCGTGCTCTACACGATGGCCGGCTCCGCGCTCATGCTGGTCGCCATCCTGAGCCTCTACTACCAGCACGGCGTCGCCACCGGCACCTACACCTTCGACCTGATGACGCTGACCCGCTGGGTGATGCCGCCGGGCACCGCGCAAACCCTGATGTTCCTGGCCTTCTCGCTGGCCTTCGCCATCAAGGTGCCGCTGTTCCCCTTCCACACGTGGCTGCCCGATGCCCACGTGGAGGCGCCGACGGCGGGCTCCGTGATCCTCGCCGGCGTCCTCCTCAAGATGGGCACCTACGGCTTCCTGCGGTTCTGCCTGCCGCTGTTTCCCGACGCCAGCGTCGAGTACGCGCCCCTCGTCTTCACGCTGGCCGTGATCGGCATCGTGTACGGCGCGTGGGTCTCGACCGTGCAGCCCGACCTCAAGAAGCTCGTGGCCTACTCGAGCGTCAGCCACCTGGGCTTCGTGATGCTCGGGCTCTTCACGCTCACCCAGCAGGGCATGGTGGGCGGCGTCATCCAGATGATCAACCACGGACTCTCGACCGGCGCGCTCTTCCTCATGGT
This sequence comes from Candidatus Methylomirabilota bacterium, assembly GCA_046734515.1. Classification (GTDB taxonomy): domain Bacteria; phylum Methylomirabilota; class Methylomirabilia; order Rokubacteriales; family CSP1-6; genus AR5. Next base: position 6,752 of record JBKPRI010000401.1, on the reverse strand, counting down.
CGGCATGATCTACGAGCGGCGGCACACGCGGCTCATCGCCCAGTTCGGCGGGCTCTGGAAGGTGATCCCGGCCTTCTCCGCGCTGTTCCTGCTGGTGACGCTGTCGTCGGTGGGGCTGCCCGGCCTCAACGGGTTCGTCGGAGAGTTCCTCGTGCTGCTCGGCGCCTTCCAGGTGAGCTTCATGCTGGCCGCCCTGGCCGCCACCGGCGTCATCTTCGCCGCCGTCTACCTTCTCTGGATGTACCAGCGCGTGGCCTTCGGCGAGGTCACGCACGAGGAGAACCTGCACCTGAGCGACCTCAGCCCGCGTGAGTGGGTGCTGCTGGTGCCGGTGCTCGTCTTCATCGTGTGGATCGGCGTCGCGCCCACCGTCTTCACCGAGAAGACGGAAGCCACCATCTCCGCCCTGCTCGCCCAGGTCCAGAGCAAGGCCAGCGTGGCGCTGCTCAGATGAACGTGCCGCCGGTCATCGCGTTGGGGGCGCTGCTGCCGGCGCTCATCGTGATCGGCGCCGGCGCCCTCGTGCTGCTGCTCGACGTCCTGCCGCCGCGCCAGAGCAAGACGCATCTCGGCGGGGTGGCGCTGGCCGGCATCGTCGGCGCCCTGCTGGCGGTGGTGTCGCGCTGGGGCACCGAGACCCGGGCCTTCCGCGACATGGTGCTCCTCGACAACTACGCGCTCTACTTCGACCTGATCATCTGCTATGCGGCCGCGCTCATCGTGATGCTGTCGATGGACTACCTCGGCCGCACGGGCAGCGAGTCGGGCGAGTACTACGCCCTCGTGCTGTTCTCGTCGGCCGGCATGATGCTGATGGCCTCGGCCGGCGACCTCATCGTGGTGTTCCTCGCGCTCGAGCTCATGTCGCTCTCGCTCTACGTGCTGGCCGGCCTCTTCAAGACGCGGCTCGCCTCCGGCGAAGCCTCGCTGAAGTACTTCCTGCTGGGCGCCTTCGCGTCGTCGTTCCTGCTCTACGGGATCGCGCTGATCTATGGGGCCACCGGCTCCACCAACCTCGACCGCATCGCGGCGGCCGCCGCCACGCGCAACGCCGAACCGATGGTGCTGATCGGGCTCGGCATGCTGCTGGTGGGCTTCGGCTTCAAGATCTCGTCGGTGCCGTTTCACATGTGGGCGCCCGACGTGTACGAGGGGGCGCCCACCACGATCACGGCGTTCATCGCCACCGGCTCCAAGGCCGCCGCCTTCGCCGCGATGATCCGCGTGCTGGTGGTGGCGCTGCGCGGCGCCCAGCCCGACTGGAGTGCCCTCCTGTGGGCGCTGGCCGCGCTCACGATGACCGTGGGCAACGTGGTGGCGCTGGCCCAGTCGAACCTCAAGCGCATGCTCGCGTATTCCTCGATCGCCCACGTGGGCTACATGCTGATGGGCCTGGTCGGCGGCGGGCCGCAGGGCGCCGGCGCCATCCTGTTCTATCTGCTCGCCTACACGTTCACCACGATCGGCGCCTTCGGCGCCCTCGCGCTGTGCGCCCGGGCGGGGGAGGATGCCGTCGAGGTCGGCGACTTCGCGGGGCTGGCGCGGCGCCATCCCCTGCTGGCCGCCACCCTGACCGTGTTCATGCTCTCGCTGGTCGGCATCCCGCCGCTGGCCGGCTTCGTCTCCAAGTTCTACCTGTTCAGCTCGGCCGTGCGCGCCGGTTACGTGTGGCTCACGGTCATCGCCGTGCTGAACTCCGCGGTGGCCGCCTATTACTACCTGCGCGTGATCGTCTACATGTACATGCGCGAGCCGGACGGTGAGCCCGTATCGGTGGCGCCCTCGCTGGCCGGTGGCCTCGCGCTGACGCTGGCGATCATCGGCATCGTCGTCCTCGGCCTCATGCCGGCGCCGTTCGCCGACCTCGCGCAAGCCGCCGTCGCCCCGCTGCTGCGGTAGCTCGTCCCCTTTCTGTTTGATGGCGATCCGGCTACCGCAGCGGGGCTGGCTGTTCGATCTCGACGGCACTGTCTATCTCGGCGAGGCGTTGATTCCCGGCGCGGCGGCGACGCTGGCCGCGCTGCGCGCCGCCGGCCGCCGGGTGGCGTTCCTGTCCAACAAGCCCCTCTACACACGCCGGGACTATGCGGACAAGCTCACACGTCTGGGCGTGCCCACGCGCGAGGACGAGGTGGTGAACTCGTCGATCGTGCTCGCGCGCCACCTGCAGCGTCTCGATCCCGGCGCGCCGGTCTTCGTCATCGGCGAGCCGCCGCTGATCGGCGAGCTGCGCGCACACGGCTTCGAGGTGCGGGCCGACGCTGACGTGCGCTGGGTGGTGATCGCGTTCGACCGCACCTTCGACTACGCCAAGCTGAACACCGCGCTGCAGGCGGTGCGGCGCCGCGACGCCCGGCTCATCGCCACCAACCCCGACCGCACGTGTCCGACGGAGGAGGGCGAGATCCCCGACTGCGCGGGGATGATGGCGGCGGTGGAGGCGGTGACGGGCAAGAGCGTGGAGGTCGTGGTCGGCAAGCCCTCGCCGATCATCCTCGAGGTCGCGCTGCAGACGCTGGGCGTCGCTGCGGCCGACTGCGTGATCGTGGGCGATCGCATCGAGACGGACATCCTGATGGGCAAGCGGCTGGGCCTGGCCACCGTGCTGGTGCTGAGCGGGATCACGCGCCCCGACGATCCGCGCATTGCCGAGCTGCGTCCCGACCTGGTGCTGCCGTCGATCGGCGCCCTCGTGTCGTGAACCGCGACGCCGGGATTGCCCCTTGGCAACCTCGCACCCCCGAGACTATGGTGAGGACATGAAGACGCTGACGGCCGACTGGACCCAGGAGCTGCAGCGGCGCCGCGAGGGCATGATCGCGCTGCGCCGGGACTTCCATCGCCACCCCGAGCTGTCGTTCGAGGAGAACCGGACCGCCGGGATCATCGCCGACCGGCTGCACGCGGCCAAGCTGGAGGTGCGCAGCGGCGTGGGCCGCACCGGCGTGGTCGGCGTGCTGCGCGGCGAGCGGCCGGGGCGCACGATCGCCTGGCGCGCCGACATCGACGCGCTGCCGCTCATCGAGTCCCTCGACGCGCCGTTCGTCTCCGGCACGCGCGGGGTCATGCACGCGTGCGGGCACGACGGCCACACGGCGATCGCCATCACGCTGGCCGAGCTGATGGCGGCGCGCCGCGCCCAGATGGCGGGCACCGCCGTCTTCATCTTCCAGCCGGCCGAGGAGGTCTTCGGCGGGGCCGAGCCGATGATCGCCGCCGGCGTGCTCGAGCAGCCGCGCGTGGAAGAGATCTACGGGCTACATCTCACCACGCAGACGGCCGCGGGGCAGGTGGACATCCGGCCCGGTCCCTCGATGGCCTCCGCCGACTTCTTCGACGTGGAGGTGAAGGGGCAGGGCGGCCACGGCGCCTATCCGCATCTCTCCATGGATCCGATCACGGCGGCCGCCAACATCCTGCTCGGCATGCAGAACCTCGTCTCGCGCGAGATCTCGGCGCACGCGCCGGCCGTGCTCACCGTCGGCCAGTTCGTCGGCGGCACCAAGCACAACATCATCCCGGCGAGCGCCGTGCTGCGCGGTTCGCTGCGGACGTTCGACGAAGCGGTGCGCGCGCAGATCAAGCAGCGCCTGCGTGACTACGCCGCCCACATGGCGCGCGCCTATCGCACCGAGGCGTCGCTGTCGTTCATGGCCGACGGCTGCCCCGTGGTGATCAACACCGACAAGGAGTCGGCCTTCGTGCACGGCGTGGCGGAGGGCGAGCTCGGCGCCGCCGCGCTGGCCTCGAATCCTCCCGTGATGGCCAGCGACGACATGAGCCTGTTCCTGCGCGCGCGGCCGGGCTGCTATTTCCGCGTGGGGGTCTCGCCTACCGACGACCGTCCGCACCCGCACCACGCGCCGGAGTTCGAGATGAACGAGGACGGGCTGCCGGTCGGCCTGCGACTGGGCCTCGCCGTCATGCTCAACGCGCTTGGCGCCTGAGATCACCGCGCGGCCGTGGCCGCTGGCCGACGGCGACTACGACGTGGTCGTCGTCGGGGGCGGCATGGCGGGCGCCGGGGCCGCTCGTGACCTGGCGTTGCGGGGGTTGTCGGTCGCCCTGCTGGACAAGGGCGACTTCGCCTCCGCCACCACCGCGCGCTCCTCGAAGCTGATTCACGGGGGCCTGCGCTACCTCGAGCTGTTCGATTTCGGCCTCGTCCGCGAGTCGCTGACCGAGCGCGAGCGCCTGGGTCGGCTGGCGCCGCACCTGGTCAAGCCGCTGCCGTTCCTGGTGCCCATCTACGCGGACTCCTCGCGCGGCCTCATCAAGGTCCGGCTCGGGCTCAAGCTCTACGACTGGCTCACGCCGGGCCGCGACCGCGAGCGCTACCGTGTGCTGCCCGCGGTGGACGCGCTCAGCCTGGAGCCGGCCATCCGCCCCGAGGAGCTCCGCGGGGCCGGCTACTACTTCGACGACCTGCTGCTGTATCCCGAGCGGCTGTGCCTGGAGAACGTGCTCTCGGCGTGCCGCCACGGCGCGCGCGCCTTCAACTACGCCCAGGTGGAAGAGGTGCGGCGCGACGCGCAGGGCCAGCTGGCCGGCGTCCGCGTGCGAGACCTGCTCACGGGCGGCGTGGCCACGCTGCGCGCGCGCGTGCTCGTCAACGCCAGCGGGCCGTGGGTGGACGACTTCCGTGCGCTGGCGCGGGTGAACGACCGCGGCACGCACATCCTGCGGCGCACCAAGGGCATCCACTGCCTGCTGCCCCGGATGACCGAGCGCGCCATCTATCACTCGACCAGCGACGACCGCATGATCTTCGTGATCCCGTGGCGCGAGTTCTCGCTGGTCGGGACCACCGACACCGACTTCGACGGCGATCTCGATCGTGTGCACGCCACGCGCGACGAGGTGACCTATCTGCTCGGGGAAGTGCGCAAGGCCGTGCCCGACTCGCGCGTCGCGGTGGACGAGGTCGTCTACACCTACGCCGGCGTGCGGCCGCTGTCCTTCGAGGAGGGCCGTCGCGCCTCCGACGTCTCGCGCGCGCACAAGATCGTGGAGGAGGCGGACGGTCGGCTGTTCTCGATCACCGGCACCAAGCTCACGTGCTTCCGCAGCCTGGCCGAGGAGCTCGGCGATCGGGTGAGCCGCGCGCTGGGGCGGCCGGCGCCGGGCCGGACCGCGCAGCTCACGCTGGACGGCGCCGACGAGGACGCCGGTCAGCTCGAGGCGCACACCTGGCTCGACGTCTCCGGCGACATCGAGGCCAGCGGGCTGTCGCGTGAGACGCTTGAGACGCTGGTGACACTCTACGGCCGCAGCTACCGCCGGGTGGTCGAGCTGGCCGGCAAGCTGCCGGGCGGCGCCGATCGCCTGTGCGCGTCCAATCCCGATGTCGTGGCGCAGCTGCATCACGCGGTGCAGGAGGAGCAGACGGTGTCGCTCCAGGACTTCCTGCTCCGGCGCACCGGCATCGGCACCAGCCGCTGCCAGGGCCGCGACTGCGCCGAGGCCATCGCCCGGCGCATGGCGCCGCTCACCGGCTGGAGCGCGCGCCGTCTGGAGGCCGAGCTGGAGGCGTACCAGGCGCAGGTGGCGCGCTCCCAGCGCTTCCGGGCGTGAGCGGGCGCGTCCTCGCGGCGCTCGTCCTCGTCGTGGCGACGGCCGCGCCGGCCGCGGCCGAAGAGGTCAAGACGATCCCGACGCGGCCCGGCGTGACGCAGTCGTTCCTCCTCCTGCGCCGCAGCGCGACGCCGGCCGCCACCGTGATCCTCTTCGCGGGCGGCAACGGCGCGCTCGGGCTCGATGCCGACGGCCGGATGAGCAGCCTCGGCGGCAACTTCCTCGTGCGCAACCGCGGCCGCTTCGCCGAGCACGACCTCATGGTGGCGGTGCCCGACGCGCCGTCGGATCACGCGGGCGGGCTCGCCCGCTTCCGGGCCAGCCGCGAGCACGCCGAGGACATCCGCGCGCTCATCGCCGCGCTGCGTGCGACCGCGCCGGCGCCGGTGTGGGTGGTCGGCACCAGCATGGGCACGGTGTCGGCCGCCAGCGCGGCGGCCCGCCTGCGCGAGGGCGGCCCCGACGGGCTCGTGCTCACCTCGACGATCACGCGGTGGAACCGCGGTCAGGGCGAGTCGGTCGGCGACGTGAAGCTCAAGGACGTCCAGGTCCCCACGCTCGTCGTGCACCACCGCGAGGACGCCTGTCCCTACACCCCGTTCTCCGACATTCCCGGTCTCATGCGCGACCTGTCGAAGGCGCCGCGGCGCGAGCTGCTCACGTTCGAGGGCGGCGATCCGCCGCAGTCGGCGCCGTGCGAGGCGCGCGCCGCGCACGGGTATCTCGGCCTCGACGCGCAGGTGGTCAAGGCCATCGCCGAGTGGATCGTGAGCGCGCGCCGACCGTAACGGGAGCGTTTCAGGGCCTGTGCTATAGTCCCGCTCGACTCGTCCGCGCTCGTATTCCCTGACTTCGGGAGGACACCAATGAAGGTGTTCATGTCGCTCTGCGCCGCGCTCGTGCTGGCCTGGCCCGGCGCCGCGCTCGCCAAGACCGAGATCCACTTCTGGCACGCCATGACCGGCGCGCTCGGCGACGCGCTGGAGACGCAGGTGAAGCAGTTCAACGAGAGCCAGGCCGAGTACGAGGTGAAGCCGCTGCGGAAGGGCACGTACCCCGAGACGCTGACGGCGGCCATCGCGGCCTATCGCCAGAAGAATCCGCCGCACCTCGTGCAGGTGTTCGAGGTCGGCACGCAGACCATGATGCTATCGGGCGCGGTGTACCCGGTGTACGAG
>JBKPRI010000400.1:0-22341 GCA_046734515.1 Candidatus Methylomirabilota bacterium | reverse complement strand
CGCCGCGCGTGATCGTGCGATAGAGGTCGCCGTCGGTGGGCAGCGCGCCGCTCGGGGTCGAGCGAAACTTGAAGACGCCGGCCGTAAAGTCCCGCGGCAGCGGAAAAAGAAACGTGGCGGCTCGGCCGGCTCCATCACCCTGCGTGCCGTGGCAGCCGACGCAGTGGTTGACGAAGACCTCTCGGCCGATCGCGCGCAGGTCGGCGGTGTCCGGAATCGTCATGGCCGTCACGCCGACGGCCTGCGGCTCGAAGACGTCACGCCATGCTCCGCGGCTGGTGCCGAGCTTCTGCAGGTAGCGCACGAGCGCCACGAGATCGGCGGTCGGCGCGACCAGGCGCACGACGGTCCGCTCCGCCGGCGCGCCGTTGCCGCGCACGCTCCAGTCGAGCTCGGGCGTGCCGTCGACCGGAAAACCGCCGTCGGGGCGCGGGCGGACGAAGGCGAGCCCGTCCGCGTTGACGAAGAGCGGGACCGAGCGGTCGGCCCGCATGGTGAACCAGCGGCGCAGCGCGGCGGTGGCGCCGGGCTCGAAGCCCTTGGTCCCCGCCGGCACCAGGGCCTCATCGAACAGCCAGCGGAAGCGCGGCATCATCGACTCCGGCACCACCATGCGCGGGTCCCAGTGGTGCGCGTAGTGCCAGTCGTCGGAGAACTTCAGGCCGACGCGCGTGAGGTCGGGGCCGATGCGCCGGGTGGAGAGCAGGTGGGGCTGATCCCAGGCGTACTCGCCCGCCTCCGACAGCGGCCCCCAGCGCATCTCCTCGCCGGCGACGGGCCGCACGTACTGACTGTGGCAGTACCAGCAGCCCTCGCGGATGTAGACGGTGCGCCCGCGCGCCTCGAGCGGCGTGTAATCACTCGAGTCGTAACGTACCCATTTCACATCGCCGAGGTCGGTGCGCACCGCGCGGGTGACCGCGCGCGTGCGCGACTCCGGCGCCAGCATGGGCAGCAGCCCCTGCACGAACATCGCGAGCGTGACGAAGGCGAACCCGGCACCGACCGCGTAGGGGGCGATCGACTTCATGCCGGGCGCCGCAGCGAGGTCCGCATGAGCGCCAGCACCACGAAGGACATGCCGACGTCCATGCTGAGCCCGGTGAAGGTGCGCAGCCACCAGTACGGCTTGATGGCGACGACGGTGTCGAGGAACTCGGCGCCGGCCATGAGCATGAAGCCCTGCTGCAGCCCCTGCGCGCTGAGCACGAGCGCCATGGAGCCGATGCCGAGCGTGATGAGCCAGAAGCCCCAGTTGGCCAGCCGGAACGACGCCAGCGGCGCGCCGGCCAGCCGCGGCCACACGTAGAGCACGCCGGCCACCGACCACAGGATGAACGTGCCGAAGATCGTCAGGTGCGAGTGCGCCACCACGAAATCGGTGAAGTGCGTCGGCTCCTGGATGCTGCGCAGCGCCTCGATCGAGCCCTGGAAGCATCCGGCCAGGTACATCACCGAGCCCACGATCAGGAACTTGGCGGGCAGATTGCGCCCGACGTCGCGCCACTGGCCGATCATGGTGCCGAAGAAGTTCTGCAGCACCGTCCACACGGGCACGATCAGCATCATCGACGAGACGATCGCGATCGTCTCGGCCCAGTCCGCGATCGGTGAGTACAGGTAATGGTGGATGCCGACGAACGGATAGAAGAAGGCCAGCGACCAGAACCCGATGAGCGAGAGCTTGTGGCTGTAGATCGGCGCGCGGACGGCGGCCGGCAGGAAGTAGTAGATGAGCACGTAACCGGCCGGCGTGATCCACAGCCCGACGACGTAGTGGATGTAGAGGCCGTGCCACGCCGCGTTGTTGATGCCGGGCATGTGGTGAGGGCCGACGAGGAGCAGGATCAGGTTGGCGTCGGTCCACACCAGCGCGGCGATCAGGTACCAGAGCGAGACGTACAGCGGCGTCTCGCGGCGGTGACGGATCGTCATCAGCATCTGCGCGGTCAACGCGAGCATCACGCCGAGGATCACCAGCACGTTGCCGAGCGGCAGCTCGCCGAGCTCCCAGCCGCGGTTCCAGCCGGCCAGCAGCAGCGCCATCGCCACCACGAGGTTCACGTTCCACACGGCCAGCAGCGGCCGCGACCAGCGCTCGTTCCAGAGCCGGGTGCCGCACAGGCGCGGCACCACCCAGTGGCAGAGCCCGATGAAGAGCGTGGAGAACGCGCCCCACACGACGCCGTTGGTGTGCACCGGGCGCAGCCGGCCGAAGGTCAGCCACGCGCTGTCCCCGAGGAAGCCGGGGTCGCTGAACTTCAGCGAGACGAGCGCGCCGATGGTGGGGAAGAGCAGCAGCCAGCCGAGGCCCCAGCCGAGCCAGGCGCGGATGAGAACGGGATCGACGAACGCGTCGTTGCGCGCGGCGGCGCCGGCGCCGGCGACTTCCTGCGTCGGAATCTCTAGCCGATCCTCATCGCGCGCAGGCGGGCGATGCGTTCCTCGGTCGAGGGATGCGTGGAGAACAGGCGCATCAGCGACGCCCCGCTGAGCGGGTTCATGATGAACAGGTGCGCGGTGGCCGGGTTGGCGTTCATCGGGATGGCGTGCGCGGCCATGTCGAGCTTCTCGAGCGCCTTGGCCAGCGGATACGCGCGTCCGGCCAGGCGGGCGCCGGTGGCGTCGGCGTGGAACTCCCGCGAGCGCGACACCGCCAGCTGCACCAGCATGGCAGCGATGGGGGCGATCACGGCCATGGCGATCATGGCGACCGGGCTCGGCGCGTCGTCGTCGTTGTTACGGCCGCCGCCCATGAAGGCCGCCCACTGGGCCATGTGGGCAAGGTACGTGATGGCGCCCGCCAGCGTGGCGGCGATCGTCGAGATGAGCACGTCGCGGTTGAGGACGTGGGACAGCTCGTGGGCGAGCACGCCTTCCAGCTCCTCGTTGTCGAGGATGCGCATGATGCCCTCGGTGACCGCCACCGCCGCGTGCGCGGGGTTGCGCCCGGTGGCGAAGGCGTTGGGCTGCTCGCTCGGGATGATGTAGAGCCTCGGCATCGGCACGCCGGCCTTGGTGGCCAGCCGCCGGACCATGCTGGAGAGCTCGGGCGCCTGGGCCTCGGTGACCTCCTGCGCGCCGTACATGGCCAGCACGATCTTGTCCGACCACCAGTAGCTGACGAAGTTCATCACGAACGCGAAGACGAGCGCGATCAGCATGCCGTGCCGCCCGCCGATCGCCCCACCGATGAGCACCAGCATGGCGGTCAGGACCGCCAGGAGCATCGCGGTCTTGAAAACATTGGACATGGTGCGTCGCCCCTCCTCGAACGTTTGGACGAAAAAAAGCCTAACAGAGGCGCAAAAGCGGGTCAAACACCTTGACGAAGGTAGGCCCCGTCGCTATACTGAGCCGGTTTAGTAAAAAAATTCTTTAACGTCAGAGACTTACGGCCCTAAGACGCTGGCACGTCGAGGGTCGCCCCGAGGTGAGTCGAAAGCCATGATCATCCGCGTCTCCGAGCTCGAAGAGCAGGGGCTCCGGATCGACGACGTCGCCGCCGTCGGGGCCGTCTTCCCCGACCCATCGTGGCGGCTGGAGGCGGTCGCGCTCGAGGTCGAGCCCGACGGCAATGAGGTGTTCGTGCGCGGGCGGCTGAAGGCGAGCGTCGACCAGACGTGCGGCCGCTGCCTCGAGGTCTTCCCCGCGCGCATCGACGCGCCGGTCGACGTCCGGCTCGTGCCCAAGCCGTCCGGCGCCGACAGCGTCGAGCTCGGCGCCGACGACCTCGACGTGGACTTCTACGAGAACGACGAGCTGGACATGGCGCGCGTCGTCGTCAACGAGGCGACGCTGGCGCTCCCGATGAAGCCGCTGTGCCGTGCGGATTGCCGCGGGCTCTGCGCGGTCTGCGGGGCCAACCGCAACGTCACGCCGTGCACGTGCGATACGCGCCCGCCCGACCCGCGCCTGGCCGCGCTCCGCGACCTGGCCACCCGGCTGGCGAACTGAGAGAAAGGACACCCGTCCCATGCCGCTGCCCAAGCGACGTCACTCGCGCGCCCGCGGGCGCAAGCGCCGCACCCACTACAAGCTGGCCCAGCCCACGCGCGCGGTGTGCCCGCAGTGTCGCGAGGCCAAGCTGCCGCACCGCATCTGCCCTCACTGCGGGTACTACAAGGGCCGCGAGGTCACCGCTGTCGAAACGGTCTAGCCGCGCGTTCGGGCGCCGGCCGGGACAGCCATGAAAATTGCCGTTGACGCCATGGGCGGCGACCACGGCCCGGCCGTGGTGGTGGAAGGCGCCGTCGTCGCCGTCCGCGAGTTCGGCTCGTCCGTCATCCTCGTCGGCGACCGTGAGGCCATCGAGCACGAGCTGCGTCGGCTCGGCGCCCAGAGTCTCGGCGTCGAGATTCGCCACGCCTCCGAGGTCGTGGGCATGGCCGAGAGCCCCTCGATGGCGCTCCGCCGCAAGCGCGATTCCTCGCTGCGCATCGCCGCCGAGCTGGTTCGCGACGGCAAGGCCGCCGCCTTCATCTCGGCCGGCAATACCGGCGCCGCCATGGCCATCTCGATGTTCGTGATCGGCGTGCTGCGCGGCATCGACCGGCCGGCCATCGCCGCCGTGCTGCCGAGCCTGCGCGGGTTCGCGGTGCTCATCGACGCCGGCGCCAACATCACCCCGAAGCCCTGGCACCTCTTCCAGTTCGCCATCATGGGCCACGTGTACGCGCGCGACATCCTCCGCATGGACCGTCCGCGCGTGGGCCTGCTCTCGGTCGGCGAGGAGGAGGGCAAGGGCAACGACCTCACCCGCGAGGCCTACGACCTGCTGAAGGAGTCGAAGCTGAACTTCATCGGCAACATCGAGGGCCGCGACGTCTACAACGGCAACTGCGACGTCATCGTCACCGATGGCTTCACCGGCAACGTGGCGCTGAAGATCTCCGAGAGCCTGGCCGAGATGGTCGGCGCCATGATCAAGGAAGAGCTCACGCGCGACCTGCGCTCCAAGGTGGGCGCGGCGCTGTCCGTGCCGGCGTTCGGCCGCTTCAAGAAGCGCGTGGACTACACCGAGATGGGCGGCGCGCCCTTGCTCGGGATCGACGGCGCCGCCATCATCTGCCACGGCGCCTCGCCCGTGAAGGCCATCAAGAATGCCGTCCGCGTGGCCGCCGAGTGGGCCAAGGCCGGCCTCAACGAGCACATCAAGGCGGCGCTGGAAGCCGAGGTCGCCCGCGGCGGGCGAGAGGGGAGCCGGGAATGACGCGGGCCATGATCACCGGGGTGGGAGCCTACGCGCCCAAGCGGGTGCTGACCAACGCCGACCTCGAGAAGATGGTGGCCACCAGCGACGAGTGGATCGTGCAGCGCACCGGCATCCGGGAGCGCCACATCGCCGACGAGACGGAAGCGACGTCCGACCTCGCCATCAAGGCCGCGCAGCAGGCGCTGGAGCGGGCCAACCTGGTGCCGGAGGACATCGAGTTCATCGCCGTCGGCACCACCACGCCCGACATGATCTTCCCGTCGGTCGGCAACATCGTGCAACACCGCCTCGGCTGCCGCCGCGCCGGCTCGGTCGACCTGATGGCGGCCTGCGCGGGCTCCGTCTACAGCATGGTCACCGGCGCCCAGTTCATCCAGACGGGCAAGTACAAGCGGGTGCTGTGCATCGGGGCCGAGACGCTGTCGAAGATCACCGACTTCACCGACCGCGGGACGTGCATCCTGCTGGCCGACGCCGCCGGCGCCGCCGTGCTGGAGGCCACCGAGGAGGATCGCGGGATCATCGACGTCGATCTCTACTCGGACGGCCAGTACTGGGAGCTGCTCTACCAGCCGGCCGGCGGCTCCCGGCATCCCGCCACCGCCGAGACGGTCGCGAACCGGATGCACTACGCCAAGATGAAGGGCAACGAGGTCTTCAAGGTCGCCGTGCGGATGTTCGCCGAGTGCGCCGAGAAGATCCTCACGCGCAATGGCTTCACGGCCGACGACGTGAGCCTCTTCATCCCGCACCAGGCCAATCTCAGGATCATCGAGGCGGCCTGCAAGCGGGTGAACCTGCCGATGGACCGCGTGTTCGTCAACGTCGAGCGCTACGGCAACACCGGCGCCGCCTCCGTCTACGTCGCCCTCGAAGAAGCGCTGGCCGCCGGCCGCATCAAGCGCGGCGACCTCGTGCTGATGGCCGCCTTCGGCGGCGGCTTCGCCTGGGGCGCGGTCCTCATGCGGTGGTAGTCGGATGATCGCGTTCACCTTCCCCGGCCAGGGCTCGCAGGCCGTCGGCATGGGGCGCGCGTTCTACGAGGCCTCGGCCGCGGCCAAGCGTATCGTCGACGAGGCCAATGACGCGCTCGGCATGGATCTGCGCCGCGTGATGTTCGAGGGGCCGGAGGCCGACCTCGCGCTCACGGCCAACACGCAGCCCGCCGTGCTCACCGCCAGCGTGGCCGCCGCGGCTGCCTGCGCCGAGCGCGGCCTCACTCCCGCGCTGGCCGCCGGCCACAGCCTCGGCGAGTACTCCGCCCTCGTGGTGGCGGGCGCGCTCTCGCTGGCCGACGCCGTGCGCGTGGTGCGCCGCCGCGGCGAGTTCATGCAGGAGGCGGTGCCCGTCGGCACCGGCGCCATGGCGGCGATCATGGGCGTGGGCCTCGACGTCGTGGAGCAGGTGTGCGCGGACGCCGGCAAGGGCGAGGTGGTGGACGTCGCCAACGTGAACTCCGCGCAGCAGATCGTCATCGCCGGTCACAAGGCGGCGGTGGAGCGCGCGGTGGCGCTGGTCAAGGACCGCGGCGGGCGCAAGAGCGTGCTGCTCCCGGTGAGCGCGCCGTTCCACTGCGCGCTCATGTCGCCGGCGGCCGAGCGTTTGGCCGCCGAGCTGGCCAAGGTGACCGTGCGTGATCCGAAGATTCCCGTCGTGCGCAACGTCGACGGCGGCGTCACCCGGACGGCGGCCGACGTCGTCCCGTTCCTGCTCCGGCAGGTGGCGAGCCCCGTGCGCTGGACCGCGTGCGTGCAGACGCTCGCCGCCGAGGGCGCGCGCGCGTTCGTCGAGGTCGGCCCCGGCCGGGTTCTCACCGGGCTGGCCAAGCGCATCGTCGAGGACGTGCCGGCGGTGTCCATCGAAGACCCGGCGGGGCTCGACAAGGCGCTCGGCGCGCTGGCCAGCGCGTGAGCGACTCACCGCTGAAGGACAAGGTCGCGATCGTCACCGGCGGGAGCCGGGGGATCGGCCACGCCATCGCCGCGTTGCTGGCCGAGCACGGCGCGGCCGTGGTAGTGTCGGGCCGCGATCCCGAGCGGTTGGAGCGTGCGGTGCGTGAGCTCGAGGAGCGGGGCGCCGCAGTGCACGGCCTGGTCGCCGACGCCGTCAAGCGGGAGGACGCCGATCGCCTCGTGGAGTCGGCCAAGGAGCGCTTCGGCCGGCTCGACATCCTGGTGAACAATGCCGGCATCACGCGCGACGGACTCCTCATCCGCATGAAGGACGAGGACTGGGACCGCGTGATGGAGACCAATCTCAAGGGCGCCTTCCTGATGACGCGCGCGGCGTCCAAGCTGATGGTCCGGCAGAAGAGCGGCGGCCGCGTCATCAACATCGCCTCGACGGCCGGCGCGATGGGCAACGCCGGGCAGGCGAATTATTCGGCGGCGAAGGCCGGGCTGATCGGCCTGACCAAAGCGGCCGCGCGCGAGCTGGCGCACTGGGGCATTCTCGTGAACGCGGTGGCGCCGGGCCTCATCGAGACCGACATGGCGGCGGCGTTACCGGCGGAGGCCAAGGAGGCGCTGCTCGCGCAGGTGCCGCTCAAGCGCATCGGAACCGCCCGCGAGGTGGCCGAGATGGTAGGATTCCTCGCCGGTGACGGGGCCGCCTACGTGACGGGGCAGGTGTTCCACGTCAACGGCGGTTTGTACATCTGAGCGATCGGCAGGCGGGTCTATCTTCGTAGTCGAGGAGACCGGTTCATGGCGAAGTCAGTCGAGGAGAAGGTGAAGGAGATCATCGTCGAACAGCTCGGGGTCGACGAGGAAGACGTCAACCCGAACGCGAAGTTCATCGAGGACCTGGGCGCCGACTCCCTCGATACGGTCGAGCTCGTCATGGCCCTGGAGGAGCACTTCGACATCCAGATCCCCGACGAGGACGCCGAGAAGATCGTGACCGTCGGCGACGCGATCCAGTACATCAAGGACAACTCGTAGGCCAGGCATGAGCGAGCGTCGCGTCGTCATCACGGGCCTGGGGGCGCTGACTCCGGTGGGCAACAACACCGAGGAGTTCTGGTCGGCGCTCAAGCAGGGCAAGTCGGGCATCGGGCCCATCACGAAGTTCGACGTGAGCGCCAAGGACGCGGCCGGCGAGTTCAAGTACGTGACCCGCATCGCCGGCGAGGTGCGCAACTTCGACGAGACCCAGTACGTCGACAAGAAGGAAGCGCGCCGTCTCGATCCCTATCTGAAGTACGCCATCGCCACCAGCGCGATGGCGGTGGAGGACGCCGCCCTCGATCCGGCCAAGGTCGACGCCACGCGCTTCGGCGTGCTCATCGGCTCCGGCATCGGCGGCATCAGCACGCTGATCGAGGGCGAGAAGGTCCTGAACGAGAAGGGACCCGACCGCGTGTCGCCGTTCGTCATCCCCATGCTCATCGTCAACATGGCGGCCGGGCTCGTGTCGATGCGCTTCGGCGCCAAGGGGCCGAACTCGTCGGTCGTGACCGCCTGCGCCACCGGCAATCACTCGATCGGCGACGCCGCCAGGATCATCGAGCGGGGCGATGCCGACGTGATGATCGCCGGCGGGGCCGAGGCCATCATCGTGCCCATCACCATCGCGGGCTTCTGCTCGATGAAGGCCATGTCCACGCGCAACGACGAGCCGGAGAAGGCCTCGCGCCCGTTCGACGCGGGCCGCGACGGCTTCGTGTGCGGCGAGGGCGCCGGCATCGTCGTGCTGGAGTCGCTCGAGCACGCCGTGCGCCGCGACGCCCGCATCTATGCCGAGGTGGTCGGCTATGGGATGACGGGTGACGCGCACCACATGACGGCCCCCGATCCCGACGGCGACGGCGCCACCCGCGCCATGCAGCTGGCGCTCAAGGAAGCCGGCGTGGAGCCGGCCGCGGTGGGCTACATCAACGCCCACGGCACCTCGACGCCGTACAACGACAAGTTCGAGACCATCGCCATCAAGCGCGTCTTCGGCGATCACGCGCGCAAGCTGGCCGTGTCGTCCACCAAGTCCATGACCGGCCACCTGCTGGGCGCGGCCGGCGGCATCGAGGCCATCGCCACCACGCTGGCCCTGCACCACGGCTTGCTGCCGCCGACGATCAACTACGAGACGCCGGATCCGGAGTGTGACCTGGATTACGTGCCGAATCAGGCGCGCAAGGTTGATGTCGAGTATGCGTTGAGTAATGCGTTCGGGTTTGGCGGCACGAACGCGACGCTGCTCTTCCGTCGATATCGCGGGTAGCGCAGGCGGCTGAAAAAGGACCATCTGCTTCGTTGCCTCGTCGTTCCCTCCCTGCGACGTGGGCGGCCCACGTCTCAGTCGGGAACTCCTCGGCGCCTCGCATCTGGACCTTTTTGAGCCGCCTGAATCACCGCTGGTAGCGGCCGCTCCTTGACGCCCGGTCGTCCCGGCCTAGGCGCTTCATCACTGCCGTGAGCAGCGACGATCTTCCCGCGCTCGAACGGCGGTTGGGCCATCGGTTTGCGGACCGTGAGTTGCTCACCCGGGCTTTGACCCATGCTTCGTATGCGGCGGAGCATCCGCCGGTGGAGCAGCAGGAGCCGTTGGCGTTCGTGGGGGATGCGGCGCTGAGTTTGGTGGTCGCGGAGCACCTGTTCGGGGCGGAGCCGGGGGCGGCGGTGGGGCGGTTGACGCCGCTGCGGGCGAAGGTCGTGGCGGACGAGGCGCTGGCGCGGTGGGCGAAGGGGCTCGAGCTGGGCGCGCTGCTTCGGCTGGGGCGGGGCGCGGAGCAGGAGGGCGGGCGGGAGACGGCGTCCATCCTGGCCACGACGCTGGAGGCGGTGCTGGGCGCGCTGTACCTGGAGGCCGGGCTGGACGCGGTGCGGAAGGCCGTCGGGCGCCTGGCGGGCTGGCCGCGCGCATGACGATGGTACGCTGAGGGCATGCGACTCTGGCCGTTCCGGCGACGGCGCATCCCGCTGCCGCCGCTGCCCGCCGACGATCTGCTGGTCATCGAGGAGCAGCTGCGGCACGCCGCCGACGGCGTGCTCATCGTCCACGAGCGACAGATCCGGGGGCCGGTGATCGTCTTCCGCGGCGCGCTCCAGACCGAGCCGGCGCGTGCGGTCGAGACGCTGCTCGAGCGCTTCGGCGCCTTCGGCTACACGCCGTTCCTCAAGGCCGAGCGCGGCGGCGGCGTGGCGGTGCAGGCGTGGCCGCTGGGCGACATGACGCAGGCGCCGCGGCCGCGGCTGGCGCTGGCCCTCTTCGCGCTCACGGTGCTTTCCACGTTCGCCGCGGGGTGGGCGTTCTTCACCGGCTCGGAAA
This sequence comes from Candidatus Methylomirabilota bacterium, assembly GCA_046734515.1. GTDB lineage: Bacteria > Methylomirabilota > Methylomirabilia > Rokubacteriales > CSP1-6 > AR5. Next base: position 11,861 of record JBKPRI010000400.1, on the reverse strand, counting down.
CCTTCGACGCGCTCCGGGCGCTGCCCTTCCCCGGCTCGCTGCTGAGCGGGGCGCCGTTCGCGCTGACGCTGCTGGCCATCCTCGGCGTCCACGAGTTCGGCCACTACTTCACGGCGCGCTACTACGGCGCTGCCGTGAGCCTGCCGTACTTCATCCCCGCGCCCGTGCTGTTCGGAACCTTCGGCGCCATCATCCGCATGCGCTCGCCGGCGCGCGATCGCAACTCGCTGTTCGACATCGCGGCGGCCGGTCCCCTGGCCGGCCTGCTGGTCGCGCTGCCGGCGCTGCTGCTGGGCCTGGCCTGGTCGCGCGTGGTGCCGGCCGAGCACGCCGGCCTGGGCGGCTTCGGGTACTCGCTGCTCACGCGCCTTTTCGTGTGGTGGCGCTTCGGTGATCTGCCGGCCGGGACGGCCGTGATGACGCACCCCATCGCGGACGCGGCGTGGGTGGGCTGCTTCGTCACGGCGCTGAACCTCTTCCCGGTGGGCCAGCTCGACGGGGGCCGCATCGCCTACGCGCTGTCGTCGCGCCGCCACCGCATGCTGGGGATCGCGGCGTGGACCGCGCTGCTGGCGCTGGGCACCCTCACCGGTTCCGGCAACTGGTTCATCTTCGCGGCGCTGCTGTTCTTCGTCGTCGGCTTCGATCACAGCCCGCCGCTCGACGACCTCACGCCGCTGACGCCGGCGCGCCGCCTCCTCGCCATCGCGTGCCTCGCGCTGACGGTCCTGCTGCTGCCGCCGATTCCGCTCTGAGCGGCGCCGCCGGGTGACACCCCGGCGGCCATGCGTTACTATCCGCCCCATGTCCGGGCGGCTCGATCGCAAGACGCTGGAAAGTCTCGTCCGTAAAGGCGAGATCGACACCGTGCTGACCGTCTTCCCGGACGGCCTGAGCCGGCTGCTGGGCAAGCGGCTGACCGCCCGCCACTTCCTCGAGCACGCCCTCGACGACGGCGTGCACGCGTGCATCTACCTCTTCACGGTCGACATGGAGATGGAGCCGCTGCCGGGGTTCACGCTGACCTCGTGGGAGCGCGGCTACGGCGACATGAAGATGGTGCCCGACATGGGCACGCTGCGGCTGATCCCGTGGCTGCCGAAGACCGCGCTCGTCTTCTGCGACGTCTACACGGAAGAGGGCGAGCCGGTGGAGGAGGCGCCGCGCTGGGTGCTCAAGCGCCAGATCGCGCGCGCCGCCGCCCAGGGCTACCTGGTGAAGACCGCCGCCGAGCTCGAGCTCTACTGCTTCCGCGAGACGTTCGAGGAGGCGCGCGCCAAGCGTTACCAGACCTTAACGCCGTTCTCGACGTACCTCGAGGACTATCACATCCTGCAGACCTCCAAGGAGGAACCGCTCGTTCGCGCGATCCGCAACGGGATGGAAGCGGCCGACGTGCCGGTGGAGACCTCCAAGGGCGAGTGGGGCAAGGGGCAGGAGGAGATCAACCTCGTCTACGCCGAGGCGCTGGAGATGGCCGACCGCACCGTGCTCTACAAGCACGGCGCCAAGGAGATCGCGCACCTGCAGGGATGCTCGCTGACGTTCATGGCGAAGTACGACATGGGCGCAGCCGGCTCGTCGTTCCACCTCCACTCGTCGCTGTGGGACAAGGCCGGCCGCAAGCCGCTCTTCGCGGGCAACGGCAAGGGCCCCGCATACAAAGCGGCCCCGCCGCTGTTCGGCCACTGGCTGGCCGGCCAGATGGCGATGGCGCGCGAGCTGGCGTACTTCTACGCCCCGGGCGTGAACTCCTACAAGCGCTACCAGTCCGGCTCGTTCGCGCCGACGCGCGTGGCGGCCGGCTGGGACAACCGCACCTGCGGCTTCCGGCTCTGCGGCGAGGGCGCGAGCTTCCGCGTGGAGAATCGGATCCCCGGCGCCGATGCCAATCCGTATCTCGCCTTCGCCGCGACGATCGCGGCGGGGCTGCACGGCGTCAGCAGCAAGCTCAAGGCGCCCAAGCTCTACGACGGCAACGCCTACGAGGACGCCACGCTGCCGCAGGTGCCCAAGACGCTGCGCGAGGCCATCGGCGAGCTGGAGCGCTCCAAGGTCGCGCGCGCCGCGCTCGGCGATCGCGTGATCGATCATTACCTCCACACCGCGCGGCTGGAGCAGCAGGCCTTCGACCAGGCCGTCACCGACTGGGAGCTGCTCAGAAACTTCGAAAGGATCTAGATGGATCGCTTGAAGGGCAAGGTCGCGTTCATCACGGGCGCGGGCATGGGCATGGGGCGCGAGGCGTCCGTGCTCTTCGCCGAAGAGGGCGCGAAGATCATCGTGGCCGACATCGATGGCAAGGCGGCGGCAGAGACCGCCGCCCTCGTCGAGAAGAAGGGTGGGCAGGCGATCGCTGTCGCCGGCGACGTCGCGCTGGAAGCCGACGTCGAGCGGATGATCGCCGAGGGCACGCGGCGCTTCGGAGCGCTGCACGTGCTCTACAACAACGCCGGGGTGCTGTGGAAGGATCGCGACCGTTCGGTGCTGGAGACGGACGACAAGTGGTGGGATCGCGTCATGGCGATCAACCTCAAGAGCGTCTTCTGGGTCACCAAGCACGGCATCCCGCATCTCCGCACGGCCGGCGGCGGCTCCATCATCATGATGGGCTCGGTCTCCGCGCTGGCCGGCTTCACGCGCGCGCAGGACGCGTATACCGCCGCCAAGGGCGGGCTGATCTCGCTCACCAAGTCGCTGGCCATCCAGTTCGCCAGGGACCAGATCCGCTGCAACGTGATCCACCCCGGCATCGTGGACACGCCGCTGCAGGCGCCGTACCTCACCGACGCCATCCGCAAGGAGTTCGAGACCGGCATCCCGTTGGGTCGCATCGCCCAGCCGCGCGAGATCGCCAACGTCGCGCTGTTCCTGGCCAGCGACGAGTCCTCGTTCATGACCGGCGCCGAGCTGGTGGTGGACGGCGGCTTCACGGCCGGCTAGCGGATGGCGGATTCCGCGGTCGCCGTCGAGCCGCGCCCGCTGTCCGCCACGCTCGTGGGGACGGCCGCCGCCGCGATCACGGTGCTGGCGCTTGCCGTACTCGTGACCTGGCCGCTGCTCGCCGTGCTCGTCAACGGCCTGCTGACTCCGCCGCCCCTGGCCGTCGTCGTCGCGACGCTCGGCGTGGCGGCGGCCTCGACGGTCGGCGCGCTCGTTCTCGCCGCGATTCTGGCGGCGGCCGTGCGCGGCGGCATCCCCGGCTCCCGCCATGTCCTCGCGATCGGTCGCGCGGGGCTGCTGCTGCCGCCGTTCGTCGTGCCGCTGGCGATCCTGGTGCTGGCCTCGCGTGACGGCGGCAGGCGCCTGGGACTGACCGCGATCGTCCTGGCACAGACCTTCGCGTTCCTGCCGCACGCGTTCGCGCTCGTGATGCGCGCGCTGGCGGGTGTCTCCGCGGAGGCCGAGCAGGCCGCGGAGCTCCTCGGCGCGTCGCGCTGGACCGTGCTTCGTCGCGTGACGCTCGCGCTGGCGCGGCCCGGGCTCGCCAGTGCTGCGTGCGTCGTGCTCGGCCTGTGCCTGGCGGACGTGGCGACGCCGCTGTTGCTGGGCGGCCCCCAGACGCTCGTGCTGGCGGCGCTCATCGCCGACGCCACATCAGGCGTCACGCCATGGGCGGCGGCCGTCGGCGCGGCGGCCGGGGGTGCCGTCACACTCGGCGCGCTGACGCTCGGTGTGGCGCTGGCCGGACGCACGTGGCGGGAAGCCGGCGCGCCGGCGCCGTCCGGCGCGGCCCCGCGGATGGGCCTCAGGCCCGGCGCCGGGGGACGTGCCGTCCTCGCGGCCGTCGCCTGGCCCGTCGTCGTGGTGCTGCTCGCGCTCTGGGTCACGGTGCCGATGGCCTCGCTGCTCGCCGATGGGCCGCTCTCGTTCCGGCACTGGGCCCGTCTGCTCGGGCCGTCCGCGCGGCCGCTGCTCGACAGTGTCGCGCTCGGTATCGCGACCGCGGTCGTCGGCGCGGTGCTGGCGTTCGCCATCGCGTGGGTCGTCGAGCGCCGGCGGGGCTCCATGGCGGCCGTGGCGGCGACGCTCGTGCGAGTGCCGGTCGCCGTCGCCGGCGTGGTGGCCGCCGTCGCGTATCTTACGGCCTTCGGTCCCACGGCCGGTGACCTGGCGCTCGTCGCGCTGCTCGTCGCCGCCTGGCAGCTGCCGCTCCTGACACGCGTGGCCGGCGAGGTGCTGGCCGGCTCCGATCGCGCCCGCGAGCAGGCGGCCCTGACCCTGGGCGCGGATCGCCTCACCACGTGGCGGCGCGTCCTCTTGCCGGCGCTGAACCCCGCCGCCGTCTGGATGGTGGCCCATGGCTTCGCCGCCGGCATGACCGCCGTCGGCACCGTCGTCGTCGTCGCGGGGCAGGGCCGCCTGCCGCTCGCGGTCACTCACATGCTCGCTTCCGCGTCGACGGGCTCCGTCGGCGCGGCGTGCGCCGTCGCCACCGTCCTGCTCGCGCTCGCGGGCGGGGCAACGCTGCTCGGACGGGCGGCCGCCGGCCGGGAAACGATTCCCACGCTGCTTGCCTGAAAGGGAGGATTCACATGGTGCGATGGGCGCTCACGCTGCTGCTGGTGCTGATGACCGCGGCTCTGGCCGCCGCCAAGGACACGGTGGTGATCTACACGGCGCTGGAGCCGGAGCAGATCACCGACTACATGAAGGCCGTCAACAAGACGCTGCCGAACATCGACGTGAAGATGGCGCGGCTGTCCACCGGCGACATCTCGGCGCGCTTCATGGCCGAGAAGGACAACATGCAGGCCGATGTGATCTGGGGCGTGGCCGCCACCAACGTCCTGGTGTTCAAGCAGGCCGGGCTGCTGGAGCCGTACGCGCCGAAGGGCCTCAACCGCGTGCAGCCGCTGTTCCGCGACAAGGACGCCACGCCGTCGTGGGTCGGGATCGACATCTACGTGTCGGCCTTCTGCTTCAACACGGAGGTCGCCAAGAAGAAGAACCTGCCGAAGCCGGAATCGTGGGCTGACCTGACCAAGCCGGTCTACAAGGGCGAGGTGGTGATGCCGAATCCGGCCAGCTCGGGGACCGGCTATCTCTCGGTCGCCTCCATCCTGCAGCGCATGAAGGAGGACGAGGGCTGGAAGTACCTCGATGCGCTCGACAAGAACATGGCCGAGTACACGAAGTCCGGCTCCAAGCCCTGCAAGGACGCCGCGGCCGGCGAGCGCGCCATCGGCGTGTCGTTCGAGTACGTGGCGCTGAAGATGAAGAAGGACGGGGCGCCCGTCGAGATGATCCTGCCCAAGGAGGGCTCGGGCTACGAGATCGAGGCCAACGCGCTGACGAAGCGCGGCAAGAACAACGCGGCGGCCAAGCAGTTCCTCGACTGGGCCATCACCGACGAGGCGATGGCGCTCTACGCCAAGTACTTCGGCGCCGTCGCGGTGCCCGGCTTCCCGGCGCCCGAAGGACTGCCCAAGGACATCACCAAGGTCGTGTACCCGAACGATTTCGACTGGTCGGCGAAGAACCGCGACCGTATCCTCGCCGAGTGGGCCAAGCGCTACCAGAAGTAACCCCGGCGCCCGGCGCGGCGGGGACAGCGGCTCGTGGCTGATCCCCGCCCGCCGGCCGTCGGGCTCGAGGGCGTGGCCAAGCGCTTCGGCGGCGTGGCCGCGCTGCGCGGCGTCTCGCTCGCGGTGGCCGAGGGCGAGTTCGTCTGCTTCCTGGGGCCGAGCGGTTGTGGCAAGACCACGCTGCTGCGCATCATCGCGGGGCTGGAGCCGCAGAACCTCGGCGTGATCCGCATGGCGGGCCGCGACGTCTCGCGCCTGCCGCCGAGCCAGCGCAATTACGGCATCGTCTTCCAGTCCTACGCGCTGTTTCCGAACCTCACGGTGGCCCGCAACGTCGCCTACGGGCTCGAGACGCGGCGGCTCGGCCGCGCGCGCGTGAACGCGCGGGTGGACGAGCTGCTCGACCTCGTGCACCTGCGCGCGCACAAGCAGCGCTACCCGGCCCAGCTCTCGGGCGGCGAGCAGCAGCGCGTGGCGCTGGCGCGCGCGCTGGCCCCCTCGCCGGCGCTGCTGCTGCTCGACGAGCCGCTGTCCGCGCTCGACGCCCGCGTGCGGCTGGCCCTTCGCCTGGAGATGAAGGCGCTGCAGCGGCGGCTCGGCATCACCACGATCATGGTGACGCACGACCAGGAAGAAGCGCTCACCATGGCCGATCGCATCGTGGTGATGAACCACGGCGGCGTCGAGCAGATCGGCACGCCGGCCGAGATCTACAGCGAGCCCGCCTCGCTCTTCGTCGCGCGCTTCGTCGGCCACATGAACCTCTGGCCGGCGGTGGCCGAGGCGCAGCCGGGACGCGCGCGGGTCGGCGCGCTGAGCCTCGGCCATCGCGTGGCCGGCGGCGTGCGGGCCGGCGACGCGGTGACGCTGGGCATCCGGCCGGAGGAGGTGCGCCTCGGCCCCGCCGCGCGCGCCGACCAGAACCGCCTGACCGCGCGGGTGACGAGCGTGCAGTTCCAGGGCGCCTTCACGCGGCTGACCCTCGCCGGCGTGGGCGACGACGGGCTGGCGCTGTCCTGCGACGTGGCCGCCACCGCGCTGGCCGAGCTGGGTATCAAGGACGGCGCCGAGGTGGCGGTGGCCCTGCCGCCCGAGGCCGTGCGCGCCTTCGTCGAGACGCCCGCGCCCGAGGCCTGAGCGTGGCCATCGCGATTCCGCAGACCGTGGTGCGGCGCCGCCTCGACGCCGAGCGCGTGGTGCGGGGGACGCTGCTGACGGCCTTCGCGCTCTTCCTCTGGATCTTCCTGGCGTGGCCGATGGCCCAGATCGCCTGGCGCAGCCTGCTCGACAATCAGGGCCGCTTCATCGGCCTCGCCAATTACGTGCGCTACGTGCAGACGCCGGCCATCGGCGTGTCGATCACCAACAGCCTGGTGGTGTCGTTCGTCGCCATGGCGCTGACGGTTGCGCTGGCGTTCGTGTACGCCTACGCGCTCACCCGCGTGCGACTGCCGGGCCGCGGCTTCTTCCGCCTGGTGGCGATGCTGCCGATCTTCGCCCCCTCGCTCGTCTCCGCCATCGCGTTCGTCTACGCCTTCGGCAACAACGGCATCGTGACGCGCCAGACGGGGATCAACATCGGGATCTACGGGGCCAAGGGCATCGTGCTCGCGGAGATCTTCTACTGCTTCCCCCACGCCATGCTGATCCTGATGGCGGCCTTCGCGGCCGCCGACGCGCGCCTCTACGACGCCGCCGCGGCGCTGGGCGCCTCGCGCGTGAAGACGTTCATGACGGTGACGCTGCCCGGCGTGAAGTACGGCCTCATGAGCGCGTGCTTCGTCGTCTTCACGCTGGTGCTCACCGACTTCGGGGTGCCCAAGGTCGTGGGCGGCAAGTTCTCGGTGATGGCCACGGAGATCTACAACCAGGTCATCGGCCAGCAGAACTTCACGATGGGCGCCACGGTGTCGGTGGTGCTGCTGATCCCGGCGGCGCTCGCCTGCGTCATCGACCGCGTCGTGCAGCGCCGTCAGTACGCGCTGGTCAGCTCGTCCGCGCGCCCGCTGGCGCCGGGCGGCGGTGGGCTGAGCCGGGCGCTGCTCTTCGCGTACTGCGCGCTGATCGCCGCGGTGATCCTGGGGATCTACGCGGTCATCGCCGGCGCCTCGCTGGTCACCCGCTGGCCCTACAATTTCACGCCCACGCTGAAGCACTACACGTTCGACACGATCGGCGGCTACACGCCGCTGCTCAACAGCCTGTGGGTGGCCGCGCTGACGGCCGTGGTGGGCACCGTGGTCACGGTGGCCGGCGCCTACCTGGTGGAGAAGAGCCGCACGCGCGCCCGCGGCCCGCTCTACATGGTCTCGCTGCTGCCGGTGGCCGTGCCGGGCATGGTGCTGGGCCTCGCCTACATCTTCGTGTTCAATGCGCCGGGGAGCGTGCTGAACCGGCTCTACGGCACGCTGGCCATCCTGGTCATCTCCAATCTCGTCCACTACTTCACCGTGCCGTTCCTCACCGCCACCACCGCGCTCAAGCAGATGGACGCCGAGTTCGAAAACGTCTCGGCCTCGCTCGGCGTGCCGTTCTATCGCACGTTCTGGCGCGTCACCGTACCGATCGCGCTGCCGTCCATCGTCGGGATCAGCATGTACTTCTTCCTCAACGCGATGGTCACGCTGTCGGCGGTGGTGTTCCTGGTGGCCCCGGGCACCGAGCTGGCCGCGGTGGCCGTGCTGTTGCTGGACGATGCCGGCGAGAGCGCGCAGGCCACGGCGATGTCGGTGCTGATCATCGGCCTCGGCCTGCTCACGCGCCTCGTCTACTGGGCGCTGCTGCGCGGCGTCACCCGCCGCACCCAGGCGTGGACGGGGCGATGATCACCCAGGCGCGTGTCGTCGTCATCGGGGGCGGTGTGGTCGGCGCCAGCGTGGCGTACCACCTCACGCGCCTCGGCATCACCGACGTCGCGCTGCTGGAGCGCCGCTCGCTCACGTGCGGGACGACCTGGCATGCCGCCGGGCTCATCGGCCGTCTCCGGGGAACGCGCACGGCCAGCCGGCTCGTGGACGACAGCGCGCGGCTGTACGCGCGGCTGCCGGAGGAGACCGGGCATGCCACCGGCTGGAAGCGCTGCGGCAGCCTCGTCCTGGCGCGCACGGCGGAGCGTCTGCACCAGCTGCGGCGCTACGTCGCCATCGGCTCGACGTGCGGCGTCGATGCGCACATCGTGAGTCCCGCCGAAGCGCGCCGCCTGTGGCCCCTCTGCCGTGTGGACGACCTCGCGGGCGCCATGGTGGTGCCCGACGACGGCCGCGTGATTCCCGCCGACGTCACCCAGGCGCTGGCCGCCGGCGCGCGCGCCGGGGGCGCCCGCGTGCTCGAGAACGTGACGGTGAGCCGCGCGCGGACGCGCGACGGAGCCGTGACCGGCGTGGAGACGGACGAGGGGACCATCGACTGCGAGACGATCGTGAACTGCGGCGGCATGTGGGCGCGCGCGCTCGGCCAGCAGAACGATGTCGTCGTGCCGGTGTGGCCCTGCGAGCACTTCTACGCGGTGACGCGGCCGATCGACGGCATCACGCCCGATCTGCCCGTGCTCCGGGATCTCGACGCGTGCGTCTACGTGCGCGAGGAGGTGGGAGGGCTGCTCTTCGGGGGCTTCGAGCCCGTCGCCAAGCCCTGGCTGGCCGAGCCGATCCCCGAGCACTTCGCCTTCTCGCTGCTCAAGGAGGACTGGGAGCAGTTCGAGGTGCTGATGCGCGGCGCCGCCGAGCGGATCCCGGCGCTCGAGTCGGCCGAGATCCAGCTGCTGCTCAACGGGCCGGAGAGCTTCACCCCGGACGGCAACTTCGTGCTGGGCGAGGCGCCGGGCCTGCGCGGCTACTTCGTGGCGGCCGGCTTCAACTCCGGCGGCATTGCCGGTGCCGGCGGCGCCGGCCGCGCGCTGGCCGAGTGGATCGCCGGGGGCGCGCCCACGATGGACCTCACGGCCTACGACCCGCGCCGCTTCCTGCCGCGCCACGCCGAGCCGGCGTTCCTGGTCGAGCGCATGCGCGAGCTGGTCGGCTTGCACTACGCGCTGTCGTGGCCGAACCGCGAGCCGGCCAGCGCCCGCGGCCTGCTGCGCTCGCCGCTGCACGACCGTCTGGCCGCGCGCGGCGCATGCTTCGGCAGCAAGATGGGATGGGAGCGCGCCAACTGGTTCGCGCCTCCGGGCGTCGAGCCGCGCACCGAGTATGCCTTCGGCCGCCAGAACTGGTTCACGGCCGTCGCCCGCGAGCATCGCGCCGCGCGCGAGGGCGCCGCGCTGTTCGATCAGACGTCGTTCGGCAAGCTCGCCGTCGAGGGTCCGGACGCCCGGGCGCTCCTCGGCCGGCTGGCCGCCAACGATCTCGACGTGCCCATCGGCCGCACCGTCTACACCCCGTTCCTCAACGAGCGCGGCGGTTACGAGAGCGACCTGACGATCTCGCGCGTCGGCGACGAGCGCTGGTTCGTGGTGACGGGCAGCGCCCAGCGCGTGCGGGACGCGGACTGGATCCGCCGCCATACCCCGCGGGGCGCACGCGTGCACGTGACGGACGAGACCGAGTCGTGGGCAACGCTTGGCCTGATGGGCCCCCGCGCGCGCGATGTCCTGGCCCGCGCGACCGACGCGGATCTCGGCAACGCCGCCTTCCCGCACGGCAGCGTCCGCGAGATCGCCGTGGCCGGGGTGGCCGTGCGCGCCATCCGCATGAGCTATGTCGGCGAGCTCGGCTGGGAGCTATACGTGCCGGCAGCCGGCGCGGGCCGGGTGTGGGACGCGCTCGAGGGCGCGGGCGGCGTGACGCCGGCCGGCTACTATGCGCTCGACGGCCTGCGCCTCGAGAAGGGCTATCGCGCGTGGAGCCGCGAGCTGACGCCCGACGACACGCCGCTCGAGGCGGGGCTCGGCTTCACCGTGCGCTGGGACAAGCCCGGAGGCTTCATCGGCCGCGAGGCGCTCCTGGCCCAGCGGGCGCGCGGCCTCGGCCGGCGCCTGCTGCTCTTCGCGCTGGACGACCCGGAGGCGGTGGCGTGGGGGGACGAGCCGATCCTCCGCGACGGCCGCGTCGCCGGCACGCTGACCTCGGCCGCCCACGGACACACCTTGGGCCGTCCGGTGGCGATGGGCTATGTTGCCTGTACGGCCGGGGCGAAGGCGGAGTCGCTGCTGAGCGGGCGCTACGAGATCGACATCGCGGGGACGCGCGTTGCGGCGACGCCGGCCCTGCGCGCCTGGGTGGCCCCCATGGAGGAGCGATGAAGATAGAGACGCTGGCGGTGCACGCCGGGCTGAAGGTGGATGCGACGACCGGGGCCGTGGTACCGCCGATCCACGCCGCCACCACGTTCGAGCACGAGCCCGACAGCACCTATCCACGCGGCTTTCTCTACAGCCGCAGCGCCAACCCCAACCGCAACGCGCTCGAGGAATGCCTGGCCGAGCTGGAAGGCGGCGTCGCGTGCGCGGCCTTCGCCTCGGCCTCGGCGGCGACCGCCGCCGTGTTCCAGGCGCTGGCGCCCGGCGATCACGTGGTGGCGCCGCTCGACGCCTACTTCGGCACCGGCAAGCTGCTGCGCGACGTCTTCGTGCCCTGGGGCCTGGCCGCCGACTTCGTGGACATGACCGACCTCGCCGCCGTGAAGCGCGCGCTGCGGCCGGCGACGAAGCTCATCTGGGTGGAAACCCCCTCGAACCCGCTGTGGCGGGTGACCGACATCGCCGCGGTGGCGGAGCTGGCGCGGACCGCGAGCGCACGCCTCGTGGTCGACAACACCGCGATGACCGCGGTGCTCCAGCGGCCGTTCGCGCTCGGGGCCGACCTCGTCGTGTACGCGACCACCAAGTATCTCGGCGGTCACGGCGACGTGATGGGCGGCGCCGTGGTGGGCGGCGGCGATCGCGACGACCCGTACTTCAATCGGATCCGGACGATCCAGACGGCGGGCGGCGCGATTCCGTCGCCCTTCGACTGCTGGCTGGTGCGCCGCGGCATCCGCACGCTGCCGTGGCGGATGCGCGCGCACTCGGCGAGCGCGCTCGCGGTGGCCCAGTTCCTGGCCGCGCACCCGCGCGTGGAGGCCGTGCACTACCCGGGGCTGCCGGGGCACCCGCAGTACGCGGTGGCGCACCGGCAGATGACGGGCTTCGGCGGCATGCTCTCGGTGCAGGTCCGCGGCGGCCGCGACGCGGCGTTCGCCGTGGCCGGCAAGGTGCGCGTGTTCACGTGCGCGACCTCGTTCGGCTCGACCGAGAGCCTGCTCGAGCACCGCGCCTCGGTGGAGGGCGCGGCGACGCGGGCGCCCGAGAATCTCCTGCGGCTCAGCATCGGGCTCGAGCATCCCGACGATCTCGTC
>JBKPRI010000399.1:0-9354 GCA_046734515.1 Candidatus Methylomirabilota bacterium | reverse complement strand
GGGATGACGCGCGCGCCCGCGGCGACGTGCCGGCCGCCCGCCGGGCGTACCTGGCGGGCCTCTTCCGCGCGCGCGGCGAGGGCTCGCTGCCGGACGTGCTGCACGCGGCCGAGGGCTTCGCCGCGCTCGGTGACGACGTGGTCGTCGAGCAGGCGCTGCTCATCGCGGCGCCGCTGGCCGCCGACGCCGACCCGGCCACCCGCGCGCGGCTGGCGTCTCTTGGAAAAGGGGCCGTCCTTTGGGGAGGGGCACCCTAGAAGGGTTCCCGTCTCTTGGGGAGGGGCACCCTGGGAGGGTTCCCGTCTCTTGGGGAGGGGCACCCTAGGAGGGTTCCCCTCTTCCCCTCCGTTCCGCGGTTTGCGGTGCGGCGTATCCTCGTGCTAGAAAAGGCGCGCAACCGCGCGCTTCTTCACGATGCCAGCGATCGCCGAGACCGTCACGGAGCTGATCCAGTGGGTGTTCCCCGAGCATGCGGGCGCGCCCGGGCAGATCCACGGCGGCCGCATGATGCAGTGGATCACCCGGGCCGGCACCATGGCGGCCGCGCGCGTCGCCCACGGCACCGTGGTGCTGGGCGCGATGGACGACATCGACTTCCTCCATCCCGTGAAGGTCGGCCAGATCGCCATCCTGCGTGCCCAGGTCGAGTACGTCGGCACGTCCTCGCTCGAGGTCGGCGTGCGCGTGTGGGGGGAGGACGTGGCGACCGGGCGCCGCACCGTCACGCTGAACTCGCACCTGGTCTTCGTCCACGTCGACGAGGACGCCAAGCCACAGCCGATCAAGGCCCGCATCGAGCCGCACGATCCCGCCGAGCGCGCGCTGGTGGAGGCGGCCCGCGCCCGGCGCGAGCAGCGGCTGGCGCGCTTCGCCGAGCGCAAGCGGCGCGGCGCCGAGACCGAGACGGATGACGAGGCGCTGCAGTGGCGCTTCGAGTCGGCGCGCTCGGTCCTGCCGGAGGACGCGCTGTTCGGCAACATGATGTTCCCCGGCAAGATGCTGATGGAGGTCGACGAGGCGGGCGGCATCCTCTCCATGCGCTACTGCCGCGGCTTCGTGATGACCGCCTGCCTGGACGCCATGGACTTCTACACGCCGATCTGGAGCCACGAGGTGGTGACGTTCAAGGCCGGGCTCAACCACGTCGGGACCTCGTCGCTGGAGATCGGCGTCAAGGTGCTGGCCGAGAAGCCGTGGTCGGGCGAGGTGCGCCACGCCTGCACCGCGTACCTCACCTACGTGCACCTCGGCGACGACCTGCGCCCGCGGCCGTGCCGGCCCTTCACGCCGGGCACCGAGGCCGAGCGGCGCCGCTGGCAGGCTGCGCTCGTGCGGCGCGAACATCGTCTCGAGCGCGTGAAACGTCTGAAAGCTACACTGGCGACCGAATAACGGCAGGATAACGAGGGCAAGGCATGTCAGGGCACTCCCGGTGGTCACAGATCAAGCGCAAGAAGGGCAAGGCCGACGTGCAGCGCGGCAAGCTCTTCTCCAAGATTCTTCGTGAAATCACCGTCGCGGCCAAGGCCGGCGGCGGCGATCCCAAGGGCAACATGCGACTGAAGGCGGCGATGGAGACGGCCAAGGAAGTCAACATGCCGGCCGACAACGTCAAGCGCGCCGTTCAGAAGGGCACCGGGGAGCTGCCGGGCGAGCAGTACGAGGAGATCACCTACGAGGGCTATGCGGCCGGCGGTGTCGCGGTGATGGTGCAGGTGCTCACCGACAACCGCAACCGCACGGCGCCCGAGATCCGCCACACGTTCGAGAAGGCGGGCGGCAACATGGGCGCCTCGGGTGCCGTGGCGTGGATGTTCGATCGCAAGGGCATCATCACGGTGGACGCGGACAAGATCGGCGAGGACGATCTGATGGCGAAGGCGCTCGATGCCGGCGCCACCGACATGCGTCGCACCGAAAAAGTTTACGAGATCACCACCGGCCCTGCTGAAATGGACGCCGTGCGCGACGCCCTGCAGAAGGCGGGCGTGCCGATCCTCGAGGCCCAGGTGACGTACGTCCCGCAGTCGACCGTGCGAGTCGAGGGTCCGCAGGCCACGTCGGTCGTGCGCCTGATCGAGGCGCTGGAGGACTTGGACGACGTCCAGCACGTCTACGCCAACTTCGACATTCCCGACGACGTCCTGGAGGCCATCTCGGCTGCCTGACGGGGCGGCCGGCATCCGGGTGCTGGGCGTCGATCCGGGGCTCGTCGGCACCGGCTGGGGCCTCGTCGAGCCCGCCGTCGGCGGCGCCGTGGTCGCCGCGAGCGGTGTCATCACGACCTCCGCCGACACGTCGCTGGCCGCCCGCATTCGCGAGATCTACGACGGTGTGACCGACGTGCTGGCCAAGCACGAGCCCGCCCTGCTGGTGCTCGAGGACCTGTACACGGAATACAAGTTTCCGCGGACCGCGCTGCTCATGGCGCACGCGCGCGGCGCCATCTGCCTGGCCGCCGCCCAGCGCGACGTCGAGGTGCTGGCGCTGGCGCCGGCCGAGGTCAAGCGCGCCATCGCCGCGCACGGCGCGGCGTCCAAGGCCCAGATCCAGGTCGGGGTGCAGCGGATACTGCGCCTGCCGGCGGCGCCGCGGCCCTCGCACATCGCCGACGCGCTCGCGCTCGCCCTCACCGGGCTCTCGCGCCGCGGCGGGCGCCTGGCATGATCGCGACGCTCACGGGCCGGCTGCGGCGGCGGCTCGAGGACCGCGTGGTGCTCGAGGTGGGCGGGATCGGCTACGAGATCTACCTGCCGCCCATCGCGCTGCGCGCGCTCGAGGGCGCGACGGCGGCGCCCGGTGACAAGGGCAGCGAGCTCGCGCTGGTCATCTATTACCACGCCACGCGCGACCAGCCGCGGCCCGTTCTCATCGGGTTCACCACCGACCTCGACAAGGAGTTCTTCGAGAAGCTCATCACGGTGAAGGACATCGGGCCGATGGTGGCGGCGCGCTCGCTGGCGGCGCCGGTTGCCGAGCTGGCCGCAGCCATCGCGCGCCAGGACGAGAAGTACCTGCGCGCGCTGCCGGGCATCGGCCCGCAGAAAGCCAAGAACATCGTGGCCCAACTCCAGGCGAAGGTCTCGAAGTTCGCCCTGGCCGTCGAAGGCGCGGTGCCGGAGCCGGTGGCCGGCGCGCCCGCGCCCGCCGACGCCGAGGGGCTGCGCGAGATGGTGTGGGAGGTCCTGGTCAAGCAGCTCGGCCACCGCCCATCGGAGGCCTCGCAGCTCATCACCGACGCGCTCCGCCGGCGGCCGGACGTCACCTCGCCCGAGGCGCTCTTCGACGAGATCTATCGCGGCCAGGCGGCCAAGGCGAGGTCGTGAGCGTGGCGGCCGAGGAGGGCCGGATGACCAGCCGCGCGGCGGCGCCGGAAGAGGTCCAGTTCGAGCGTGCCCTGCGGCCGAAGTCGTTCGCCGAGTACGTGGGGCAGGATCAGGCGGTGGCGAGCCTGCGCGTGTCGGTGGAGGCCGCGCGCCAGCGCAGCGAGTGCGTGGATCACGTGCTGCTCTACGGGCCGCCGGGCCTGGGGAAGACGACGCTGGCGGGCATCATCGCGAACGAAATGGGGACGAACCTCGTCACCACCTCCGGACCGGCGATCGAGCGCGGCGCCGACCTGATGGGGATCCTGACCAATCTCGGCGCCAACGACGTGATGTTCATCGACGAGATCCACCGGCTGCCGCGGGCGGTCGAGGAGCTGCTGTACCCGGCCATGGAGGACTTCTCGGTCAACTTCGTCATCGACAAGGGCATGCACGCGCGCACGCTCAAGTACGCGCTCCGCCCGTTCACGCTGGTGGCAGCCACCACGCGCCCCGGCATGCTGTCGGCGCCGCTGCGCGAGCGGTTCGGCATCTTCCACCACCTCGACTTCTACTCGGACGACGAGCTCACCCGCATCGTCAGGCGCTCGGCCACTATCCTGGAGGCGCGCATCGACGAGTCCGGCGCGCGCGAGATCTCGCGCCGTTCGCGGGGCACGCCGCGCATCGCGAATCGCCTGCTGCGCCGGGTGCGCGACTATGCCCAGGTGAAGGCCGACGGCGTCATCAGCGAGGCGGTCGCGCAGGATGCGCTGCGCCGCGAGGGCGTGGACGGCCGCGGGCTCGACAAGCTCGACCGCCGGTTCCTCGAGGCCATCATCGACGTCTACGACGGCGGGCCGGTGGGTCTGGAGGCGGTGGCGGCGACGATCAACGACGAGGCCGAAACGATCTCGGAGATCGTGGAACCATACTTGCTGAAGATCGGCTTCATCGCCCGTGAGCCGCGGGGCCGCCGCGTGACGCGTGAGGCGTACGCACACCTGCAGCGCCAGCCGCCCGCCACCGGCGCCACCAGCCAGGGAGCCCTGTTTGACTGACGCGGCGGTCAGGGAGGCCAGGCCCATGTCCGACCTCGGCCGGATGCTGATCGTGCTGGGGATCGTGATCCTCGTCGTCGGCGTCGTGCTGGTGCTGGCGGGTCGCGTCTCCGGCATCGGCCGGCTGCCCGGCGACATCTACGTCGAGCGCGGCAGCTGGACCTTCTACTTCCCGCTCGGGACCTCGATCGTCCTCAGCCTGCTCCTCACCCTGGTCCTCTGGCTCATCGGCCGCCGGTGACCGTCGCCGTCGCGGCGGTCGTGCTGGCGGCGCTGCTGGGCCTCGCCGGGAGCGCGGCGGCGGCCGAGGAGCGCATTCGCGTGGCGGTCACCGACGGCGTCCGCAGCGTGGAGATCCGCGGGGACGGCATCGAGATCACCGAGCTCGGCGTGTGCGCGGCGTGCGCGACGGCGCCGCGGCGGGCCGCCCTCGTGCGGGCCACGCTGAGCGCGGGCGCCGTGGAGATCGACGGCGTGCGTGCCGCCGGCGGCTTCCGCCTGCAGAGCGAGCGGCCCGTGCGGTTCAACGGGCGCGAGTATCCGGCGCCGCTGGACGTCGTGCGGAACGGCGAGGGGCTGGCCCTCGTCAACGAGCTGCCGCTGGAGGACTACCTGGTCGGCGTGCTGCGCGCCGAGGCCGGGGAGAAGTGGCCGCTCGAGGCGCTCCGCGCCCAGGCGATCGTCGCGCGCACCTATGCCGCGTACCACCGTACGATCGCCGGGACCAAGCCGTTTCACATCCTCGCCTCCACGGCGAACCAGCAGTACTTCGGGCGCGTGCCGGCGGCGTCGCCGATCTGGGGCGCCGTGCGCGAGACGACGGGGCAGGTGCTGCTCTGGGAAGGCGATCTCTTTCCGGCCTTCTATCACACCGAGAGCGGCGGCTACACCGAGGATCCGCGCATGGTCTTCGCCGCGCGCAACATGCCCGCCCTCAAGCCGGTGCGCTGCGAGTTCTCGGCCGGGTCCCCCCACTATTACTGGACGCTCGATATGAAGCTCAGCGAGCTGACCGACATCCTGAAGCGCAACGACGTCAGCGTCGGCACCGTGACCGGCGTCGAGGTGGTCGAGCGGACGCCCTCGCTGCGGGCCGCCGCCGTCACCGTGCACGGCACCCGCGGCAGCGCCCGGCTGCGCGGCAACGACTTCCGCCGCATGCTGGGCTACGACACGTTCAAGTCCACGCTCTTCGCCGTCGCGGTCGACGGGCAGGCCGCGCGCTTCTCGGGCCGCGGCTACGGCCACGGCGTCGGCATGTGCCAGTGGGGCGCCAAGGGCATGGCCGAGCAGGGCTACACGGCCAAGCAGATTCTCGAGTTCTTCTATCCCGGCACGGTCCTCAGCACGCTCGATCGCCCCCGGTGACGCTGAGCTGGCAGGACTTCGAGAAGGTCGACATGCGCGTCGGCGTTGTCGTGGACGCGCAGGAGTTCCCCGAGGCCCGCCGCCCCGCCTACAAGCTCACGATCGACTTCGGTCCGCTCGGGATGAAGCGCTCCAGCGCCCAGATCACCCACCACTATCGTCCGGCCGACCTCGTCGGCCGCCGCGTCGTGGCCGTGGTGAACTTTCCGCCCAAGCAGATCGGCCCGTTCGTGTCCGAGGTGCTGGTGCTCGGCGCCTACAACGAGGCCGGCGAGGTGATCCTGCTGCACCCCGACCAGGCCGTCTCGCCCGGCTCGAAGATCGGCTAGAACTCGAACACGAGACCACTGCGGATCGCGTAGTCGAACTGCTTCGCGTGCGTGAGCGGCAGGTCGAGGCCCATCCTGAACGTCATGCCCGGCAGCGGGCGCACGTTGAACCCCGGCATGATGTAGACCTGCGTGCGGTTGAGCAGGCCGTCCTCGTTGTCGCCGCGTGTCCGGGTGATCGTCGAGAGCTCGACGAGGGGGGTGAACTTCCGGTGCACGCGCCAGCCGAGCGCGGCGCTCGCGCTCAGCTCCTGCTCGTGCCGGCCCTCCACGTGGGCGTTGAGGTTCCATTCGTACGCCACCGAGGCGAGCAGGTCGAAGGGCCCCAGCGCGATGCCGCCGGTGATGAACGGCTCGATGGCCGCCTCGCCGCCGAGGCCGCGCCGCTCGGAGCCGCTCGGCAGCTTTCCCTCCACGCCGATGGCCACGAGCGCCGGCGGGTCGATGGAGTCGAAGACGAGGACCTTCGTCTCGATCTCGATGTCGCCGGGGCCGCCCTGCGCCGTGCGGTCGCGCTCCTGCAGGAAGATGAACGGGACTTCCAGCTCCACCTGCCAGCGCGGCAGGATCGGAATCTCGATCGCCGCCTTCACCTCGGTGGAACGTCCACCGGCCCCTTTCTCGTGGTCGACGGTGAGCTCCAGCTCACGCTCGATGACGGGCCGCCGCGTGTTCAGCGGATAGAAGAAGGAGATGCCCGGGGGATCGTCGAAGCCGCGGGCCGGCATTGGCGCCAGCGCGACACTCAGCCCTCCGAGCAGCAGGATCAGGATGCGTCTCATACCAGACCTCCCCGGCGCGCGGACGCGCGGTCGTGATGGCTGGCTGCCTCGGGACGGCCCGGGGTGGCTGGCTGGTGCGCTACTTGGTCAGGATCAGCTTGTCCGCCCGCGTGATGCGCAGGCGGTACTCCTGGCCGTGGTGGACGATGATGATCTCGCGCCGCCCCTGAAACAGCGCGGTGCTGGGGACCTGCGCGGGCTGCGTCGCCGTCGTCATCAGGCGTCGCCCTCGCGAATCTGCTGCGCGAGGTAGTTGGACTCGCCGGTCTGCTGGATCAGCGTGAGCTGAGCCTCCAGCCAGTTGGCGTGGTCCTCCTCGTCGCGCAGCATCTGCTCGAGCAGGTCGCGGGTGCCGTTGTCGCCGAGGCTGCGGCAGAGCTCGATGGCCGTGTTCAGGGCCTTCACCGCGCTCTTCTCCACCTCGAGGTCGAGGCGGAACTGCTCGGGCACCGTCTGGCCGACGTTGACCTTGCCGAGCCGCTGCAGATTGGGCACGCCCTCGAGATAGAGGATGCGCTCGATGAGGGCGTCGGCGTGCTTCATCTCCTCGATCGATTCCGCGCGCACCTTCTTCCAGAGCCGTTGATAACCCCAGTTCTCGCACATGCGCGCGTGGATGAAATACTGGTTCACCGCCGTGAGCTCGGCGGTGAGGACGTCGTTGAGGGCGGTGACGATCTGGTCGGCGCCCTTCACGGACGCGCGCCCGCGCCGACGGCCGCGGCCTCGTTCTCGGCCAGGATGTCCATCAGCATGAGCGTGCAGGCGCCGCAGTCGCCGCCGGCGCCGCAGGCGGCGGTCACGGCATCAGGGGTGCCGGCGCCGCGGTCGATCACACGGCGGATGTCGCTCTCGGAGACGCCACGGCAGAGACAGACGATCACGAGAGGGCTCCTGCCGACGGCCGCGCGGCGTTGGTCGCCGGCGCCGCGGCGCGAGGGGTGAAGAGAAGCAAGCCCACGCCGATCAAGTACACCGCGTAGCCGATCACCTCGGGCGCCGTGGGCCGCGCGCGGTAACCCACGAGGCCGCTCATGAAGCCGCCCACCACGGACTGGTCGTCCAGCAGACCGGACGTGTCCCACAGCGCATCGCCGGCGGGAATGAAGCCGAGGCCGATGAGCTTGCCGATGCCGGTGCTGAAGAGGCCTGCGGCGACCACCACCAGGAGCACGGTGGTCGCCGCGAAGAAGCGCGACAGGCTGAGGCGGCGGCCGCCCCGGAAGATGGCCCAGCCGAGCATCGCCGCCACCACGACGCCCAGCACGCCGCCGGTGACGCCGCTCCAGCCGCTGATCGTGGTCTGGCTCATCAGGCCCCACAGGAACAGCACGGTCTCGGCGCCCTCGCGAAAGACCCCGGTGAACGCCACCAGGCCCACGATCCACAGCCGCTGACTCGCGCGCGCCTCGTCGAGCCGGCGCTGCACGTCGCCCGAGATGCTGCGCGCGTGCTGCCGCATCCACCACGAGTGCCACGTGAGCAGGCCCACGGCGAAGAAGATCACCGCGGCGGCGACGAGGTCGGGGCCGAGGTCGAGCAGGGGGCCGGACAGGAACGACACGGCCAGGCCGGCCGCCACACTGGCCACCAGTCCGAGCACGCCGCCCAGGGTCACCCAGTGGTACTGGGGGCGGGCGCCGACGCGGTCGAGGTAGGAGTAGACGATGCCGAGCAGGAGCGCGGCCTCGAAGGCCTCGCGGAGTGTGACGACGAAGGTGGCGCCCACGGCCGGCTACTCGGCGATGATCCGGCCCTTGGCCGTCTTCTCGTGGTACTCACCGACGAAGGGGTAGGTGCCGGGCTTGAGCGCGCGCACGCGGATCTTCATGGTCTTGCCGGCCGGCACGACCTTCTCGATGCGCAGCTCCTTGCTCTCGAACTCTTCCGGCGCCTTGTCCTTGTTGGTCACCACGAGCACGAAGGCCTCGCCCGCCTTCACCTTGATCTCCTCGGGCGAGAACTTGTTGTTCTCGATCGTGATCGGGATCTCCTTGGAGTCGGCCGCGCGCGCGGCGGTCGTGACCATCAGCACTGCCAGGGTTGCCAGGATCGCCATCGCCAGTCGCCGCATCATTGCGCTCGCCTCCGTGGGGTGTGCCGTGCTGTACCGAAAGTTAGGTATACCTAATTCGCAATGGCGCGTCAACCTACCCTTTTGCGGAAAGGCGCCCTGCGTCATGGGGCCCCGCCGGTTGCGGCCCCCGCGAGGTTGTACACTGCCCGACGTGGACCTCGCGGACTTCGACTACGAGCTGCCCGCCGCGGCCATCGCCCAGGCCCCCCCGGAGCCACGCGACGGCGCGCGGCTGCTGGTGATCGAGCGCGCCGGCGACGGGCTCGCCGACCGGCGCGTGGCCGAGCTGCCTTCGCTGCTGCGCCCCGGTGACTGCCTGGTGGTGAATGACTCGCGCGTGGTTCCCGCGCGCGTGCTGGCGGAGGACGCCGAGGGCCGCCCGGTGGAGCTGCTGTTCGTGGAGCCCGTGACGGACGGCGCCTGGCGCGC
>JBKPRI010000398.1:0-9906 GCA_046734515.1 Candidatus Methylomirabilota bacterium | reverse complement strand
GCTGCGGCACGCGGCGCAGCCGCTGCACCCACGGCGTGTCGATGAGGTCCTGCTCGGTCGCCTCGCCGGGCACGTCACCCGGACGCGTGTAGAGGATGTACTGGTGGATGGGATCGGCGAGGAGGCCGCGCCCCTGGTACGTGTCGGCCGCGCCCTTCATGTCGCCGAGTGTATCAGGGGCTCGGACGGAACAAGCGATGCCGATCGATCGAGCGCACGGGAATCACCTGCACGCGGTCGGCGCGGCGAACCTGCACCTCGATGGTCTCACCGGCCTGGCGACGCCACAGCGCCTCGTAGAACTCCTCCTGCGTGGCCACGCGCTCGCCGTTCACGCCGACGATCTGGTCGCCACGGCGGAACCCGGCCGTCCGCGCGGGGCCGGACTCGTTGAAGCCGTCCACGAGCACGCGGCCTTCCTCGGCGGCGGTGTAGAGCCCGAGCCACGGACGCGGCCGCCGGCTGACCACGCGGCCCGCGCTGATGAGCTCGTCCTTGACGGCCAGGAACTTCTCGGTCGGAATGGCCAGGCTCACGTGGGGCGCCGCGCCCAGCCGCAGCGAGACGATGCCGACGACGCGCCCGCGCTCGTCGAGGGCGGCGCTGCCGCCCCACGAGGACATGGACGGCGCCAGCATGAGCGCACGGTCCAGCATGTATTCCCAGAAGGCCGAGAAGCGCCGGACGCCGGTGAGCGTGGTGGTCACGTGCACGAGGTCGCCGTCCTCGTCGACGCCGGCGGTGCCGGTGACCGCGCCGACCTTCAGGTCCTGCGAGGCGGCCAGCTCGGCGGCGGGCCAGGGGCCGGCGCCCTCGAGGCGAACGACCGCGAGGCCGGCGTCGAGATCGAGTCCGACCACCGCGGCCGGCACCGTACGACCGTCCTGCAGCCGCGCCTCGATGCTGAGCGCGTCGAGCACGACGTAGCTCACGGTGACGGCGTAGCCCCGCGCGTCGAACACGATCCCCGTGCCGAAGCGCTGGGCGCCGAGGCGCGCGGAGGACGGCCGATCGGGCGCCGCCTTGACGTGGAGCCCGACCAGCGCCGGCTGTACGCGCTGCACGTAGGTCGGCACGGCCGCCGCGCCGCGAGGATCGAAACGCGGCTCGCGCGCACTGGGCGCGGCACCGACGGCGGCGGGCAGCAGGAGGAGCGCCAGGGCGATGATCGCGACGCGAGCTCTCATGGCACCTCCCGCGTGGACGGCCGGCTCAGCGGCGGCCGTACTGGCGCTCGTAGTACGCGCGAAACTCTCCGGTCTTGAGCGGCCGCCACCAGGCATCGTGCTCGCGGTACCAGCGCACGGTGGCCTCGAGCGCGCTGGCGAAGGGGTAGCGCGGGGTCCAGCCCATCTCCCACAGCTTGGAGGCATCCAGCGCGTAGCGGCGATCGTGCCCGGGCCGGTCGGCCACCAGCGTGATGAGGCTGTCGGGCTTGCCGAGCAGGCGCAGGATCTCGTGGGTCAGCGTGACGTTGGCGACCTCGTGCCCGCCCGCCACGTTGTAGACCTCGCCCTCGCGCCCCTCGCGCAGCACGCGATCGATGGCCGCGCAGTGGTCCAGCACGTAGATCCAGTCGCGCACCTGGTGGCCGTCGCCGTAGAGCGGCAGCGTCTGGTTGTCGAGGGCGTTGGTGATGAACAGCGGGATCATCTTCTCCGGGTACTGGTAGGGCCCGAAGTTGTTCGAGGCCCGCGTGATGACCACGGGCACGCCGTGAGTCTTCCAGTAGGCCAGCGCCAGGAGATCGCCCCCGGCCTTGGCCGCCGAGTACGGGTTGGACGGCTGCAGCGGCGAGGTCTCCGTGGCGGCCCCGGTGGCGATCGAGCCGTACACCTCGTCGGTGCTGACGTGCAGCATGCGGGGCACGCGCAGCGAGCGCACGGCCTCCAGGAGCACGCGCACGCCGAGCACGTTGGTCTTGAGGAACTCGTCGGCGTCGAGGATGGAGCGGTCCACGTGGCTCGGCGCCGCGAAGTTCACCACGGCGTCCACGCCGCGGGTGACGTCGCGCACGAGGTCGGCATCGGCGATGTCGCCGTGCACGAAGCTGTAGCGCGGGTCGTGCTCGAGATCGGCGAGGTTGGCCGGATTGCCGGCGTACGTGAGCTTGTCGAGATTGACGATGCGGTCGTCGGGATGCTCGGTGAGGACGTAGCGGATGAAGTTCGAGCCGATGAAGCCGCAGCCGCCGGTGACGAGGAGCTTCATGCGTCTATCGTGACGCTCGCATTCGCGTCTCAGCCACGCGTGATGTCCCAGACGTCGGCGCCGGCGAAGTCCCAGGGCAGCCGGCCCTCGTCGCACGACGACGGCTCGGCCGAGAAGTGCAGGTCGGTGAAGTAGACGATGCGGGCCGGCTGCGGGCCCACGTTGCGCACGCCGTGCGCCACGCCGGGCGGGATGCGCAGCAGGCGCGAGGCCCCGTCGCCGAGCACGAAGCGCATGCGCGTGCCCTCGGTCGTCGAGCCCTGGCGCACGTCGAGCAGCACGATCAGCATGCGGTCGCCGGGCGGCACGTACCAGACATCCGTCTGCCGCACGTGCAGGTGGAAGGCCTTGATGGCCCCCGGGGCCAGCTCGCTGAAGTTCACCTGGCGCACGGTGAAGCCGTCGAGCCCGGCCAGCCGGCCGTCGGTGAGCCGGCCCAGCTCGGTCAGGCTGCCGCCGTCGTCGGTGTGGCGGGTGAGCGGCACGAGCGCGACGCCGTCGATGCGGGGGGCGGCGCCGTAGGCTTGCAGCTGGAACGCGCGCTTGGCGTCGCCGCTGAAGTCCATCAGAGGGCCCGAGGATAGCACGCGCTCACGGCTCGCCCGCGAGCACGCGCAGCAGGTACTGGCCGTAGGCGTTGTCGCGCATGGGCTTGGCGATGCGCTCGACGTCGGCCGCCCCGATCCAGCCCAGGCGGTAGGCGATCTCCTCCAGGCACGCCACCATCAGCCCCTGGCGCGTCTCGATCGTCTGGATGAAGGTCGAGGCCTGCAGCAGCGCCTCGTGGGTGCCGGTGTCGAGCCAGGCCACGCCCCGCCCGAGCTTCTCGACGTGCAGCGTCCCCGCGCGCAGGTAGGCGGCGTTGACGTCGGTGATCTCGAGCTCCCCGCGCGCCGAGGGGGCCAGCCCCGCGGCGATGTCCACCACCCGCGCGTCATAGAAGTAGAGGCCCGTCACCGCCCACGACGAGCGCGGGCGCGCGGGCTTCTCCTCGATCGACACCGCGCGCCCCGTCGCGTCGAACTCCACGACGCCGTAGCGCTCGGGGTCGCGCACCCAGTACGCGAACACGGTACCGCCGGCGGGACGCTCGGCCGCCGCACGCAGGGCCTCGGGCAGGCCGTGGCCGTAGAAGAGGTTGTCGCCCAGCACGAGCGCGACCGGGTCCTGGCCGATGAAGCGGCGGCCGATCGTGAAGGCCTCCGCGATGCCGTTGGGGCGGTCTTGGGTGGCGTACTGGATCTGCAGGCCGAGGTCGTGACCGTCGCCGAGCAGGCGCTGGAAGGCGGGGGCGTCGTGCGGCGTGGTGATGACGAGAATCTCGCGCACGCCGGCCAGCATCAGCGTGGACAGGGGGTAGTAGACCATCGGCTTGTTGTAGACGGGCACCAGCTGCTTGCTGACGGCGAGCGTGAGCGGGTAAAGCCGGGTCCCGGCACCGCCGGCCAGGATGATGCCTTTGCGATGGACACTCATACGACGTGGCGAGTATAGCGGCTTGGCCGTTGGATACCGACCGGAAATGGGGGTAACATCAGCCGCATGAAAACCCTGAAGGAAATGCTGGCGGACGCCCGGCAGGTCATTCCCGAGGAGGGCCCGGCCGACCTTCAGCGCCGTCTCGCCGCCGGCGAGCCGGTGACCGTGATCGACGTGCGTGATCCGGACGAGTTCCGCGACGGGCACATCGAGGCGGCGTCCAACATCAGCCGCGGGTTTCTCGAGTTTCGTATCGGCGCCGCCGTGACCGATCCCAAGACGCCGATCGTCCTCTACTGTCAGACCGGGCTGCGCTCGATGCTGGCGGCGAAGGCACTGCACGAGCTCGGTTACGAGAAGGTCATCAACCTGCAGGGCGGCTATCAGAAGTGGGCGCAGTCCGGCCTGCCGACGGTGAAGGAGACCACGCTCACCACCGATCAGATCCAGCGCTACAGCCGTCACTTCCTGCTCAACCAGGTGGGCGACAAGGGGCAGCGCAAGCTGCTCCGCAGCAAGGCGCTCCTGATCGGCGCCGGCGGGCTCGGCTCGCCGACCGCCCTCTATCTCGCCGCCGCCGGCGTGGGAACGCTCGGGCTGATGGACGGAGACGTGGTAGACATCACGAACCTCCAGCGGCAGGTGCTCCACACCACGGCGGACGTCGGCAAGCCGAAGGTCGAGTCCGGCACGCGGACGCTGAAGGCGCTGAACCCCGACGTCAACGTCGTCTCGCTGCCCATGCGCATCACGGTCGACAACGTGATGGACACCATCAAGGACTACGATCTCGTCATCGACGGCTCGGACAACTTCGAGACGCGTTACCTCGTCAACGACGCCTGCTACCTGGCGGGCAAGACGAACGTGCACGGCTCGATCTTCCAGTTCGAGGGCATGGCCACGGTGTTCGCGCCGAACGCCGGCCCCTGCTATCGCTGCCTCTATCCCACGCCGCCGCCGCCGGGACTCGTCCCCTCCTGAAGCGAGGCCGGCGTCCTGGGCGTGCTCCCAGGAGTGATCGGGCTGGTGCAGGCGACGGAAGCCGTCAAGCTGCTGCTCGGCATCGGCGAGCCGCTGATCGGGCGGCTGCTCACGTACGACGCGCTCGGCATGCGCTTCCGCGAGGTGCGGCTGCGCCGTGACCCGAACTGCCCGCTGTGCGGCTCGAATCCGACGATCAAGGATCTCTCGATCCATCACGAGGGCGGCGCGGCCTGCGCCGTCACGCCGAACGGCCGCGAGGCGGCTGCGGCCGCGCCCGTGCGGGGCTAGAGCCTCATCACGAAGCCCGTCGTCACACTCTGGCTCGACGAGGCGGCGGACTACGTGCGCGCGGCCCAGGAGTCCGGGCTCGCCGCCGCCGTGGAGCTCGTCACCGTCCCGCTGAAGGCTGACATCCCCGACGATCTCCTGGCGCGCGCCGAGGCGCTGCTGGCCTGGCGGCCGCCCGCGCGGCTCGCGACGCGGGCACCGCGGCTGCGCTGGATCCAGTCGCTCACCGGCGGCTGCGAGCAGTGGCTCGGCCCCGACGTGCCGGCGCAGGCCGCGCTCACCTGCGCGCGCGGGACGCACCGGGTGCAGATGTCCGAGCACATCCTCGCAGCGCTGTTCCTCTGCTCGAAGGATCTCGCCGCCATCGTGCTCGACCAGGCGCAGAGCCGCTGGCGCCGCCGCGTGAATCCCACGCTGAGCGGCGCCACGCTCGGCATCCTGGGCCTGGGCGCCATCGGCGCCGAGGTGGCGCGCCTGGCCAGCCTGCTCGGCATGCGCGTCATCGGCACCAAGCGCGAGCCGGCGCCGATCCCGGGCGTCGAGCACGTCCTGGCCCCGGCGGACACCGCGCGCGTGCTGGCCGAGTCGGACTTCGTGCTGCTGCTGCTGCCGTCCACGGCCGAGACGCGCGGCCTGCTGAACAAGACCGCGCTCGCGGGGATGAAGCCGAGCGCGTTCCTGCTCAACTTCGGCCGCGGCGATCTCGTCGTCGACGCCGATCTCGTGGCGGCGGTGCGGGAGCGGCGCATCGCCGGCGCCGTGCTCGACGTGTTCACCGCCGAGCCGCTGCCGGCCGATCACGCCTTCTGGACCACGCCGGGCATCGTGGTGCTCCCCCACGTCGGCGGCCTCCATCCGCACCGCGACACGCTGGTGGCCGCGCTCTGGCGCGACAACCTCGAGCGCTTCCTCGCCGGCCGCCCGCTGCTGCAGGTCGTCGATCGCACCCGCGGCTACTGAGATGCGTGCCCTCGCGCTCGCCGCGGCGCTCCTTCTGGCGCCGGCCGCCGTCGCCACCGCCGACGAGATCACGGTGCTGTGCCCGCGCGGCGTCCAGGCGCCGCTGACGGCGATCGCCGAGCGCTTCGGCGCGGGCAGCGGGCATCGCGTGCGGTTCGTGTACGGCACCGCCGGCGCCGTCGCGCGCCGCGCGACCGAGGGCGAGCCCGCCGACATCGTCATCACCGCCGCACGCGGCCTTGACGATGTGCTGGCGCGCGGGGTGGCCGTCGCCGGCACGCGCGTGAGCGTGGGCGCCGTCGGTGTCGGCATTGCGGTGCGCGCGGGGACCCCGAAGCCAGACGTCTCCACGCCGGAGGCGTTGAAGGCGGCGCTGCTGGCGGCGCCGTCCATCGGCTACGCGGACCCCGCGCGCGGTGGCCAGGGCGGGACTCACTTCGCAAAGGTGATCGAGCAGCTCGGCCTGGCGGAGACCCTGCGGTCGAAGACGCGGCTGTTCCCTGAGGGGCTGGAGGCGCTGGAGCGCACCGCGGCAGGTGACGTCGGACTGTCGGCGGCGCCCGTCAGCGAGATCGTGCCGCTGACGGGATTGACGCTGGCTGGCCCGCTGCCGCCGTCACTGCAAGCCAGGCTGGCCTACGCGGCTGCGCTGCTGGCCAGGGCGAAGTCGCCCGAGGCCGCGCGGGCTTTCCTGGCCGCCCTGGCGACACCGGCGTCCCGGGAGACTCTGGCCCGGGGAGGCGTCGAGGCCGGCGACTAGGGGGGACTCTCTACCCCGACATCGAGAACATCACGGCCGCCACCACGAAGAGCCACCAGCCGAGGTTGCCCATGAGCCTGTCCTTTGCCGAGCCGTGCCGATCCGAAGCGGATCGCACGGCCTGGGTGCAAGGGCAAGACCAAGGGGTCGCACGGGCCAACCTCGCGTGGCGATTGCCAACGCCCTGTCGGCCGGGGCCGTCGCGCCATGCCGCGGTGACGCACTTGGTACAGTCAGTGCCATGACGCGTGTCACGGGCTCGAGCCTCTCCCCCGCCCTCGTCGAGCGACTGGGCCAGCGTGACCTCGCCCGC
The DNA here is from genome assembly GCA_046734515.1 of Candidatus Methylomirabilota bacterium. GTDB lineage: Bacteria > Methylomirabilota > Methylomirabilia > Rokubacteriales > CSP1-6 > AR5. The sequence continues at coordinate 2,908 of JBKPRI010000398.1, read as the reverse complement.
CGGCTGGGCGTGGGTGTGCCGCTGGTCACGGTGGACGGCGACGGCCGAGCCCACCCGATGCTGGCCTCCTACCTCGAGGTGCGTGCCTACGATCCGCGCACCGTGGGCCTGGTGATCCAGGCGCGCAGCGGCAGCGCGCGAAACCTGGCCCAGCGCCAGACCGCCACCCTGATGCTGATCGAGCCCGACGCGGTCGTGTACGTGAAGCTGCGCGCGCTGGACGGGCCACTGCCGGTGGAGGGCGGCGAGGTGTTCGGGCTGGGCTTCTTCCTGCTCGAGGTGGAGGAGGTGCGGGAGGACGCCGCGGCCGACTGGGAAGCGGGCACGCGCATCACCGAGCCGATTCGCTACGCGCCGGCGCCCACGCTGGACGAGCCGTGGGCGCGCGCGACGCTGGCCGCGCTGGCCGCGCCGCGCGCGCGGGCCTGACTACTTCGCCTCGCGCTCCTTGTAGCGGCCGATCGTCACGTCGACCTCTTTCTTCTCGCCGCCCCGCAGCAGCACGACACGCACCACCTTGCCGACAGGCGTGGAGGAGACGACGCGCTGCAGGTCGCGCGGGGCGTCCAGCGGTGTGCCGTCGAGCGCGATGAGGACGTCGTCGGGCTTGAGCCCGCCGAGATCGGCCGGCTCGCCCTTCATCACGCCGCGCAGCAGGACGCCCTTGGGCTCGGTCAGCTTGAGGCGGCCGAGGTCGTCGTCACCGATCTCGGCGATCGCCACGCCGAGCCAGCCCCACTCGACCTTGCCCTTGGTGGCGAGCTGCGGCACCAGCAGCTTCACGAGGTTCGACGGGATGGCGAAGCCGATGGAGCCGTTGCGCGCGGCCATGCTGTTGACGCCGATGACCTGGCCCGCCATGTTCACGAGCGGCCCGCCGGAGTTGCCGGGATTGATCGCGGCGTCGGTCTGGATGAAGTCGAAACCCGGCGCCGCCACCGTGAGCGGCGCGCCCTTGCGGCTGACGATCCCGAAGGACACCGACTGCTCCAGCCCGAATGGATGGCCGAGGGCCATGACGAACTCACCGACACGCAGACGATTGGAGTCGCCGACGGCCAGCGTGGGCAGGTTCGAGGCGCCCTCGATGCGCACGAGCGCCAGATCGACGCGGCCGTCCTGACCGATGACCTTGCCGGTGAAGCGGCGGCCGTCGGCCAGACGCACCTGGATGTAGTCCGCGTCCTCCACCACGTGGGCATTGGTCACGATGAGGCCGTTGGGATCGATCAGGAAGCCCGAGCCGCTGCTGCGCCGCGGCTCGCCCTCGTCATCGTTGTCCTTCGAGGTGACGGCACGCCGCGAGCGGATGTGCACCAGCGCCGGCTTGAGCTGCTCGGCCAGGTCGGCGAGCAGCGTGTTGAAACGCACGAGCTCCGGCGCCGGGCTGATCGTCGTGTCCTCGCGCCAGTACCGCGTCTCCTGGGCAAAGGACACGCTCGACGGCGCGGCCACGGCAGCGACCAGGACGAGCACGATCGGCACCAGACGGAGCGAGCGCGGCATAGGAACCTCCTTGATGCGGGCGACTGCCCTCCGAGTATAACGCGGCGGCCGAGCGGCCGGTCAGCGGCTGACTTCTCGGACGAGGTGGCCCAGCTCGGGGAGCAGCAGCTTCTCGAGGGCCAGGCGACAGGCGTTGGGCGAGCCGGGCAGCGAGACGACGATGCGGCGCGCGTGGATGCCCATCTGTGCGCGCGAGAGCATCGCCGCAGGGCCCACGTCCTGGTAGGAGAGCACTCGGAACAGCTCGCCGAAACCGGGCAGCGTCTTGTCGAGCAAGGCCGCGACCGCCTCGAACGTGGAGTCGCGCGACGTGATGCCGGTCCCGCCCGTGAGGATCACGACCTTCACGCGGGCGTCCGCGCACGCCTCGCGCACCACGCGCGTGACGTCGGCCGGCTCGTCGCGCACGACCGCGGCGCCGATCACCGCGTGCCCGCCGTTGGTGAGGAGCTCGCGGATGAGCCGACCGCTCGTATCGGTCTCGGGCGTCTTGGTGTCGGACACGGTGAGCACGAAGCAGCCGACCGATACCGGCGCCGTGGCCTTGTGCTCGTCCGGCGTGGAGGCATGCGGCCGGCTCACCGCGCCCCTCCGTAGGCTCGATCGAGGATCTCGACGAGATGGAGCACCGGCAGCTCGCGTCCCTGCGCGCGCAGCCCCGACTGGATCTGCAAGATACAGCCGGGGTTCGCGGTGACGACGGCATCCGCTTTCGTGGCGACGACGTTGCGCACCTTGCGATGCAACAGACGGTCCGCCATCTCGGGCTGCGTGAGGTTGTAGATACCCGCCGAGCCACAGCACCAGTCGGACTCCGGCAGATCGACCACGCGCAGGCCGGGGATCTGCGCGAGCAGCTCGCGCGGCTGGCGGCGGATCTTCTGGCCGTGGACGACGTGGCAGGGGTCGTGATACGTGACGGTCAGCGGAACGGGCTCGAGCGGGCCGCGCAACGGCTGGCGCGCGAGAAACTCGGCCAGATCCTGCACCGTGCGGGCGAAGCGCGCGCCGCGCTCGGTCCAGTCCGGCTCGTTCGCCAGCAGCGCGCCGTACGCCTTCATGTGGGCGCCGCAGCCGGACGTGTTGACGATGACCGCGTCGACCGCGGCCGCCTCGAACGTCGCGATCGTCCGCTTGGCCATCTCGACCGCGCGCCCGTGGTCGCCGCCGTGCGCGTTGAGCGCGCCGCAGCAGCCCTGGGCCGGCGGCGCCAGCACGTCGCAGCCGTTGCGCGCCAGCACGCGCGCCGTCGCGCGATTGTGGGCGCCGAACACGATCGACTGCACGCAGCCCGTCAGCATCACGACCCGCGCGCGCGGCGTGCCGATGGCCGGCGTGAGCGCGGGCAGCGGCGCGCGATCGGCCGGTAGCGACGGCAGCAAGGCTTCCCATGCCGGGAGCG
>JBKPRI010000397.1:0-13327 GCA_046734515.1 Candidatus Methylomirabilota bacterium | reverse complement strand
CCGCTCGCGGCCGATCTCGAGCGTGTCGGCGAAGCCGGCGGTGGTGAGGAGGCCGGTCACGGCGCCGCGCCGCTCGATGAGCGCGTTGGTGAAGAGCGTGGTGGCGTGCACGACGCGGCTGAACTCGGCGGGCGGCAGGCGGTGCTGGCGGAGCAGACCGTCCACGCCGGTGGCGACGGCGCGCGCGGGATCGTCGTGGGTGGTCAGCACCTTGCGGTTGAGCTGACGGCCCTGCGCGTGGTCGTAGACGACGATGTCGGTGAAGGTGCCGCCGATGTCGATCCCGAGCGAGTAGCTCACTTGGCCTTGAGCTTGAGGTCTTCGAAGGGCGCCGAGTAGGCGAAGCCGGGCACGAGGTTGGCGCCGCTCTCCTCCACGCGCGGCCCCACGCCCCAGATGAACGCCAGCTCGTAGACCGGCACGAACGTCGCGTTGTCGGTGAGCAGCTTCTGCATCTGGTGCACCAGCGCCTCGCGCTTCTTGGCGTCGACCTCGCGGGCCTGGCGTGAATAGAGATCGTCGACCTCCGGCAGCGAGCCGTAGGCGTAGATGCCGTTCTTCGTCGCGTAGGGCTCGAGCCGCGTGGCCGCGTTGCCCATGGCCGCGGTGATGACGAGGATGACGCCGTGCAGCTTCTTCTCGCGCCACTGGGTGAAGTAGGCGGCGCGCTCCATCGTGCGCATGCGCGTGCGGATGCCCACGGCCTGGAGGTTCTGCACGATCGCCTCGCCCATGGAGTTGTAGGGCGGGAAGGGATAGAAGTCGCCGGCGTCGAAGCCGTTGGGGAAGCCGGCCTCGGCCAGCAGCTTCTTGGCCCGCGCCGGGTCGTAGGCGGGCGGCTCCGTCGGCACCGCGAACTGGAAGATGCGCGGCACGATCGAGCCGGTCACGCGCGAGAGCCCGAGCGTCTCCGCCTGGTTGACGCCGGCGCGATCCACCGCGTGGTTGGCCGCCTGGCGCACGCGCTTGTCGTGCCACGGCGACTTCGGATCCCACTGGTCGGGCAGGTCGAGCCAGAAGGCGCCGGTGAGCAGCGGCGCCTTGAGCTGAAAGCCGGGCGTGCGCTTGACGTCCTCGGCCACCGGCCCCGAGAGCAGGTAGGTGATATCCACCTCGCCGCGCTTGAGCGCGGCCGCGCGCGTCGTCTCCTCCGTCATCGAGCGCATGACGAGCCGCTTGACGCTCGGCGCCTTGCGCCAGTAGCCATCGAAGGCCTCGAGGGTGATGTCCACGCCCGGATTGAAGGTGACGACGCGGTACGGGCCCGCGCCGATCGGCGCTTTCTTGAAGCCGTCGTCGCCGACCTTCTCGACGTAGTGCTTGGGCACGATCCAGCCGGCGCCCGAGGCCGTGGTGCCATAGAAGAGCATGAAATCGGGCCACGGCTCCTTGAGCACGAAGCGCACCTGGTTGCCGCCGGGCAGCTGGACCTCCTTGACCTTCTCCTTCAAGAGGGTGGCGCTGGCGCCCTTGTAGCGGTCCCACGAGAACTTCACGTCCTCCGGTAGCACCGGCGAGCCATCATGGAACTTGGCGTTCTTGCGCAGGGTGAAGGTATACGTGAGGTGATCGGGAGATTCCTTCCACGACTCGGCCAGGCTCGGCGTCGTCATGCCGGCCGGCATCGGCTTCACCAGCGCGTCGTGCACCGCGTACATGATCATGTAGGGCGTGTTGAACGCCTCGGTCTCGGCGGGATCGAGCCACTTGGCGGCGAGCGTGACGTGCAGGCCCCAGCGCAGCTCGCCCTCGGCGGCGCGCGCGCCCGACGGCGAGACGAGCGCGAGCAGGGAGAGCGCAGCGCAGACGGCGAGGCGGCGAGCGATCATCTGGGTCATGGGCCTGCACCATAGGGCGAGGTCCACAGGAAATCAAGCGAAGGAGGGGACAACCATGCCGAAGGAAGGTGTCAGCACGAACACCGTCGTCGCCGCCAGCCTTCTGTGGCTCGGCGCCGCGGCGGCGCTGGGGGCCGCCGGGGTGTTCGAGCCGCTCCGGCCGCCGGCCCCGCAGGCGATCCTGGTCACGCTCACCGCGCTGACCCTGCTCGCGACGGCCGTCATCGCGCCGGTGCGGCGGTGGACCGCGACGGTCGATCCTCGCGTGCTGGTCGTCCTTCACGTGACGCGCGTCCTGGCGGGGGGCTACTTTCTGGTGCTCTACCGGCGCGGCGAGCTGCCCTACGCGTTTGCGGTGCCCGGCGGGATCGGCGACATCGTCGTGGGCGCGCTGGCGCTATGGCTGCTCGTCTCGGTCACGCCGGCGACGGCGCGCGGACGCCGGCTCTACGCGGTGTGGAACGTGCTCGGGCTCATCGACATCCTGTTCGTCGTCGCCACCGCGACCCGGATCGCGCTGGGCGATCCGGGTGCGCTGGCGCCGTTGCTGCGGCTGCCGCTGAGCGTGCTACCGACGTGGCTGGTGCCGCTGATCATCACCAGCCACGTGATCCTCGCCGTGCGGCTGATGCGTCCGCGCGAGCCGTACGGGGCGCTAGCCGCGTAGCACGACCGCGGGAATCGCGGCCTTGCCGGCGACGCGCTCGGCCACGTTCGGGGCCAGGACGCTGGCCAGCCGGCCGCGCCGCGGCGTGGTCAGCGCGATGAGGTCGGCGCCGAACACGTCGGCCTCCACGAGGATCTCCTCCTCGGGGTCGCCGAAGCGCACCACGCGCTCGACGGGGACGCCGGGCAGGGCGGTTTCCACGCGCGCCAGCTCGTCGAGGCCCTCGCTGGTCAGGCGGGCCATCTCCTGATCGACGTACGCCACCGTCCGGCCGTGGTCGCCCACGATGCGCTCGGGCACCGGGAACACCCGCAGCAAGCGCACGGTGGCGCCGGTCTCGCGGGCGAGGGCCGCCACCAGGGGAACGACTGCTTCACTCCGCTCTTCGGCGCTGATCGGCGCCAGGATCCGCTTGGTCATCATCATTCTCCTTTGTCGATTGGGATGAAGGGATGACCAGCGGCGATTCGACGGTGAGAAAAAGTGACAAGGCCGAATCCCCCGGATGAGACTCTGCATCCAATGGAAATATGAAGTCTGGGGAGGAAGGAGGGGATAGCGCGATGCGGACGTTCCTGTTTTTCGTCGGGATGCTGCTCTTCATGGCGCTGGGCGCCCTCGAGGTGGTGGCCTCGCGGGCCGTCCCGCTGCCCTAGGTACCCGTCGCCACGAACCCGACCAGGTCGGTGAGCGTCGTACCGATCGCGTCGGGGGTCTCCGACAGCCGCTCGACCGGGGCGCCCGCGCGGTTGACCCAGAACGTGCGGTAGCCGAACGCCCTGGCGCCTGCCGCGTCCCAGCCCCCGAACGCCGCGAAGACGACCTGCTCGCGAGGAACGCCGAACGCATCCACACCCATCTGGTAGGCGCGCGGATCCGGCTTGTAGGCGCGCACGAGGTCCGTCGTCAGGTGTGGCTCGAAGAGCCCGTCGAGGCCGGAGTTCTTGACGGCGGCGTCGAGCATGCGCGCGGTGAGGTTCGACAGGAACGCGAGGCGGACGCCGCTGCGCTTCAGAGCCGACAGCGCGGAAAGCGCGTCGGGCCAGGCCCTGAGCTCCAGAAACGCGTGCATCAGGCGCTCCCGTCTGTCCGCGGTGAGCTCGAGCTTCAGGAGCGCTGCGGTAAATTCCAGCGCCTCGTCCGTCACCTGCCAGAAATCGGTGTAGCGGCCCATGAGCGTCCGCAGCCACGCGTACTCGAATTGCCGCGTCCGCCAGGCGCCGGCCAGTTCGGCACCCCGTCCCGGAAAGACCTCCTCCGCCAGTGTCGCGACGGACCCGGGGTCGAACGTCGTGAAGGCGTCGAAGGCGATCGCGCGCGTGAGCGGCATGTCATTCTCCTTCGCCGATTGGGATGGGAGATGACGGGCCGCGATTCGACGGGAAAAAAGCGCCCGGGCGAAATCGTCCGGGCGGTGACGCCGCTGCCCTAGCTGCCCGCCTCCGGCGAGGCGTCATCGCCGACTTCCGTCAGGAGCACCCAGTCGTCCGGACCTTCGACCACAGGCCGCTGCTTCGGCTCGGTGGCCACCACGCGACCGCGGCTGGCCGAGAACCACTCCCACTGCCCGGCCGGCGCACTCGTCTCCGGCGCATCGCCCATCTCCGGCCCGGTGGAGCCGTCCGTGGCGCGCTCGGCCTTGCGGGCCTGCTTGGCTTCCTGGCGCGTCTTGCGCAGGGCCTCGCGCTGTCGCCGATCGAATCCGTAATTCCGCCTAGGGCTCATCAGGGATGAGCCAATTTATCACGGATGTGGGCCAGCTGTCCTGGATCGAGCTCGAGCCAGACCGCCTCGTTGACCTCGAACACCTCGTGCGGCCGCGCGGTGACGCGCAGCTGCAGCGCGCTGCCGATCGGACACACCGCATAGTCCCAGTGCTCGCCCAGGTAGGCCCGCTGCACCACGCGGCCGGCCACCACGCAGGCGCTCGCCGGCACGGCCGGGGGCCGCTGGTCGGGCGGGACGCGGTGCAGGTGGATGGACTGCGGGCGCAGCGAGAACGACACGCTCCCGTGCAGCTCGCCGGCCTCGGCGAAGCGCGCGCGGGGGATGGTGACATGGTCGAACACGACGTCGTCGCCGCGCACCTCGCCGTCGAGGAAGTTCGTGCGGCCGATGAAGCCGGCCACGAAGCGCGTACGCGGACGGGCGTAGAGCGTGCGCGGCTCGTCGACCTGCTCGATCCGCCCCAGGTTCATCACCGCGATGCGGTCGGAGGTCACCATGGCCTCGGCCTGGTCGTGGGTGACATAGACGGTGGTGATGTGGAACTCGTCGTGCAGCCGGCGGATCTCGTAGCGCATCTCCTCGCGCAGGTTGGCGTCGAGGTTGGAGAGCGGCTCGTCGAGCAGGAGCACGGCCGGCTGCACGACGATGGCGCGGGCCAGCGCCACGCGCTGCTGCTGGCCGCCCGAGAGCTCGGAAGGATAGCGCCCGCTCAGGTGGCGCATCTGCACGACGTCCAGGATCTTGTCGACCTTCGCGCGGATGTCCGCGCGGGTCAGGCGGCGGATCTCCAGGCCGAACCCCACGTTCTCGGCCACCGTCATGTTGGGCCAGATCGCGTAGCTCTGGAAGATCATCGACATGTTGCGCTTCTCGGGCGGCAGCGACGAGCCGGGCGAGGAGATGACCTCGCCGTCCATCGTGATGGTGCCGCGGGTGGGATGGAGCAGCCCGGCGATCATCCGCAGCGTGGTCGTCTTGCCGCAGCCCGAGGGGCCGAGCAGTGAGACGAACTCGCCCGGGGCCAGGGCCAGGCTCAGATCATCGACCGCGGCCGTGCTGCCGAAGTGGTGACTGACGCCGCTCAGGACGAGCTTGCTCACGAAGCCGTCCGCCGCAGCATGAAGTCACGGCCCACCAGCCGGAAGCCGGCCAGCACCATGGCGACGGTGCCGAGCACGAGGATCAGGCCGATGGCCGACAGGTACTCGAAGTTGCCCTCGTCGCTCTTGTCGAACAGCAGCACCGCCAGCACCTGCGTGCCCGCGGTGTACAGGAAGATCGCGCTGCTCAGCTCCCGCGTGGCCGGGATGAAGACGAGGATGAAGGCGCCGGCCAGTCCGCGCTTGAGCAGCGGACCCACCACCTTGCGCAGCGCGAGCAGGCGGCCGCCGCCCAGGATGCGCACGGCGTCCTCCATCTCCGGGTTGATCGAGCGCAGCGCGGCGTCGCTGTTGGCGTAGGCGATGGGCAGGAAGCGCGTGGCGAAGGCCAGGATGAGGATCCAGGCGGTGCCGTACAGCACGAGCGGCGGCGCGGTGTAGGAGGCATAGAAGCCGATGGCCAGCACGATGCCGGGGATCACGAAGGGCGCCATCGCCACGTAGGAGAGCACGCGCGCGTACGGCACCAGCCGGCGCCGTACGATGTAGGCGATGGCGACGGCCAGCGCGAGCGCCAGCACGGCGGCGGTGCCCCCGTACACGAAGGTGTGGAGCGTGGCGGCGCGGGTGAGGGGCTGGTCGATCACGACGAAGCGCACGTTGTGGAGCGTGAGGTTGTCGAGCGAGAAGCCGCGCCCCCAGGCCTTGGCGAAGGCCGCCTGCAGCACCACCACCATCGGCAGGAAGAACGAGAGCGCGGTCACGAACAGGCAGTAGCCGAGCACCGCCCAGCGCCAGCGCCCGAGCCGGACCATCCGGCGCTCGCCGCCCTTGCCGGTCAGCGCGATGTACCCCTTGCGGGCGATGATGCGCTGCTGCAGCCAGAAGAGGAGCACGGTCACGCCGAGCAGCGGCATGGCGTAGGCCGCGGCCACCTCGACCTTGGGCGGGAACTCGAAGAACTGCCAGAGCGTGGTGGTCATCACCTGGAAGCGGCCGGGCAGGGCGATGAGTGCGGGCGCGCCGAAGATGGCGATGGCCTCCAGGAACGCCACGATGAAGGCGCCCATGATGGCCGGCAGCGTGAGCGGCAGCGTCACCCGCCACGTGGTGCGCCACACGCCGGCGCCCAGCGTGGTGGCGGCGTCCTCCATCTCCGAGGAGATGAGATCGAGCGCCGAGCGCGTGAACACGAACATGTAGGGAAACGACGAGGCGGCCACCACCAGTACGAGGCCGGGCATCGAGTAGATGTTGAAGGGGCCGGCCGCGGCGCCGGTGAGCGAGGTCCACACGCGGTTGAGCCAGCCCGCGTTGGGCCCGGCCAGCAGGATCCAGGCGACGGCGCTCAGGTAGTTCGGCACGATGAAGGTGCCGAGGACCGCGGCCCACACCAGCGTCTTGCCGGGCATGTCGGTACGCGACACCGCCCACGCCATGGGGACGCCGAACAGCGTGCACAGCGCGCCGACCGAGAGCCCCAGCGTGAGCGAGTTGAGCAGCGCCTCGACGTAGCGCCAGCGGCTGAAGGCGCGGACGTAGTTGTCGAGCGTGAGGCCGCCGCCGGGCGACTGCAGGCTCACCCACAGCAGGCGCGCGATGGGGTTTACCACCAGCACCAGCAGCACGGCCGCCACCAGCAGCCAGAGGAACAGCGAGCGGTCGAGGTGCCGCCAGCGCACGCGGCTAGATGCCGAACGTGTCGCGGAACAGCTCGATGACTTCCGGGATGCCCTTCTCGATTTCCTCGTACGAGGGCCGGATCGTCTTCACCTGCGCGAGCGGCTTGGCCCCGGCCGCCGGCTTGACGTGCTTGTTCACCGGGTCCTGGTGGTTCTTCAGGATGATCTCGTTGCAGTCCTTCGACAGCAGGTACTCCATGAAGAGCTTGGCCGTGTTGGGCGCCGGCGCGTTCTTCAGGATGCTGGAGGGCGAGACCATCAGGATGGCGCCGTCCTCCGGGTACACGATCGCCAGCGGGTTGCCCTTGGCCTTGCTCTCGAGTGTGGTGGCCGAGGGGCCCGCGGCCACGATGCTCTCCTTGGCGTTGAGCATCGTCACCGTGTCGTTGATGGAGCGGCCGATGCGCGGCTTGTTGACTTCCAGCTTCTTGAAGTAGTCCCAGCCGTACAGCTTCTTCATCTGCACGACCCACGTGCCCACGTAGCCGCTGAAGCCGGGATGGCCGATCGAGACCTTGCCCTTCCACTTGGGATCGAGGAGATCCGTCCACTTCTTCGGCGCGTCCTTCTCGCTGACGGCGCTGGTGTTGTAGGTGAGGAGCACCAGCCCGGCCGCGGTGGCGACGAACTGGTGATCGGGATCGTTGAAGGGCTTGAACGCGTCGATCAGATCCGTGAGGTTCTTGGGCGTGTAGGGCTGCAGCCAGCCGTCCTTCTTCATGCGGCCGTGGTGGCTGGTGTCGGTGGACGAGATGACCGAGGCGACCGCGAGGCCGGCCTTCTGGTCCTGCGCCTGCCGCTGGTAGGCGACCTGCGCGGTCGTGCGGACGTAGTTGCACTTGATGCCGGGATACTTGGCCTCGAAGCCGTTGCAGATGGCGGCGGCCGTCTCGGAGTTGTAGTGCGCCGTGTACCAGGTGAACGGCTTGTCCTTCTTGGCCGCCTCGTACAGCTCCTTCTCGCCGTCGAATGCGAGCGCGGGGACGGCGGCGGCGAGCACGGCGGCGACGATGAGCGCGGCCAGTTGCCTCATGGGGAACCTCCTGGAGTCGGTGCCGGGCGCATTGTGCCACAGCGGGCGAGCGGCGGTATGATCGGGCCCCTATGGACATCGGCTGCCACCTGCCCAACCAGGGTCCGCTCGCCACGCGCGAGGCGCTGGCCACGTTCGCCCGCGCCGCCGACGAGCGCGGCGTCGCCTCGCTGTGGGTCAGCGACCACGTGATCTTTCCGCGCACGGCCACCGGCAGCTATCCCGGCGGCCGCTTCCCGCATCCGCCCGACAAGGCGTATCTCGAGCCCGTGGTCACGCTGACGGCGGCGGCCATGTGCACGACGCGCGCGCGGCTGGGCGCCTCCGTCTTCATCCTCGGCCACCGCCACCCGGTCGTCATGGCGAAGATGCTGACGTCGATCGACGCGCTGTCCGAGGGCCGGTTGATCGTCGGCGTGGGCGTGGGCTGGTGGAAGGAGGAGCTGGAGATGCTGGGCGCCCCGTTCACCAGGCGCGGCCGGCAGGCCGACGAGGCGCTGCAGGTCTTCAAGGCGCTGTGGACGCAGGACAACCCCGCCTTCGAGGGCGAGTTCTTTCGCATCCGCGACCTCGGCTTCGCGCCCAAGCCCGTGCAGAAGCCGCATCCGCCCATCTGGGTCGGCGGCGACAGCCCGGGCGCCTTCCGTCGCGTCGCCACGTTCGGCGACGGCTGGCACGCGACGTCCAAGACGCCCGCGCAGTTCTCGGAGGCGCTCGGTCGGCTGCGCAAGGCCACCGACGAGGCGCGCCGCCCGTTCGAGTCGATCGCGCTGTCGCTGCGCTTCGAGCTCACCGACGAGCTGATCGCGCAGGGCGCGCAGGCCGTCGTCGACGCGCTCGGCGCGTATCAGCGGCTCGGCCTGACGCACATCCTGCTGCAGTTCCGGCGCGACGACCTCGGCCGCATGCTGGAGATCCTCGACTTCGTGACCGGCCGCGTGCGCCCCGCCGTGGACCGCGCATGAGCACCATCGCGCCGCGGGTCACGGAGATCGCGCGCGGGCTGCGGTTTCCCGAGGGTCCCGTCGCCATGCCCGACGGCTCGGTGCTCCTCGTCGAGATCGAGCGCAAGACGCTGTCGCGGGTGACGCCCGACGGCCGGGTCCACGTGGTCGCCAGCCTGGGTGGCGGTCCCAACGGCGCCGCCATGGGCCCGGGCGGCAAGATCTACGTGACCAACAACGGGGGCTTCGAATGGATCGAGCGGCCGGGCCGCCTGTTCCCGGCGGTGCAGGCGAAGGACTACACGGGCGGCAGCATCCAGGTTGTCGATCCCGAGACCGGCAAGTTCGACACGCTCTACGACGCGTGCGACGGCCGCAAGCTGCGCGGGCCGAATGACCTCGTGTTCGACCGGGCCGGCGGCTTCTGGTTCACCGACCTCGGCAAGACGCGCGAGCGCGACAGCGACCGCGGCGCCGTCTACTACGCCAAGGCCGACGGCTCGTCGATCGTGGAGGCCATCTTTCCGCTCGAGCGGCCCAACGGCATCGGGCTCTCGCCGGACGAGAAGACCCTTTACGTGGTGGAGACGCCGACCGCGCGCTGCTGGGCGTTCACGCTGTCGGGACCCGGCCAGATCGAGTCGGCCAACGGGCCGTACCGCGGCGAGAAGGGCCGCGTCGTCGTCGGGCTCGGCGGCTACCAGATGTTCGACTCGCTGGCGGTGGACAGCGACGGGCACATCTGCGTGGCCACGCTCATCACCGGCGCGGTCAGCGACATCTGGCCCGACGGCAGCCGCGTGGATCAGTACACGCTGCCCGACATGATGGTGACCAACGTCTGCTTCGGGGGCCGCGACCTGCGCACCGCCTTCGCCACGCTCTCGATGGGCGGCACGCTGGTGTCCTTCGAGTGGCCGCGGCCGGGACTGCCGCTGAACTACCTCAACGTCCGCCCAGGGCGGTGATCAGGAAGGCGCCGAGCACGATCAGCAGCGTGCCGCCGATGACCCGCGCGTTCAGCATCTCGATGCCGCGCAGGAACATCGCCGAGAGCAGCAGCACGAAGATCGGCCCGACGTTGGTGAGCGGCGCCACCACGCTCACCGCGCCCATGCTCAGCGCCAGGATCACCAGGAACACCGAGAGGTTCTCGGCCAGCCCCGCCGCGATGAAGTAGAGGAGGCTGCGGCCCGAGCAGCGCATCGCGCGCGCCTGGCCGGTCGCCACCAGGAAGGCCGTGAAGGCGATCAGCGCCGTGCTGACGTTGACCGCCGCGCCCGGGATCGGCGCCGCCCCGCTGAGGCCCAGCTTTCTCAGAATCGCCACGATCCCGAAGCACGTCGCCGACAGGGCGGGCAGCCAGAGCAGCACCGGCCGCACGCCGAGGCTCCGGCCGCCCGTGGAGAGCAGCGTCGTACCCACGACGATGACGAGCGTGCCCAGCAGGATCGGCAGCGTCACGCGCTCGCCGAGCAGCAGGATCGCGAGCCCCGAGGACACCAGCGGCGTGAGGTTCATGAACCCGGCGCTGATCGAAGCCCCGACGGCCTCGATGGCGAGGAAGCGCAGCATGCGGCCGGCCACCGTGCCGATGAGGCCGGCGAGCATGAACAGGCCCAGCGCACGCGGGGAGGGATGGCCGAGTCCGCCGGTCACCAGCACCGCGATCCACAGACCGACCGCGCCCACCGTCACGTTGATCCAGACTCCGGTGTAGGGGCCGTAGCGCTGCAGGCCGTGGCGGATGAGGATCGTGGCGGCGGCCGAGAGGAACGCGCTGATCAGGGCGAGAGCGGGGACGATGCCGGACACGCAGGAGCGATGCTACCATCGTTGCCCCAGGGAGGCTTGTGATGGCAGACGAGGCCGTGATCGAGCGTGAGTCCACCGAGCTGCTGCGCACGCTGATCCGCAACGGGTGCGTCAACACCGGCGAGGCGTCGTCCGGCCACGAGGACCGCAGCGTGGATGCGCTGGAGGATTTCTTCGCGGGCTCCGGCCTCTCCTGCGAGCGCTACACCTCCGAGCCGGGTCGCATGAGCCTCATCACGCGCATCGAGGGCACCGACCGCAAGGCGCCCACGCTCCTGCTCATGGGCCACACCGACGTGGTGCCCGTGAACCTCTCGGGCTGGCAGCGCGATCCGTTCGCCGCCGAGCTGGTGGACGGCATCGTGTGGGGCCGCGGCGCGGTCGACATGCTGAACCTGACCGCCACCATGGCGGTGGCCACGCGCCGGCTGGCCCGGAGCGGCTGGAAGCCGCGCGGCACGCTGATCTACCTGGCGGTGGCCGACGAGGAGGCGGGCGGCTTCCTCGGCGCCGGCCACCTGGTCGAGCGGCACGCGGACGCGGTGAAGTGCGACTACGTCATCACCGAGAGCGGCGGCGTGCCCATCCCGACCAAGTCGGGCCACAAGCTGAAGGTGACCGTCGGCGAGAAGGGCGGTAACTGGCGCAAGCTCATCGTGCACGGCACGCCCGGCCACGGCTCCCGCCCGTTCCGTACCGACAACGCGCTGGTGACCGCGGCCAAGGTCGTGCAGCGCATCGCCGAGTACCGGCCGAAGGCGCGCATCCTGGATGCCTGGCGCGGCTACGTCGAGGCGCTGGAGCTCACCCCCGGGCTCACCGACGCGCTGACCGATCCCGCGCGCGTGTACGAGACGCTGAGCGACTGGGACAACCTCACGCTGGCCCGCGAGGCGCACGCCTGCACGCACACCACGTTCTCGCCGAACATCGCCCACGGCGGCACCAAGGTGAACGTGATTCCCGACCGGGTGGAGATCGACGTCGACATCCGCTCGCTGCCGGGCGTGGAGAACCACGAGGTCGAGGCGATGCTGAAGGAAGCCATGGGCGATCTCGCCGATCGGGTGACCATCGAGACCCCGCCCGACCGCAAGCGCGGCGGCACCATCTCGCGCGTCGACACGCCGCTGATGGCGGCGATCTCCCGGGTGGCCACGCGGATGATGCCCGACGCCAGCGTGGTGCCGTTCATCACCACCGGCGGCACCGACGCCAAGTTCTTCCGCTGGAAGGACATCCCGTCCTACGGCTTCGGGCTGCACTCGCTGCGCATCCCGTACACCGAGTACCCGATCATGTTCCACGGCCACAACGAGCGGGTGGACACCGAGAGCCTGCGCCTGTCGGCGATGATGTGGGAGTCGCTCTGCCGCGACTTTCTGGGCTAGCCGCTTCCTCGCGTTGAGCGTCTGCTCGTGATCACCGGCGGCTGGGGCATCGTCGCCGCCGCGTTCCTGACGTTCGCGGTCTCGGCCGGGATGATGCACTCCTACCCCGTCTTCTTCGTCGCGTTCCTCGCCGAGTTCGGCTGGGGGCGCGCGCACGCCTCGCTCGCGTACTCGGCCTCGCAGCTGCTGAGCGGCGCCAGCTCGCCGCTGGTCGGCGCGCTCGTCGATCGCGTCGGGCCCCGCCGGCTGGTGCTGCTGGGCGGCGTGCTGCTGGCCGCCGGGCTGGCGCTCAGCGCCTGGGTGGCCGCGCTCTGGCATCTCATCGTCCTCTACGGCGTGGTGATGACCATCGGCGCCAACTGCCTCGGCCTGGTCGTGCTGACGCCGCTGGTCACGCGCTACTTCGTCACCAAGCGCGGCCTCGTGCTGGCCATCGTGCAATCGGCCAACGGCTTCGGCCGCGCGGGCGCGGTGCCGGTGGTGCAGTTCCTGATCACGACGGTGGGCTGGCGCCGCGCGTATCTCGCGCTGGCCGCGGCGATGGTGGTCGCGATCGTCCCCCTGTCGCGATCGTTCCAGCCGGGGCGGGTGAGCGCGCCGGCGCCGGGCCCCGCGAGCGGCGCCGCGCGCGTCGAGCGCGACGCGCACGACTGGACCGTGGCCGAGGCGATGAGGACGCCCCACTTCTGGCTACTGTTTCTCGTCTACCTGCTCACGGGCCTCGGCAGCTTCTTCGTCTCGCTCCACCAGCTGGCGTTCCTGACCGACGTCGGCTTCGAGCCGCTGCACGCGGCCAGCGTGCTCGGCATGGGCGCGTTCCTGTCGGTGGCCGGCACGATCTTCACCGGGTCCATCTCGGACTACGTGGGCCGCGAGGTCTCGGCCATCCTCGCCTACGGCATCTCGATCATCGGCGTGGTCGCGGCGCTGTTCATCACGCGCCCCGATCAGGTGTGGCTGCTGTGGGTCCACTCGTGCTTCTTCGGGCTCACATGGGGTGCGCGCGGTCCGATGATCACCGCGAAGACCGCCGACCTCTTCCAGGGCCGGCACCTCGGCGCGATTCTCGGCGTGATCTCGATCGGCACCGGCGTCGGCGCGGCCGTCGGCGCGTGGGCGAGCGGACTGA
>JBKPRI010000396.1:0-5888 GCA_046734515.1 Candidatus Methylomirabilota bacterium | reverse complement strand
CGAGAAGGAGATCGTGGACGGCAAGTGCCCCGATCACCAGACGCCGCTCAAGTGGATCGAGGAAGAGAACTACTTCTTCAAGATGTCGAAGTACCAGGGCTGGCTGATCGACTACATCAACACGCACCCGGACCTGATCCGCCCGGAGCGCTACCGGAACGAGATCCTCGGCTTCCTGCGGGATCCCCTTCAAGATCTCTCCATCAGCCGCCCGCGCACGCGCCTGGAGTGGGGCATCTCGCTGCCGTTCGACGACAAGTACGTCACCTACGTCTGGTTCGATGCGCTCATCAACTACGTCTCCGCGCTGGGCGGCCCCGGTGATGCGCGCTTCGAGAAGCTGTGGCCGGTCGTGCACCACGTGACCGGCAAGGACATCCTCAAGCCCCACGCCATCTACTGGCCCTGCATGCTGAAGGCGGCGGGGATCGCCGTCTACCGCCACCTGTTCGTGCACGGCTACTGGAACGTGGGCGGCGGCAAAATGTCGAAGACGATCGGCAACGTCGTCGAGGCCTTCGCGCTGGCCGACAAGTACGGCAACGACGCCTTCCGCTACTTCGTCATGCGCGACATGGTCTTCGGCCTGGACTCCGACTTCTCGGAGGAGGCGTTCGTGGGCCGGCTCAACGCCGACCTGGCCAACGACCTCGGCAACCTCGTCTCGCGCGCGACCACGCTGCTGGAGAAGGCCACCCCGGCCAGCATCCCGGCGCCGCTGGCCGAGGTGCCCGGCACGGCAGAGCTGCGCGCGGCGTCCGCCACGGCGCTGGCCGCCGTGCAGAAAGCGATGGACGAGTTCGCGTTCTCGCGCGCGCTGGCGGCGATCTGGGAGTTCATCGGCGCCGCCAACCGGTACGTGGACGCCTCGCAGCCGTGGGCGCTCGCCAAGGACCCGGCGCGGGCCGGCGAGCTCAACCGCGTGCTGGTCACGCTGGCGGATGCGCTGCGCTTTCTCGGCATCGTGCTCGATCCGTTCCTGCCGGGCGCCGCGCTGAAGATCCGCGTGGCGGTGAACGACGATCGCCCGCCGTCGCTGGGCAACGCCGCCATGGGCCGGATCCAGGACATCCCGCGCGTGCAGAAGCTCTCGGGCCTCTTCCCCAGAATCGATACCAAGGCTCGAGAGGCGACGAGCGCCGCCGCGGCGGCGTCGACCACGCCCGGGCAGGCGGCCGCGATCCCCAAGACCGACTTCGACAGGGTCGAGTTGCGGGTGGGCGAGGTACTCGCCGCGGAGGCGGTGCCGAAGTCGAAGAAGCTGCTCAAGCTCACCGTGTCGCTCGGCGCCGAGCCTCGCACGATCGTGGCCGGCATCGCCCAGCACTACGCGCCGGCCGACCTCGTGGGCAAGAAGATCGTGGTCGTCGCCAACCTGGAGCCGGCCAAGCTGATGGGCATCCAGTCGCAGGGCATGGTGCTGGCCGGCTCGACCGAAGACGACGGCGCCCTCGCGGTGCTGGTGCTCGACCGCGACCTGCCGGCCGGCGCGCGCGTTCGATGATCAGCGAGCAGTACGTCGAGACGATCCTCCGCGTGGCCGAGGGCGACGCCTCCATCGCGCGCGTGCTCCGCGAGATCTGCGCGCTCACCGCCGACGTTCGCGCGGGCGCCCTCGAGCTGGTCGGCGCCCACCTGCGCACGCAGGCCGCCGGCGCCGACGTGCTGCAGTGCGTGCTGGCCCTGCGGGAGGACGCGGTGGCCCGCCGCATCGCCGAGCGCCTGGGCCCGCCGGCGGGGTGAGCCGGCTCGGTCCGTTTCTCCGCCGATGGGGCATCTCGATCTACTCCTTCGTCGGCGGCGTGCTCGCGCTGTTCGTCTTCCGTCGCGGCCTGCCGAACGTCTCGCTCATCGTCGGGTATCTGCTCCTGCTGTGGCTGCTGGTGGCGGTGCTGGTGCAGGTGCGCGACACGCTCCAGGCCTCCGAGCGCCGGACCGCGCGCCTGGTGCTCACCGCGACCGAGTACACGATCCAGACGCTCTACCACGGCGTGCTGCTCTTCCTGCTGCCGGCGTACTGGGCGGCCACCACGCTGACGTCGCCGAACGTGATCTTCCTCGGGCTGCTCGTCGTCCTCGCGGTGCTGGCCACCGTCGATCCGTGGTACCAGGCGATCGTGCATCCGCGGCCGTGGTTCGGCTACGTGTTCTTCCTGGTGTCGATCTTCGGTGCGCTCAACATCGCGCTGCCGCTCATCCGTGTGCCGCCGTTCTGGGCGCTGGGGATCGCGGCCTGGCTCGCGGTGGTGGCCGTGACGCCGGCCCTGTGCCGCGCGCGCGGCTGGCGCTGGACGACGGGCCTGGCTGTCACGGCGCTCGCCGGGCTCGCCGTGGCCGGCGCCGTGAGCCTGCGGCCGATCGTCGTCCCGCCGGCGCCGCTGTTCATCGCGAGCAAGGCGCTCGGCTGGACGGCCGGCACGCTGGAGTCGCTGGAGCCGATCGCCGGCTCCATCCGCGCCGCCGACCTCAAGGAGCGCGGCCTCGTGGCCTACACCGCGATCTATGCGCCGGCCGGGCTGCGCCAGCCCGTCGAGCACGTCTGGCGGCGCGAGGGACGCATCATCAACGTCGTTCGCCTCACGCCGGTCGAGGGGGGACGCCGCGAGGGGTATCGCACGTTCTCGCGCAAGACCGCGTTCCCCGATAAGTCCGTGGGCCGCTGGACGGTGGACGTCATGACGGCCTCGGGACAGCTCATCGGACGGTTGCGCTTCCGGGTGGTGGAATGAGTCTTCTTGGGAGGGGGACCCTCGCCGGGCCCCCCTCGACCCCCCCGGAGCTCTTCGATACTCACGCGCACCTGCATTTCCCCGACTTCGCCGAGGATCTGCCGGCCGTGCTGGAACGCGCGCGTGCCGCCGGCGTCGCGCGCCTGCTGACCATCGGCACGGACGTGGAAACATCGGCCGCCGCCATCGCGGTGGCCGCGCGGGAGACGAACGTGTGGGCGTCGGTCGGGATCCATCCGCACGACGCCGCCGAGGCCGACGAGGCCGCGTGCGCGGCGATCGAGCGCCTGGCCGCGGAGCCGCGCGTGGTGGCCATCGGCGAGATCGGCCTCGACTTCTTCCGCAACCTCTCGCCGCACGAGGCGCAGGAGCGCACGCTGCGGTGGATGCTCGACCTGGCCCGGCGCACCGGCAAGCCCGTGCTCATCCACTGCCGCGACGCGCACGAGGAGACGCTGGCCATTCTCGGGGAGGCGCGCGTCGCCGAGGTGGGCGGCTTCATGCATTGCTTCTCCGGCGACGTGGCGATCGCCCGCCGCTGCCTCGATCTCGGTTTGACGATCTCGCTCGCCGGTCCGGTAACCTATCCCAGCGCCCGAGCGCTGCCGGACGTCGCGCGGTTCGTGCCCGGCGATCGCCTCGTGGTCGAGACGGACTGTCCCTACCTGCCGCCGCAGGGGTTCCGCGGCAAGCGCAACGAGCCGGCTTACCTGGCGCTCACGGCCGCCCGCGTGGCCGAGCTGCGGGGGGAGCCGCTGGCCACGCTGGGCCCGCGCATGAGCGACAACGCCCGCCGCGTGCTGCGCCTGGCATGAGCGCCGCATGAGCTGGCGCGACGTCGGCTTCTTCCTGCGCGGCCGGCTCAGCCGGGCGATCACCCGCACGCTCAACCGCAAGGCGCCGCCGCCCGCGCCCGCGGCGCCCCTCGAGGAGGTCCTGCGCGGTCCGGTCACGCCGCTGGCGCTCACGCGGCTGCTCGAGGGCCGCTCGAACGTTGCGCGCGAGGCCGCGGTGGCGCGCTGGCTCGAGACCCGCGGCGTGCCCTTCCGGCGCCATCGCTTCGCCACCTTCGAGGGCGCCGGCGAGAACTTCGTGGTCGACGTCGGGCGGGGCGACCGCGCGCTGGTGCTGATCGCGCATCACGATGCGGTGCCGAAGAGCCCCGGCGCCAACGACAACGCCGCCGCCGTGGCCATTCTGCTGACCCTGCTCGAGCGCTGGCGCGCGCGCGAGCCGCGCGGGCGCGTGCGCCTGCTCTTCAGCGCGTGCGAGGAGCTCGGCTATCTCGGCAGCCGGGTGTGGGTGGGTGAGCACGGCGTGGCCGACGTGCGCGGCGTGCTGAGCCTGGAGCTGCCGGGCGTCGGCGACAGTCTGGCCGTGTGGGACGCGGGGGAGCGGACGTGGTTTCTCGACGCCGTCCGCAGCACGCTCGAGGGCCTGGGCCTGCGTCCCGACGAGGGCCATCACGTGGTGGGGCGCATCCCGGTCTTCGGCAGTGATCATCGCGCGTTCGCCGCCGCCGGCGTGCCCGCATATGGCTTCACCAGCGTGCCGGCCGTCGAGGCGGAGGCGCTGCGCCAGTTCGTGTTCCACCCGGTGCGCGCCGCCGTGCGCGCGAGCGTGCGACGCCCGCCGCCGTTCGACACCTATCACACGGCCCGCGATACCGGCGCCACGCTGGACGCCGCCGCGCTCGATCGGATGGCGGCCGCGCTGGCGGCCCTGGTGGAGTCGGTCTAGAGCAGGCGCGGGCCGGCGAGGCCCTCGAGCAGCACGCGGCTGCGCGCCAGCTCGCTGTCCGGCACGAGCACGACGACCTCGCCCTGCGAGCCCACGCTGAAGGGATGGACCGACAGCGCCAGCCGTGAGCGCAGGATCGCGGGGATCCCTTCACTCTCGAGCAGGCTCTTCACCACCACGGCCTCGGCCTGATCGCAGCGGTGCAGCTCGGTGAAGGCGCGCGCGTCCGCCGCGGGGCGGGCGCTGCCCGGGCGGACCGGAAACGGGATGACCTTGCCTCGCCGAGCCATGTCCGCATGATACCCGAGCCGGGCGGTACAATCGGCCCGGGAGGACCCCGCCGTGGAGAAATACGAGTACTTCACCGGCACGCCGCAGGTCGGCATCGTGCCGCGCGCGCCCCACGCCGGTCCGCTGCTGCGCCACGTGTTCGAGCAGGAGCACGGCCGCGGCGGCTTCGCGGGCAAGGTCACCCACACCTACCATCTCTATCCGCCCACGAACTGGCTGGCCGAGGAGAGCCGGTATCTCACCGACTGGGCGCCGGCCTGGGATTCGCCGCTGCGCCCGATCGGCGGCGTGCACCACGTGCTCGGCATGGCGCCGCCCGCGCGCGGGCGCGACGTGTACCGCGGCATGGGCCGCCTGGTGGCCAACGCGACGGCGGCGATGAACGTCACGGCGCCCACCGCGCCGATGGATTACTTCTTCGAGCACCACGCGGCCACCATGGTCTTCTTCGTCCACGAGGGCCGCGGCACGCTGGAGACGACGTTCGGTCCCATCGAGTACGGCAAGGGCGACTTCCTCATCGTGCCCAAGGGCGTGACGCACCGCTTCGAGCTGGCCGCCGGCCCGCACTATTACTGGATGTACGAGTCGTTCGCGGGCGATCCGGAGAAGTCGGAGGCGGCGACGACGGGGCAGTTCATCACGCACAGCCGCAGCGACTACCGCTTCCCCCGCTCGCTCGACACGCGCAACGAGAGCGGGCGCTTCGAAATCATCTCGAAGCTGGACGAGCTCTACGCCCGCCGCGTGCACCCCACGCACCCGTTCGACGTCATCGGGTGGCGCGGCGAGTACCTGCCGTACAAGTTCGCCGTCGAGGACGTGCGGCCGCTGACCGCCGACCGCTCGCACGTGCCGCCCTCCGGCCACACGATCTTCAAGCTCCCCGGCTGTTATCTCTGCGTCTTCACCGTGCGCTCCGTCGAGAAGGACGCCATGTGGGTGCCGTTCTTCCACAAGAACCTCGATTACCTGGAGACGCTCGGCTATCACTGGGGCGAGTTCTTCAGCGGCGGCGGCGTGGTCGGTCCCGGCATGGTGACGCTGCATCCGGTCGGCCTGCCGCACGGCCCCAAGCCAAAGTCGCTCGAGGCCTTCATGGATGGCGCCAACGCGGGAGTCCACAAG
>JBKPRI010000395.1:0-3980 GCA_046734515.1 Candidatus Methylomirabilota bacterium | reverse complement strand
GCCTACGTCGTCTTCGGCCTCGTGGTGCTCGTCGTCGTCAACGCGGTGGCGCCACTCATGCGGCGCGATCCTGCCGCGCTCGGCCTCCATCCCGACGGCGCGCCCGAGCCGCCGGCCACGGCGCACGCGCCCGGCGGCGGGCTCTCGCTCGGGGCCGCCCTGCGACGCGGGACGTTCTGGCTGCTGGGCGCGGCCTACACGGCCACGTGGGTCCCGGTCTTCATCCCGCTCGTGCACCTGGTGCCGTTCGCGCGCGATCTCGGCCACCCGCCCCTGGCCGCGGCGACCGCGATCAGCGCGCTCGGCGCCGGCGCCCTCGTCGGGCGCCTCGTGATGGGCTGGATCTCCGATCGCCTCGGCCGCCGCCTCACCATCGCGATCTCGATGTTGCTGCAGGCCGCCGCCTTCCTTGCCTTCACGGCCGCCCGCGACCTGCCCGCGCTCTACGCGACGGCGTTCCTGTTCGGCTACTCGTACGGGGCGATCACCACGCTCCTTCCCGCGATCGTCGGCGACTTCTTCGGCCACGCGCACGCCGGCACGCTGGTCGGCTTCCTCTTCATGCTCGCCGGCTCCATCTCGGCGTGGGGTCCGCTCGCGGCCGGCGCCGTCTATGACGCCACCGGCACCTATCACCGGGCCTTCGTGCTGTCGGCGGGCTGCAACATCGTGGCGTTCGGGCTGATGCTCGCGTGCCGGCCAGCGGAGCGTGCCGGCTGATGCGGCCGGCGACGCGGCGCGACGCGCGAAGACGAGACCGACGAGCAGCGAGCTCACCGCGCCGCCGATTCGAGCCCGCGGTATACTCCGCACCCGAGTCCGTGAGGAGAACGCTCCTATGAGCCTGAAAGACAAGTACTGCATCGTGGGTGTCGGAGAGACGGAGTATTCGCGCGGCTCCAATCGGTCGACGCGCGCCATGGCCGTGGAGGCCGTGCGCAAGGCCATCCTCGACGCTGGCCTCAAGGCGAGCGAGGTGGACGGCATGCTCGACTACCAGGGCGGCGACTCCACGCTCGCGCCGCACGTCGCGCCCGACCTCGGCCTCCGGCTGAACTTCTACATGGACGTGATGGGCGGCGGCTCGTCCACCGAGGCGCTGGTGGGCCTCGCCATGGGCGCCATCGAGGCCGGGATGTGCAAGACGGTGGCGATCTACCGCTCGATGAACGGCTACTCCGAGTTCCGTATCGGCGGCACCGGCGCCCGCGCCGCCCAGCCCGTACGGGGACTCGACCTCGCGCAGGTGCCCTTCGGGATGCGGAGCGCCGGCCAGAACTTCGCGCCCACCTTCATGCGCCACATGTACGACTACGGCACCACCTCCGAGCAGGTCGCCCACGTCAAGGTGGCCCACAGCAAGCACGCCTCGAACAATCCCAAGGCACTGCTGAAGGAGCGCGTGACGGTGCAGGACGTGGTGAGCTCGCGCTGGATCTGCAAACCCCTGCACCTGCTCGACTGCTGCCTGGAGACCGACAACGCGACGTGCATCATCGTGACCTCGGCCGAGCGCGCGCGGAACCTCAAGCACCGCCCGGTGCACATCATGGGCGTGGCCGGCCGCGTGTCGAAGCCGCGGCTGGACTTCCACTGGGCCCACGGGCCCATCAGCCGCGTGGCCGGCTACTACGCCAAGGACATCATCTTCCCGCAGGCCGGCATCAGCCCCGAGGACGTGGACGTCACCGGCTCCTACGATGCGTTCACCTTCACGACGATGCTGCAGCTGGAAGAGTACGGCTTCTGCAAGAAGGGCGAGGGCGGCTCCTATGTCTCCAGCGGCATCATCGAGCTGGGCGGCAAGCGGCCCAACAACACCTCGGGCGGCCATCTCTGCGAGGGCTACACGCACGGCATGTCGATGGTGATCGAGAACGTCCGCCAGCTGCGCGGCACCATCGATGACTCCTGCCCGGGGGCCGCCGAGGGCAAGCACACCTACGACTACGCCAAGGGCGGCTGTCGCCAGGTGAAGGACGCCGAGATCACGATGAACCTCGGCTGGGCCATGCCCCCGCTCGGCAGCGCGCTCATCATGCGGCGCTGACGGCCGCCCTCATGCGCGTGGAGGCGCTGGTATTCGACACCTACGGCACGCTCGTCGACTGGCGGGCGAGCGTGCGCGACGAGCTTGCGGCGTTCGGCCGCGCCCGCGGCCTCGCCCACGACTGGGACGGCTTCCTCGCCGAGTGGAAGGCCTGCTACCGGCCCGGCATGGATGCGGTCAACCGCGGCGAGACGCCGTGGACCACGATCGAGACGATCTACCGCCGGCGTCTGATCGAGCTGCTCGCGGCACGCGCCATCTCGGTGAGCGCGGACGAGGTCGAGCACCTCACCCATGCCTGGTGGCGGCTGCGGCCCTGGCCGGATACCGTGGCCGGGCTCACGCGGCTCAAGCGGCGCCACGTGATCTCGCCGCTGTCGAACGCCAGCTTCATCGGCATGGTGCAGCTCGCGAAATTCGCCGGGCTGCCGTGGGACTGCGTGATCACCGCCGAGAACGCGCGCCGCTACAAGCCCCATCCCGGCGTCTACAGCACGGCGCTCACGCTGCTCGGCCTCGACGCGGACCGCGTGATGATGGTGGCCGCGCACAATTACGACCTGGCCGCGGCCCAGACCCTCGGCCTGCGCACCGCCTTCGTGCCGCGCCCGCTCGAGTACGGCCCCGGCCAGACGACCGACCTCGTCGCCGAGGGCAAGTGGGACGTGGTCGTCGATTCGGTCGAAGAGCTGGCCGCCGCGCTGAACTGCTGAACACGGACCCCAAGGGAGAAGAACGATGCCTCAGCCGGTGACCTATCGCGGCATGTCGCTGGTCGTGCCCGACAACGACAGCGAGTGGAACGAGTACTTCGCGCTCGCGCGCCAGCACAAGCTCATGGTGCGCGCGTGCTCGGCCTGCGGGCTCATGCGCTACCCGCCCATGCATGCCTGCCCGTGGTGCATGGACCTCGGCTGGAAATGGCAGGAGGTGAGCGGCAAGGGCACGATCCACTCGTACGAGATCGTCCACCACGCCATCCAGCCGGGCTTCAAGGACATGACACCGTACCCCGTGGTGCTGGTGGAGCTCGACGAGCAGAGCGGCAAACCCACGCCCGACGAGGCGCTGCGCATCATCGCCAACCTCGTGAAGGCCGACTTCTCGGCGGAGGACGAGGCGAAGGTGGCCATCGGCAAGCGCGTGAAGGTCGTCTTCCAGGATCTCGCCGACCACTTCGCGCTGCCGCAGTTCACGCTCACCGACGAGCCGCCCGTCGGCCGCGTCTGGAAGCTCGGCTAGCGCACGCCCAGCCGCGCCAGCGCCTGACGTGCCGGCTCGAAGTCGGGCAGGCGTCGATACTCCGCGATCGCCTCGTCGCGCCGGCCCAGGCGCTCGAGCGCCTTGCCGAGGTTGAAGCGGGCCTCGGGCGCGCCCGGCGCGAGCGAGACGGCCAGGCGCGCCGCCTGCTCGGCGCTGGCGAGCCGATCGAGCTGGAGCCACGCTGCGGCGAGGTTCGCGGCCGCCCCGGCGCGGCCCGGCGCCCCGTGCCAGTCGCTGTCCACCGCCTCCTGTAACAGCTCGGCCGCCTCCGGCACCCGCCTGCGCACCAGCTCGATGTGGCCCAGCTGCGCGCGCGGCAGCGCGAAGCGCGGGTAGAGCGCGGCCCCGCGGCTCGCGTACTCTCGCGCCCGCTCGATGTCGCCGACCAGCAGCGAGGCGTTGGCGGCGTCCGGATAGAAGTAGGCGTTGTTCGGGTCGAGCTCCAGCGCGCGATCGAAGCGCGCGAACACCTCGCCGGGTGCGGCGGCGTTGTCCCGCGCCAGGTCGGCCAGGGCGCGGCCCAGGTTGGCGTGGTTGTACGAGTTGGCGCGCACGAGGGCGAGCGCGCGCTCGTAGGCCGCGCGCGCCTGGTCGAGGCGGCGGCGGCGCTCGCCGGGATCGCGGGAGGCGCGTGCGGCGGCATGAGCGGCGGTGCCCAGCCGCACCC
>JBKPRI010000394.1:0-36535 GCA_046734515.1 Candidatus Methylomirabilota bacterium | reverse complement strand
GCCGACCTCGATCACCTTCTCGACCGCCAGGGGCTTGCCGCACTTCGGGCACGCCTCGCCGGCGGCGACGGTGTGCAGATCGACGAAGCGCGCCTGGAAGTCGCGCCCCGGGCTGACGCCGCGCACGTGATGGCCCTCGCGGTTGGCGCCCACCACGTAGGTGCCCTCACGCAGCGCCTCGTCGGCGAGGATCGGCACCCGCACGTCCAGCGGCCCCACCGAGCCGGCCACGGCGCCCAGGTGCTGGCGCATCTCCTCGGCGTGCGCCGGGCGAATCTCGTCGCCCTCCAGCGCGCGGGCCAGCTTGCGCTCGTGCAGCGCGTGATCGCCGCGCAGCAGCGCCAGCACGGGACCGGTGCGCTTGCCGACGTAGAGGAGCGACTTGATCGTCGTGCGCGGATCGATCTTCAGGAACGCGCTGACCTCGGCGATCGTCTTGACGTTCGGCGTGGCGACCTCTTCGCGCGCACCGCCCGGGAAGGCCGGCGCGGCCGGCACGCCGCGGGCGATCTCCGCGTTGGCCGCGTAGCCGCAGCCGGCGCACAGCGCGATCTCGTCCTCGCCCGCCGCGCACGGCGCCTGGAACTCCTCGGAGCCGAGGCCGCCCATCATGCCGGGGTCGGACTCCGCCACGTAGTAGCGCAGCCCGCAGCGCTTGAAGATCCTGTGATAGGCCTGCGCGTGCAGTGCGTAGGAGCGGTCGAGCGCGGCCACGTCGGGATCGAGCGTGTAGGAGTCCTTCATGACGAACTCGCGCGTGCGCAGCACGCCCGAGCGCGGACGCGCCTCGTCGCGCTCCTTCGTCTGGATCTGGTACCAGATCTGCGGCAGGTCACGGTACGAGCGGATCTCTCGGGCGGCCATCCAGGCGATGACCTCCTCGTGGGTCATGCCCAGCACCATGTCGCGGCCCCAGCGATCCTGGAGCTTGAACATCTCCGGGATCCCGTCCCACCGGCCGGACTTCTGCCAGAGCTCGGCTGGCTGCAGCACGGGCATCGTGATCTCCTGCCCGCCGATCGCGTTCATCTCCTCGCGGATGATGTCGCAGACCTTCTCGTGCACGCGGTGGCCGATGGGCAGGTAGACGTAGATGCCGGCGGCCAGCTGGCGGACCAGCCCCGCACGGAGCATCAGCTTGTGGGACAGCGCCTCGGCGTCGGCAGGCTCCTCGCGAAGCGTGGGGACGAGCGACTTCGCGAGCCGCATCTAGTGCGCGTCTTTCTTCTTGTTGGCGCCCTTGACGCCCGGCGCGTAGCGCAGGCGCTCGACCGGCTTGCCGCCCAGGATGTGGGACTGCACGATCTCCTGCAGGTCGGACTGCTGCACGCCGCCGTACCAGACGTTCTCCGGGTAGACGACGATCATGGGCCCGTGCCCGCACTGCGAGAAGCAGCCGGCCTTGTTGACGCGCACGTCCTGGTGGCGGCCGGCCTTGGCCACCTCGCCGCGCAGGTACTTCACGAAGCCCTCGACGTCACCGCCCTTGGGGCAATCGTCGCCGGTCGTGCAGACGAACACGTGGCACTCGTACTGGCCCATCAGGCACTCGCTCCTGCCGCTTCCTTCGCGGCCTTCCGCTCGGCCAGGTACTTGTCGACTTCCTCGCGCATGGCCGAGACGATCTCCTTCTCGGGGACCTTCCGGATGACTTCACCGTTCTTGAAGATGAGCCCGATCCCTCGCCCGCCCGCCACCCCGATGTCGGCGGCGCGCGCCTCGCCGGGGCCGTTGACCTCGCAGCCCATCACCGCGATGTGGATCTCCTCGTTGAGCGTCTTGAACTCGTCCTCGACCTGGCGGGCCAGCTTGACGAGATCCACGTCGGCGCGGCCGCAGGACGGGCAGGACACGAACGTGAGACCGCCCTTGCGCAGGCCGAGCGATTTCAGGATGTCGATGCCCACGCGCACTTCCTCGGTGGGATCGGCCGACAGCGACACGCGGATGGTGTCGCCGATGCCTTCGCTCAGCAGCGCGCCGAGGCCGACCGCGGACTTGATGGTGCCGACGCCGGGCGTGCCGGCCTCCGTCACGCCCAGGTGCAGCGGGTAGTCCACCTGCTCGGCCAGCGCGCGATAGGCCTCGATCATCATCAGCGGATCGGAGGCCTTCAGCGACACCTTCATCTCGGGGTAGTTGCATTCCTCCAGGATGTGAATGTGCCGCAGCGCGGACTCGACCATGCCCTGGGAGGTCGGCCCGCCGTACTTGTCGAGCAGATCCTTCTCCAGGGACCCCGCGTTGACGCCGATGCGGATGGGGATCTTGCGATCCTTGGCCAGCGTGACGACCTCCATCACGAACTTCTTGCCGCCGATATTGCCGGGGTTCAGCCGCAGGCCGTCCACGCCCTGCTCGAGCGCGATGAGCGCCAGCTTGTAGTTGAAGTGGATGTCGGCCACCAGCGGGATGCGGATCTGGCGCTTGATCTCGCCGAGCTTCTCGGCCGCCTCGCGCACCGGGACCGCGCAGCGCACGATGTCGCAGCCGGCGGCCTCCAGCGACCAGATCTCCAGGAGGGTCGCCTGGACGTCGCGCGTGTCGGTCTTCGTCATGGACTGCACGGTGATCGGCGCCCCGCCGCCCACCTTGACGTTGCCGACCTGCAGCTGCCTGCTCTTGCGCCGGTTAATCATCTTTTTGGTAGGGGCACCCTCGCAGGGTTCCCCTCCTCCCCTCCTGTTACCTGAAAAATTTGAAGGCGTCGATGCGCACGAGGTCGTTGTAGAGCGCGTAGACCATCAGGAGCATCAGCAGCACGAAGCCCACGCGCTGGGCGGCCTCACGCTTCTGCAGCGACAATGGTCGCCCGAGGATCGCCTCGATGACGAAGAAAAACAGGTGGCCGCCGTCCAGCATCGGCACCGGCAGCAGGTTCAGCACGGCCAGGTTCACGCTGATGATGGCCGTGAACAGCGCCAGCGAGGCCATGCCGTCCTTGGCCTGGCGGCCGGCCTCGGTGGCAATCTGGATCGGCCCGCCGATGTTGGACGAGTCGATCTGCCGCGAGACGAGCTTCCAGAGGCCCTTGATCGTCAGGACCGTCATGTCCCACGTCTTCGTCACGCCGTGACCGAGCGCCGCCGCCGGGTTGTACGGCTCGAAGCTGACGGCCTTGGTGGCGATACCGGCCTGGATCCGGCCCACCTCGCGCTCCTGCCCGTCCGGCGCCTTCTCCTTCACCGGCTCGGGCGTGACGTTGACGGTCAGCGTCTTGCCGTCGCGCTCGATGGTCATCGGGAACGACTGGCCCGGCCGCGAGCGGATGGCCTCCACGAGATCCTCGGGCGTGTAGACGGGCTGGCCGGCCACGTTCAACACGACGTCGCCGGCCTTGAGCCCCGCCTTCTCGGCCGGCGAACCCGCGCTGGCCGAGCTGATCTGCGGGATGAGCTGGGGACCGGCCCCGATGTCCCACGCCTCGCGCGCCTCGCGGAAGATGGGGTCGGTGGTGGTCCGCTTGTGCGGCGTCACCGTCGCGGTCTGCTCGCGGTCCCCCTGCTTCACGCGCAGCTCGAGGGGACGGCCGTTCGACTTCGAAACCGCACGATCGAGGTCTTCCCAGTACTTGATGGGACGGCCGTTGACGGCCGTCACCGCATCGCCGGTGCGCAGGCCGGCGGCGGCGGCCGGGCTGCCCTCGGTGACGCGGCCGACGACGGGCGGCCACACCGGCCGGCCGAGCGTCGCGAGAACCACGGCGAAGATCACCGCCGCCAGCACGAGGTTCATGCCGGGGCCGGCGAAGACGATGAGGAAGCGGGCCCACAGCGGCTTGAGCGCGAAGGCCTTGGCGGGATCGTAGTCGGGCTGGGCGCCGCCCTCGAGCGGGCTCTCCTCGCCCATCATCTTGACGTAGCCGCCCATGGGAATGGCCGAGAGCGCGTACTCCGTCTCCTTGCCGCGCCAGCGCAGCAGCACGGGACCGAAGCCGATGGAGAAGCGCTCCACGCCGACGCCGGTCCAGCGGGCGACGAAGAAATGCCCCAGCTCGTGGATCAGGATCAGGATGCCGATGACGATGACGAACGAGACCACGGTGGTCACTGCTCAGGCACCTCCGGCACGCGCATCGACCCACTCCTGGACGCGCCGGCGAGCCTCGGCGTCCACGCCCACACACTGCTCGATGGACGTCAGCGGGCCTTGCTCCAGGCGGTCGAGCGCACGCTCGATGAGCGCGGGGATATCGTTGAACGGCAGGCGGCGATCGAGGAAGGCCGCGACCGTTACCTCGTTGGCGGCGTTGAGGATGACCGGCGCCGTCCCGCCCACCTCGAGCGCGGTGCGGGCCAGGCGCAGGCACGGGAACTTCGCGGGGTCCGGCTCGAAGAACGTGAGCGCGCCGGTCCGCGTGAGATCCAGGCGCGCGGCGGGCGTCGGCCGCCGCTCCGGATAGGTCAGCGCGTAGAGGATCGGGATGCCCATGTCGGGCACGCCGAGCTGCGCGATCACGGAGCCGTCGACGTACTCGACCATCGAGTGCACGACCGACTGCGGGTGCACGATCACCTGCACCTTGTCGGACGGCATGTCGAAGAGCCAGCGCGCCTCGATGATCTCCAGCCCCTTGTTCATCAGCGTGGCGGAGTCGATGGTGATCTTGGCCCCCATCTTCCACGTCGGGTGCTTGAGGGCGTCCTCCACGGTGATCGCCGCGAACTTGTCGCGCGGCCACTCGCGGAACGGCCCGCCGGAGGCCGTCAGCAGGATGCGGTGGACGTCGCCGCGGTTGTGCCCGACCAGGCACTGGAAGACGGCGCTGTGCTCGGAGTCCACCGGCAGCAGCGGCACGCCGCGGCGCTTGGCGGCCGCGGTCATGAGACTGCCGGCCATCACCAGCGTTTCCTTGTTGGCCAGCGCCATCGTGCGCCCGGCCTCGATGGCGGCCATCGTCGGCAAGAGCCCGGCGCCGCCGACCAGGGCCGATACCACCACGTCGGCGTCGACGTCGCGCGCCACCGCGACCATGCCCTCGGCGCCCACCAGCAGTTCGGGCCGCGGCGCCGGCAGCAGGCGCGCGAGCTGGTCCACGGCGGCCGCGTCGAGCAGCGCCACGGCCTTGGGGTTGTACTTGCGGCAGATGTCGGCCACGCGCTCCACGTTGGAGCCGCGGGCGGCCAGGCCCGCCACGGCGAACTCGTCGGAAAAGCTCGAGACGATCTCGAGCGTACGCAACCCGATGGACCCGGTCGCGCCCAGAATGGTCACGCGCTTCATGCGCACCCCGTCAGCCGGGCGACGTAGTAGAACGCCGGCAGATTGAAGAGCAGGCTGTCGATGCGGTCGAGCACGCCACCGTGGCCCGGGATCAGCGCCCCGGTGTCCTTGAGCCCCACCGTGCGCTTGATCACCGACTCCGCGAGGTCGCCGATCTGACCGACCACGCCGAGCAGCGCGCCCGCGCCCAGCATCACGGCCGTGCCGCACGCCGGCAGCAGCCAGGCGCCGAGCGCGGCCGCCGTGGCCAGCGACGCGACGACCTGGGCCACGGCGCCTTCCACCGTTTTCTTGGGACTGACGACCGGCGCCAGCGGATGGCGCCCCAGCGTCGAGCCCACGGCGTAGGCGGCGGTCTCGCCGACCCACGTGACGCCCACCACGAAGAGAATCAGCTCGTCCCCGCGCGGCGAGGTGTGGTGGAGCAGGATGCCGTAGCCCAGCAGCCAGCCGACGTACATCACCGCCAGCATCGTGTTGGCGGCCGGCTCGATGGCCGGGGTCCCCCGGAAGATCGGCACCGCGAAGATGAGCCCGACAGCCACCGTTAACACCAGGGCAGGCAGTAGGAACGGATCGGCCATGCGCGAGGCGCCGAACGACGCCGTCACCGCCACGCCGGCCAGCACGCCGAGGGTGCGCTGCACGGGGCGGCCCGCACCCTCCAGCATCCGCGTCAGCTCCCACAGCGCCCGCGCGCTGAAGAGCACGACGACGAGGTTGAAGAGAGACGCCGGCGCCTTGATCACGATCAGAATGAAGATCGGCAGCAGGACCAGCGCGCTGAGCACCCGCTTCAGCATGGCCGGCTCGCGCTGGTCCAGGCCGGCGGGCCACACGACAGCCGCAGCGATGGCCACGTCACACCCCACCAAATCGGCGCGTGCGCTGCTGGAAGTCCGCCACGGCGCGATAGAGATCGGCCGCGCCGAAGTCCGGCCACAGCGTCGTCGTCATCCACAGCTCGGTGTAGGCGATCTGCCACAGCAGGAAGTTCGAGATCCGCATCTCGCCGCTGGTCCGGATGAGCAGGTCCGGATCGGGAATGCCGTCCGTGTAGAGGGCGCTGCTCACGTGCTTCTCGGCGATGTCGTCGGGCGCCAGCTCGCCGGCGCGCACGCGCCGCGCCAGCGCGCGGAAGGCGTCGAGCAGCTCGTCGCGGCCGCCGTAGTTGAACGCCATCAGCAGCGTCAGCCCGGAGTTGGCGCGCGTCTCCTGCACGACGTGGTCGATCCCACGGCGCACGGGCAGCGGCACGCCGCTGGTACGGCCGATCACGCGCAGCCGCACGTTGCGCTCCATCAGCTCGGGCAGCTCGCGGTAGATGGACTCCTCGAGCAGCCGCATCAGCGTCGTGACTTCATCCTCCGGGCGGTTCCAGTTCTCCGTCGAGAACGCGTAGAGCGTGAGAAACCGCAGGCCCATGGCGTCGGCCGCGCGCACCAGCGCCCGCGCCGCCTTCACGCCCTCACGGTGGCCGGCCACCCGCGGCAGCCCCTTGCGCGTCGCCCAGCGGCCGTTGCCGTCCATGATGACCGCGACGTGGGCCGGCACGGGCTGCGAGCGGACCATGGCGAGCAGCTCCTGCTCGCCCAGGCCGTCGAGAGCCGGAGCCGCCGGCGCCGCGCGTCTCAGAATGAGAGGATCTCCTGCTCCTTCTTCTTCAGCAGCTCGTCCACCCGGGCCACGAACTTGTCGGTCGTCTTCTGGACCTGGTCGTGCGCGCGCCGCTCCTCGTCCTCCGAGGCCTTCATCTTCTTGGCGGCGACCTTGAGCTTGTCGTTCGCCTCGCGGCGCACGTTGCGCACGGCCACCCGGGCGTCCTCGGCCATCTTCGCCACGGTCTTCACGAGCTGCTTGCGGCGCTCCTCGGTCGGCGTGGGCATGGTCAGGCGGATGAGCTTGCCGTCGTTCACGGGCGTCAGCCCGAGATCGGACTTCTGGATGGCCTTCTCGATGGCGCCAATCTGCCCGGCCTCCCACGGCTGGATGACCACGGTTCGCGCATCCGGCGTGGAGACGGACGCCATCTGGGCGATCGGCGTCGGCGTGCCGTAGTAGTCCACGCGAATGGCGTCGAGCAGCCCGGTCGAGGCGCGACCGGTGCGCACGGTGGCGAACTCACGGCCGAGCGAGTCGATCGCGGCGTTCATACGCACTTCCACGTCTTTCACCACGTCCTGCATCAGCAGATCCTTTCTTCAAGGGGCAGAGGCACCCTCGCGTTTGTGCTCACGTGGAGGACGCGACCACCGAGCCCACCGGTTCGCCACACACGATGCGCTTGATGTTGCCGGAGCGGTTGAGGTCGAAGACGACGATCGGCAGCTTGTTGTCCATGCAGAGCGAGATGGCGGTGGTGTCCATGACCTCCAGGCGCCGGTTCAGCACCTCGATGTAGGTGACCTTCGGCAGCCGCACGGCGTTCTTGTCGCGCACGGGATCGGCCGAGTAGATGCCGTCCACCTTGGTCGCCTTCATGATCGCGTCGGCGCCGATCTCCACCGCCCGCAGCGCGCCGGCAGTATCCGTCGTGAAGAAGGGATTCCCGGTGCCCGCGGCGAAGATCACCACGCGTCCCTTTTCCAGGTGGCGGATGGCCCGCCGCCGGATGTAGGGCTCGGCCACCGCGCGCATCTCGATCGCCGAGAGCACGCGCGTTTGACAGCCGACCTTCTCGAGCGCGTCCTGCAGGGCCAGCGCATTGATGACGGTGGCCAGCATGCCCATGTAGTCGGCGGTGGAGCGATCCATGCCGCCGGCGCTGGCCGCCAGCCCGCGAAAGATGTTGCCGCC
Organism: Candidatus Methylomirabilota bacterium; assembly: GCA_046734515.1. Lineage (GTDB taxonomy): Bacteria > Methylomirabilota > Methylomirabilia > Rokubacteriales > CSP1-6 > AR5. The sequence continues at coordinate 28,516 of JBKPRI010000394.1, read as the reverse complement.
GCCGATGACGATCGCCACCTGCACGCCGAGGTCGATCACCTCGCGCACCTCGGCGCCGATCCGCACCAGCACGGCGGGATCGACCCCGTAGCCCTGGCTCCCGGCGAGGGCCTCCCCCGAGAGCTTCAGGACTATGCGGCGGTACGCCGGCTGGCTCGCGGCATCCGCCGCCACGACTACCCGCCTCCGCCGACCTGGAAGCGCGCGAACCGCCGGATGCCGATCTTCTCCTTGGTGGCCGCGTTCACCTTGTCCACGAGGTCCTTGACCTTCGTCTTGCCGGTGGCGTCCTTGATGAACGGCTGCTCCAGCAGGCACTGCTCGGTGAAGAACTTCTCGAGCTTGCCCTCGACGATCTTGTCGATGACCTGCGCCGGCTTCTTCTGGTCGGCCATCTGCGAGCGGTAGATGTCGCGCTCCTTCTCGAGCACCTCGCCCGGCACTTCCTCGCGCGCCACGTACGTGGGGTTGGCCGCCGCCACCTGCATGGCGAGGTCCTTGACCAGGTCCTGGAAGGCGTCGGTCTTGGCGACGAAGTCGGTCTCGCAGTTCACCTCGACCAGCGCGCCCAGCTTCGAGCCGGAGTGGATATAGGCATAGACGACGCCGTCCTTGGCCTCGCGGCCCTCGCGCTTCTTGGCGTCGGCCAGGCCCTTCTTGCGCAGGAACTCCACGGCCTCGTCGAGGTTGCCGTTGGCGGCCGTCAGCGCCGCCTTGCAGTCCATCACGCCGGCCCCGGTGCGCTCGCGCAGCTCCATGACGGTCTTGGCGTCAGCGGCCATCAGGCGCTCTCCGTCTCGGCCGCGACCGCCGCCATATCGGCGTCGCCGGCCTCGGCCTCGGCGCCTTCCGTCTCGTCCTTGGACAGCGTGCCGCGGCCCTCGAGGATGGCGTCGGCGATCCGCGAGGTGATCAGGCGCACGGCGCGGATGGCGTCGTCATTGCCGGGAACGGGGTAATCGATCCCGCTCGGATCGCAGTTGGTGTCGACGATCGCCACGATCGGAATGCCCAGGCGCTGCGCCTCGGCGACGGCGATCTTCTCCTTGCGCGGATCGATGATGAAGACAGCGGACGGCAGGGTGTCCATCACCTTGATGCCGATCAACGCTTTCTCAAGCTTCTCGCGCTCGCGGTCGAGCTCGAGGGCTTCCTTCTTGGGCACCCGGTCGAACTCCCCCGTCTCCTTCATCTCCTCGAGCTTCTTGAGGCGGGCGATCGACTTGCGGATCGTCGTGAAGTTCGTGAGCGTGCCGCCGAGCCAGCGCTGGTTCACGTAGAACATCGCGCAGCGGCTGGCCTCCTCGAACACCGTCTCCTGCGCCTGCTTCTTGGTGCCGATGAACAGCACCGTGCCGCCGCCGGCGGCCAGGTCGCGAACGAAGCCGTACGCTTCGCGGAACTTCTTGAGGGTCTTCTGCAGGTCGATGATGTAGATGCCGTTGCGCTCGCCGAAGATGTACTTCTGCATCTTCGGGTTCCAGCGCTTCGTCTGGTGGCCGAAGTGCACTCCGGCCTCGAGCAGCTCCTTCATGGTCAGTGCAGCCATGGACCCTCCTTCGGTTGGCCTCCGCCGCGCTGAGGAATGCCGGGCATTCCCACCGAAAGTGCGCGGCGTGTGTGATGTGAACTACGTCGTGTACTTGCCGTTGAGCCGAACGTACTCTTCGCTCAGATCGCTCATCCAGACCCGGTCCTCGCCGCGTCCCAGCCCGAGGTCGATCGTGAGCTCGTACTCACTGCCTCCCATGATCTCGCGGATGCGCTCCAGGCGCACGCCTTCTCTGAGCGCGCCGTGCTCCACCAGCGGCTCGTCGCCGAAGGCGATGCCCACCTTGTCCTGGTCGATCCGGGCCGCCGACTTGCCCAGCGCCATCATGATCCGCCCCCAGTTGGGGTCGGCGCCGTTGAAGGCGCACTTGATGAGCGGCGAGTTGGCCACGCTGCGGGCCGCTACCAGGGCGTCACGCCGGCTGGAAGCCCCACGCACGGTCACCATGACGAGCTTGGTGGCGCCCTCGCCGTCGGCCACCAGCATCTTGGCCAGCTTGATCGTCAGGGCTTCCAGCGCGGCCGTGAACTGGCTCTGCCCCCGCCCGCCCGCCTCGACCGGCCGGTTCTCGGCCAGGCCGTTGGCCAGGATCGCCACGGTGTCGCTGGTCGAGGTGTCGGAGTCCACCGTGACCCGGTTGAAGGACCGGTCGACGGCGCGGCGCAGGACGCCGCCGAGGGCGCCGCGCGCGACGGCGGCGTCGGTGGCCACGAAGCAGAACATCGTGGCCAGGTGGGGCTCCAGCATGGCCACGCCCTTGGCGATGCCGCCGAGCGTCACCACGCGGCCGTTGACCTCGACGCGAAGCGCCGCCTCCTTGGGCCGCGTGTCCGTCGTCATGATGGCCTCGGCCGCGGCGCGCCCGCCTTGCGGGGAGAGCGACTTCACCAGCTTCGGGATGGCCGTGCGAATCTTGTCCATCGGCAGCGGCACGCCGATCACGCCCGTGGCCGCGATCAGCACGTGGTTCTGCGGGATGCGCAGCAGGTCCGCGACGGCCTTGGTCATCTCACGGGCGTCCTTCACCCCGCGCTCGCCGGTGCACACGTTGGCGCAGCCACTGGAGGCCACGATGGCCTGGGCGGCGCCGCTGCGCGCGTGCTCCATCGAGACCAGCACCGGGGCACCCTTGACCTGGTTGGACGTGAACACGGCCGCCGAGCGTGCGGGCGTCGGCGAGTGGATCAGCGCGAGATCCTTCTTGCCGGAGGGCTTGATGCCGGCGGTGACACCGCCCGCCAGGAAGCCGGGCACGGCGGTGATGCCGCCCTCGAGCCACTCGATCTCGGGCACCCGGCTCAGGGGTACACCGGCGCGGCGTCGAGCCCGGTCCGCTCGTGCCAGCCGAAGAGGATGTTCAGGCACTGCACGCCGTTGGCGGAACCTCCCTTGCCGAGGTTGTCGATGGCCGAGACGCACACCGCACGGTTCGTGCGCGCGTCGACGGCCACGGCCACGTCGCAGTAGTTCGAGCCCACCACCTGCCGCGTGGCCGGGCGCTCGCCCTCGCCGCACACCCGCACGAACGTCTCGCCCGCGTAGAACTCGCGATAGACGCGCAGGGCGTCCGCCGTCGTCAGCGTGGTGGCCAGCGGCACCGAGGCCGTCGTGAAGAGGCCGCGATTGAGCGGCACGAGATGCGGCGTGAAGCTCACCTTCACCGGGCTGCCGGCCAGCCCCGAGAGCTCCTGGTCCATCTCGGCCGTGTGCCGGTGCGAGGCCAGGCCGTAAGCCTGCACGTTCTCGTTGGCCTCGGTGAAGAGGTACATCGGGTCGACCTTGCGCCCCTGCGCGCCGGCGCCGGTGACGCCGGACTTGCCGTCCACCACGATGCCGTCGAGCCGCGCCAGACCGTTCTTCACCAGCGGTGCCGTCGCGAGGATCGCGCCCACGGGATAGCAGCCGGGTGACGCCACCAGCGACGCACCGGCGATCGCCTTGCGGTGCAGCTCCGGCAGGCCGTACACCGCTTCCGCGAGCCCGGCCGGATCGATGTGCGGCGCCTTGTACCAGGTGACGTAGTCCTCGGCGTCACGCAGCCGGTAATCCGCCGAGAGGTCGATCACCTTGCGGCCGGCCGCGCGGAGCACGGGCACCGCCCGCTGCGACTCCATGTGCGGAAGCGCCAGGAAGACGACGTCGGCCGCCTCGGCGAGCCACGCGGGATCGAGGTCGTGGAACGCCAGCTCGGTCAGCCCGCGCAGGTGCGGATAGACGCGGGCCAGCGGCTCGCCGGCCAGCCGCTCGGACGTCACGCCGGTGAGGGTGACGCGCGGATGGACGAGCAGCAGGCGCAGCAGCTCGGCGCCCATGTACCCGCTGGCGCCGGCGACGGCGACGCGAACGCGGTCGATGGAGCTCACCGCGTCAGCGCTTGGAGTACTGGAACTTCTGCCGCGCGCCCGGCTGGCCATACTTCTTGCGCTCGCGCATGCGCGGGTCGCGCGTGAGCAGCCCCGCCTTCTTGAGCGGGGACCGGAGCTTCTCGTCGAAGCGCGCCAGCGCGCGGGCGAGGCCGTGGCGCACGGCACCGGCCTGGCCCGTCGGTCCGCCGCCGCCGACGGTGCACAGGATGTCGAACTGTCCCACGGTGCTCGTCACCTCGAACGGCTGCGCGATGATCATGCGCAGCGTCTCGCGCGGGAAGTAGTCCTCGAACTGCCGCTTGTTGATGACGATCCGCCCCGAGCCGGGCCGGATCCACACGCGGGCCACCGACGTCTTGCGCCGTCCGGTGCCGTAGAACCTGTCGAGCACCGCCGCCATCTATCGTCCCTCCCCGCCGCGGGCCGCCGGCAGCGCCTGAGGCTGCTGCGCCTCGTGCGGATGGGCCTTGCCCCGGTAGACCTTGAGCTTCTTCGCCATCGCGCGCCCCAGCCGGTTCTTCGGCAGCATGCCCTGCACGGCCCACTCGATCACACGGTCGGGGTGCGACTTGATCATCTTCTCGAAGGACACCTCGCGCAGCCCGCCGATGTAGCCGGAGTGCCAGCGATACATCTTGTCCGTGCGCTTACGCCCGGTGACGTGGATCTTCTCGGCGTTGACCACGATCACGTGATCGCCGGTGTCCAGGTGCGGCGTGAACGTGCTCTTGTGCTTGCCTCTCAGGATCGAGGCGACGCGCGTCGCCAGACGGCCGAGCACCTGCCCCTCGGCGTCCACGATGAACCACTTGCGCTCGATCTCGCTCTCCTTCGGCACCGGCGTCGCCATGCTATCTCCGTCTCTTCAGACCCGCGCGCACTGTAAGTGGGCGTAGCGGATGGGAAATTTGCAACGCACTACTCTAGGCCACAACTCTTGCGCTGTCAAGGCGCGCGCCGCGTCAGGCCCGCGTCTTGTCCGGCCATGGGCAGAGCGCGCGAACCGCGCACACGGGGCACGCGGGCTTGCGTGCCACGCACGTGCGCCGGCCGTGGATGATCAGCAGGTGCGTACCCTGGGTGAGGCGGCCCTTCGGCAGGATCTGCACGAGCTGGTCGTGGATCTCGGTGGCATCCTCGGACTTGGCCAGGGCGAGGCGCTGGGAAACCCGAAAGACGTGGGTGTCGACCGCGAGGGCATCCACGCCAAAGGCGTTGCCCAGCACCACGTTGGCCGTCTTCAGCCCCACCCCGGGCAGCTCGACCAGCGCGTCCCGGTCCCGGGGCACCTCGCCTCCGTGCCGCTCGACGAGGGCCTGGGCCATGCCCAGCAGCGAGCGCGTCTTGGCCCGGAAGAAGCCGGTGGAGCGGATCTCCTTCTCGAGCTTGGCCGGCTTGGCCCGGGCCAGCGCCTGCGCGCTCGGATAGGTCTTGAAGAGACCGGGCGTCACCATGTTCACGCGCTCGTCGGTGCACTGCGCGGACAGGATCGTGGCGATCAGCAGCTGCAGCGGCGTCTTGAAGTCGAGCGCGATCCTGGCGTCGGGATACGCCTGCTGCAATCCGTCCAGGATCTTGCGGGCGCGCGCCTGCTTGGCGGCGGTGGTCTCGCGCGGCATGACTAGCGGCTCCCTTCCGAGATGCGCAGCGCCTCGTCGCGCACGCTGACGCGCCCGATCTCCACCGGGAACGGCACGCGGCTGGCGATCTTGGGCGTGGGGTCGAAGTTCCGGATCACCCAGTTCACGAGCAGCGCGGGCACCGGCACGCCGCCCACGCGCACGCGCTCGGCGCGCACGGCGAAGGGCCGGTCGGTCGCGGCGGTCAGGCGCACCCGCGCGGTGACGTCGGGACCGCTCTGGCGCACCGCCACCGCCAGCGCGTCGCCATCGGCTTTCACTGTCGAGCGGTGGAAGCGCTTGAGTCCGGCCACGAACGTCTGCAGATCGGCGATGCGCACGGTGGCGGAGTCCAGCCGCAGCTTGCCGAGGTCGAGCGGGTCGAAGCGGCCGCCCTCCCGTGCGCTCCATGGATTCACCAGCAGACCGTCGAGCACGAGGCGCAGGTCGTGCACGCGGAGCGATGACGTGCCGGGCCGCGCGAACTCACCGAGAGTGGCGGACGCCGCGCGGATGTCGGCCCGCGCGACGCGCCCGGCCAGGATGCTTTCGTCGTAGGTCAGACGGACGTCGAGCCCCTCGACGTCCCGCGCCACGTCCGCCAGCCTCCGGCGCAGCCCGCCCTCGACCGCCGCCGCCACCACCTCCGGCGCCACGTCGGTCAGCGCCGGGATGCGCCGCGCGCGCACGCTGGCGACCGAGCCGTCGGGCAGCGGGAACTCGCCGATCACCGGGAAGACGCGAGCCAGATGGGGGTCGTTCGCGAGCCGCTCGGCCACACGGCGCGACTTCTCGGCCGTCCAGGACGGCCCGACGTCGCCGGTCTTGAGGATCATGTAGTCGATGCCCAGCGGCGGATCGTCCCAGGCGCGCACGAACTGGATGTCGTAGCCGTCGCGCAGCGCGTAGTAACGGAAGTTGCTGACCGAGAACACGGCGAAGTTCGGAACCACGCTGACGGTGGAGGGGAAGAGGGGGACCCTGCTAGGGTCCCCCTTGATAGAAATCGCCTGCGCCGCGCGCCGGTCGCGCTCGATCAGCGCCAGGATCTCGTGGTGGCGCCAGTCGGCGCGCGAGACGACCGCCGTCGGCAGCCACCACGTCTTGAGCCACGGCAGCAGCGTGTTGGGCGGCATCCCGGCCGTGATCGTGCTCACCTGCACCACGCCGAGCCCGATGAGGGCGACCGCCGCCACGCGGCGCACGCGCGCGGGCAGCGTGTCGAGCGAGAGCGCGGCCAGCACGGCGAGCGCGCCGAGCACGGGCAGCGAGTAGCGCAGGTTCTTGTTGCGGATCACCTCGAGGACGACGAACGGCGCCAGCGCGGCGACGAGCAGGAACCACTGGCGACGGATGGCGGCCACGACGATGCCGGCGAGCGCGAGCACCGCGGTGACGAGGCCGAGCTGATAGCCGAGCCACCGCACGTAGAACGTGAGCCCCATGAGCGTGAACGGGTCGGGATGCCCGGCCTCGGCCGCCTGCGCGAAGGCGCGCGCGTCGACCTGGGCGCCGAGCCCGAACAGGCGCGGGCCGAACCACGGCAGGCTCAACGCCGCCGCCACCAGCGCGGCGAGCCCGGCGCCGACGAGCGCGCGGCGGCGGCCGCGAACGAGCAGGAGCAGCGCCACGGGCAGCACGTAGAGCGCGAACGTCGGCTTGGTCAGCATGCCCAGGCCGCACACCACGCCGGCCCCGAGCGACGGTCCCACGCGCCTGAAGTCGTCGCTCGCCAGCAGGACCACGAGGGCGAGCGCGACCATCGCGGCCAGCGGCAGGTCGAGCTGAAAGAGCAGTGTCGAGTACACGACGAACGGCGCGCCGCCGAACAGCAGCGCTGCCGCCACGCCGGTGCTCCCGCCGGCCACCGCGCGGCCGAGCAGGTACACGGCCAGCACGCCGACCGCCAGGAAGAGCAGCAGCGTCGCCGTGGCGGCGGCATCCGGCGGCAGTACGAGACCGAACGCGCCCGCCGTGCAGATCGCCAGCGGCGGATAGAAGGACGAGCGCTCGAGGATCGCGCGGACGTCGCCGGCCCGGATGTCGCGCGTGCACAGGATCGCGCGCTCGAGATGGTTGGCGTGATCCCACTCGGGGGGCCGGCGATCGATCGCCAGCCACACCGACGCCACCAGCGCCAGGGCGACCCACCCGAGCGCCACCAGACCCAGCTCGCGCTTCACGCGATGCCGCCCATGTCCGCGCCCGCCCTCACACGCCGAGCTGCGCGCGGATCCGGGCGATCCGCTCGGCGGTCTCGGCGGTGGTGAGCCGGCGCGGCGCATGCTCGACCGTCCACGCCGGCATCCGCGGCGCCGGGTCGTCGGCCCGGCGCGGCACCAGGTGCCAGTGGATGTGACCGATCTGATTTCCGAGGAGCTCGTAGTTCATCTTGACGGCGTCGAAGGCGACGGCCAGCGCCTGGGCCACGCGCGTCACCTCGTCCATCAGCGCTCCGCGCTCCGCGGGGGCGAGCTGCCAGAGCTCGGTCGCGTGGCGGCGGAGCACCAGCACGCACCAGCCGGGAAAGAACTGGTCGTCGCCGAGATACGCGACGCTGGTGGCGAGCTCCACGATGCGCAGCGCACGCGGCGGCCACTCGCCCGTGCAGGCGGGACAGGCCTCGGCGCTCACCGGCGCGTGGCCAGAAACGCACCGAGGCGCCGGAGGCCTTCCTGGATGCGCTCGACCGACGCGGCATACGAGAAGCGCAGGTAGCCCTCGGCATTGCGTCCGAACGCCACGCCCGGCGTGACTGCCACCTGGCAGCCCTCGAGGATCTCGTAGGCGAAACGCAGCGAGTCGCCGGAAAAGTGGCGCGCGTTGGCCAGCACGTAGAAGGCGCCGCTCGGCTCGACGCCCACGCCGAGGCCGATCGCGCGCAGGCCGTCGACCATCAAACGGCGGCGCGCGGCGAAGATCTCGCGGAAGCGCACGGTGGCCTCGCCGGCCTCGCGCAGGGCCGCCACGCCGGCCCACTGCACGAACTCGTTGGTGGAGATGAAGAAATTGCCATACAGGCGCTGGAGCGCGCGCACGTGGCTCGGCGGCGCCACCATCCAGCCCAGCCGCCAGCCCGTCATCGCGAACGCCTTCGAGAAGCCGTTGAGCACGAACGCCCGGTCGGTGTACTCGAGTACCGTGCGGTCACGGCCGCCGGCGGTGAGGCCATGGTAGATCTCGTCGGACACGATGAAGGGCCCCTGCTCGGCCAGCGCGGCGATGGCCTTCATGCGCTCGGGCGACAGCACGGCGCCGGTGGGGTTCGCCGGCGAGTTCACGAGGATCGCCCGCGTGCGAGCGCTCAGCCGCGACGCGATGTCCTCGGGACGGTACTGGAAGGCGTCCTCCTCCGTCGTGTCCACGGTCACCGGCACGCCGTCGGCGTACTTGATGAAATTCGGGTAGCACGCGTAATAGGGATCGCTCAGGACGACCTCGTCGCCCGGATCGAGCAGCGCGCCGAACAGCAGCAGCATCGCCGGGGACGTTCCCGGCGTGACGAGGATCTGGTCGGGCGAGACCTTGACGCCGTACGTCGCCCGGTAGTGGTCGGCGATGGCCTCGCGCAGGGGCAGGATGCCGAGGCTGTGCGTGTAGCGCATCTGCCCGTCGGCGATGGCGCGGGCGAGCGCCTCCTGCACGACGGCGGGCGGCGCGAAGTCCGGCTCACCGTACTCCAGGTGGACGACGTCGACGCCCTCGCGCTCCATGGCCTGGGCGCGCTCGGCCACCTCGACGGCCAGGAACGGCTGGATCTCGGCCAGCCGCTTCGCGAGACTCATCGCCCGTGCCCCACGCGCCAGCGGGCACGCAGCACCTGACCGAGCATGCGGGGCCCGGTGGTCAGCACGCCGACCTTGCTGCCGGCCTGGTCCTGCCAGTTCACCGCGACCTCGACGATGCGATAGCCCGCGGCCTGGGCACGCAGCAGCAGCTCCACGTCGAAGCCGAAGCCCTGCGTCTCCAGCGCGCCGAAGAGCCGCCGGGTGGCCGCCGCGGTGAAGGCCTTGAAGCCGCACTGCGTGTCCGCGATGCCCCGCACGCCGACGAGGGTCACCAGCCGGTTGAAGACGCGCCCCGCCAGCGCGCGGTGCGGTCGCAGCCGCACCGCCACCGCGGGGTCGTGCAGGGCGCGCGAGCCGATGACCACGTCGGCGCCGGCCGCGAAGGCCGGCTCCAGGCGCTTGAGCTCGGCGATCGGCGTGGCGCCGTCGGCGTCGGTGAACAGGCGGAACTCGCCGGTGGCCGCGAGCATCCCCGCCTGCACCGCGCCGCCCTTGCCATGATTGTGCGTGTGGGTGATCACGCGCAGGGCGGCGTTCCGGCGCGTCACCGCGGCGAGCATGTCGCCGGTGGCGTCGGAGGAGGCGTCGTTGACCACGATGACCTCGAAGGGCTCGCCGCGGCCCTCGAAGAAGCCCAGGATCTCCTCCAGATACGGCGGCAGTCGTTCAGCCTCGTTGAAGGCCGGGATGACGACCGACCACTTCACCGGCATGTCACGACAGATGGCTGACGTCGAAGTGCCGCCGCTTGCGCGCCGCGCCCGTCTCCCAGGCGGCACGCGCCACCCCCTCGGCCACCGCCGGCGCCACCGCCTTGTTGAAGACGCTCGGGATGATGTACTCCTCGCCGAGCTCGCTGCGGGCCACGCACGCGGCCAGCGCCCGGGCGGCGGCCAGCTTCATCTCGTCGTTCACGGTGCGCGCGCGGCTGTCGAGCAGGCCGCGGAAGAAGCCGGGGAAGCAGAGCACGTTGTTGATCTGGTTCGGGTAGTCCGAGCGGCCCGTGGCCATCACGCGGACGTGCTTGCCGGCGTCCTCGGGCTGGATCTCGGGCACCGGGTTGGCCATCGCGAACACGATCGGATCGCGCGCCATGCGCCGGACGTCCTTCACCGAGAGGATGCCGGGGACCGACAGGCCGATGAACACGTCGGCCTTGTGCATCGCCTCGGCGAGGCCCCCCTTCACCTGCCGCGGGTTGGTCGTGCTCGCCACCCAGCGCTTCATGAAATCCAGGCCCTCGCGACGCCCGCGGTAGATCGTGCCGTGCTCGTCCACCCCGATGATGTCCTTCACGCCGCTCGATTGAAGAATCTTGATCGTCGCGGTGCCCGCGGCGCCGACCCCGGTCACCACCACCTTCAGCAAGCGGAGTGATTTTTTCACGATCCGCAGCGCGTTGAGAAGGGCGGCCAGCACCACCACCGCGGTGCCGTGCTGGTCGTCGTGGAAGACCGGGATGTCGAGGTCCTTGCGCAGGCGCTCCTCCACCTCGAAGCAGCGCGGGGCCGCGATGTCCTCCAGGTTGATGCCGCCGAAGCCCGGGGCCAGGTACTTGACCGTCTCCACGATCTTGTCGACGTCCTTCGTGGCCAGGCAGATCGGCATGGCGTCCACGCCGGCGAACTGCTTGAAGAGCATCGCCTTGCCTTCCATGACCGGAAGAGCGGCCTCGGGCCCGATGTCGCCCAGGCCCAGCACGGCGGTCCCGTCGGTGACCACGGCCACCGTGTTGTGCTTCATCGTGAGCGCGAACACCCGCTGACGGTCCTCGCGAATGGCCAGACATACGCGGGCCACGCCCGGCGTGTAGGCCATGGAAAGGTCGTCACGGTTCCGGATGGGCACCTTGCTCTGCACCTCGATCTTGCCGCCCAGGTGCATGAGGAACGTGCGGTCGGAGATGTTGACCACGCGCACGCCCGAGGTCTTCTTGAGCTGCGCGACCACGCGCTGGCCGTGGTCGCTGTCGCGCGCGTTGATCGTGATATCGCGCACGATACGGTCGCGCGTGGACTCCACCAGGTCGACCGCGCCGATGTCGCCGCCGGCCTCGCCGATGGCCATCGCCACTCGGCCAAGCATACCGGGGCGATTAGTGATAGAAAGGCGAACCGTCAGGCTGTACGAGGCGCTCGGGGTTACCGCGGACATTGACATCCGGTACCGATTGTAATGCTCGCCTCCAGGGCCCGGACATCATAACAGGAGAAACTTAGGCTGATAATAGTGAACCGGTTTTCCTACCCGCGCGTTCTGCTTTTGCGCCCATTTCCAGGGACCCCGTAGGACTTACAACCGGTTAGGAAAACGCAGGCCGTTGGCTTGTTTCTTGATGCCCTTCGATGAAACGAATCGGGGATTCGCTCCATCCTAAGAGGCAAAGACAAGGCGCTCGGTGACACGATGACATTTAGAGAGACCGCACGCGAGACGAACGATACCACCGCGGTAGTGCCCGGCACTCTCGCGGCTGACCCGGAGGAGCACGAAGCGCCGGTTCTCGCCGAAGAGGCCGAGGACGAGCTTCCGCCGGTCTCCGAAGAGGCGCTGACGCCGCTTCCCGCCAAGGGCGAGGATCCCGTCCGCCTGTACCTCAAGGAGATCGGCAAGGTCCCGCTCCTGACCGCGCAGCAGGAAGTCTCGATCGGCCGCCGCATCGAGGTCGGCCAGATCGCGCTCCGCCGCGGCCTGGCGGGCATCCCGATGGCGTTCCAGGCCCTCCTGGACATCGGCGATCGTCTGCGCCGCAACGACATCGCGCCGGACGACGTGATCGTCCTCCCCGAGGGCGGCGAGCTCGAGCCCAAGGCCGTTCGGCCGGTGCTGCTGGCCTTTGGCCGTATCCGCCGGCTGGAGCGCAAGATGGCCCGCATGGAGGAGTCGCTGGACGACAAGCGGCGGTCGGCCGCGTCCCGCGCCAACGTCCTCAAGGTGATCGGGGTGCAGCGCGAGGCCATCCAGAAGATCGTCGCCGAGATGCCGCTCAAGCCGGCGCTCATCGACGACCTGGTCGGCAAGATGCGCCGCCACTGCAAGCGTCTGAATCAGGTCGCCGAGGAGAGCCGTCGCAACCGCACGGCGGCGATTACCCGGGAGCTGAAGCGGCTGGAGACGGAGGCCGGGCTGCCGCGCAAGCAGCTGGCGTTGCTCATCCAGCAGATCGACGAGAGCGACCGCGTGGTGCGCCAGGCCAAGCGCGAGCTCATGGAGGCCAACCTCCGGCTGGTCGTTTCGGTGGCCAAGCGCTACCTGGGCAGCGACCTGTCGCTGCTGGACCTCGTCCAGGAAGGCAACATCGGCCTGATGAAGGCGGTCGATCGGTTCCAGTACCGGCGCGGGTTCAAGTTCTCGACCTACGCCACGTGGTGGATCCGCCAGGCCATCACGCGGGCCATCGCCGACCACTCGCGCACCATCCGGATCCCGGTGCACATGGTGGAGACGCTGAACCGGATCTCGCGGGTCAACCGCAACATGATCAACGAGATGGGCCGTGAGCCCACGCCGGAAGAGCTGGCGCAGCGCACGGGCGTGCCGGCCAAGAAGGTGCGGCTCATCCTGGAGTCGTCGCGCAAGCCGCTGTCGCTCGAGACGCCGATCGGGGAGGACTCCGAGCTCGGAGACTTCCTGGAGGACAAGAGCGCCGGCTCGCCGAACGACTCGCTGCTGAGCCAGGACCTCACCAGCCAGGTCGAGCGCGCGCTGGCTACCCTCTCCCCCAAGGAGAAGGAGATCCTCCGGCTGCGCTTCGGCATCGGCGAGGAAGGCGAGCACACGCTGGAAGAAGTGGGCAAGCGCTTCGCGGTCACCCGCGAGCGCATCCGTCAGATCGAGGCCAAGGCGCTGCGCAAGCTGCGCCACCCGCTGCGGGGGCGGAACCTCAAGGCGTTCATCGAGAATTAGGACGCCCCGCGCCGCGGTTTACATAGGGCCCGGCTCTAACCAGCCGGGCCCTTCGTCTTTTCGAGAAAGTCCGCCACGCGGAGCAGGGCCTCTCGCGCCTCGGGCAGGAAGCCGTCCAGCATCTGCCAGACGTGGAAGACCCCGCAGGTGACCTGGAGCGTCGAGCGCCCGCCCGCGCCCCGCACCGCCTCGTGGACGCGGCAGGAGTCGTCCAGGAGCAGCTCCTCCGATCCGACCTGGAAGAGCAGCGGTGGAAGCCCGCGCAGGTCGCCGTAGAGCGGCGAGGCGTACGGCTCCTTGGGCGTCACGGGACCGAGGTAGACCTGGGCGAACTCGGCCATGTTCTCGGGCCGGAACATCGCGCCGACACCGTTGTTCCGCGTCAGCGAGTCGCCCGAGCCGGCGAGATCCGTCCACGGTGAGAGGCAGATGCCGCACGCCGCCTGCGGCAGACCTTCATCGCGAGCACGCAGCGACAGGGCCAGCACCAGGCCGCCTCCCGCCGAGTCCCCGGCCAGCGCCAGCCTGGACGGCGCGATCCCCTGCCCGAGCAGCCAGCGGTAGGCGGCGAGCGCATCATCGAGCGCGGCGGGAAAGCGATGTTCCGGCGCGAGCCGGTAGTCCAGGCTGAACACGCGGCGTCCGGTCAGCCGCCCCAGGGCTGCGGTGATCGGCCGGTGGGTGGCGGGCGAGCCGGCGACGTAGCCGCCCCCATGCATATAGAGGATGACGCCGCGGTCGGCGCCGGCGGCCGTCACCCACTCACCGCGGACGTCTCCCTGCACCGGCTCGATGCGCACACCGCGAGCGCGAAGCCACTGCAACGGGTTGGGCGCGCCGAAGAGCCGGCGCGTGCGGCGGGCGAGCTTTTCGGCGTCCCCGCCCCATCGGACCCGGCGCATCAGCACCCGGATGACGACGGTGCAGCAGCGCGCCTGCCAGCTCGGGCGCATGGCGCGATTATGCCAATTCAATCCGGCCGGCCACGCACCAGCGGCAGAGCCAGGGGAACGATCACGACCAGCGCGGCGAGCGCGTTCACGGTGAAGGCCGCGGGCACGCCCGCACTCGCGGCCAGCAGTCCGATGGCCAGCGTGCCCAGCGGCTGGGTGCCGATGCACGCCGACAGGATGCCCATGACACCCCCGCGCAATCGCTCGGGCGCGGAGAGGAGCACCAGCGTGCTCTGCATCGCCGCGAATCCCGACTCCGCCGCGCCCATCACCACCAGCAGGGCGACGCAGAGACCGATCCGCCGCGAGCCCGACAGCGCCACCAGCAGCAGCGGCGCCACCATCACCGCGCTTCCGAACAGCGTGCGATGGCCGATCTGCCCGCGCCGCGAGGCGATGTAGAGCGCCCCCAGCAGTGCCCCGCAGCCGTCGGCGGCCACCAGGACGCCGAGGCCGACCGGCCCCACCAGGAGAATCTCGCGCGCGAAGACCGGCAGCATGTGCTGGTAGGGGAAGAAGAGCGTGTTCATCGCGATCGTCACCAGCAGCACCGCGCGCACCGTGGGCGTCGTCCACGCCGCGTGGAGTCCCGCCCGCATGGTGGCAGCCAGCGAGGCGGTCGCCGCCGACGGTCCTCCGAGCCGCGCGCCGAGCCGGCTGGAGGCCATGAGCCCGACCGCGTAGAGCAGCGCCATGCTCGCGAACGATGCCTCCGGCCCCACCCGCGCCAGGCAGAGCCCGGCGGCCAGCGGCCCCAGCATCTTGGCGATCTGCATGGACACCGTTTCGAGCGAGACCGCCTGCGCCACCCGCGAGGCTCCCAGCACCGCGTAGAGCGCCGTCCGCCGCGAGGGAAAATCGAGCGCCCAGACGAGGCCGAACACGACTTCCAGCCCCACGAGCGACCAGTACCCGCCGCGGCCGGAGGCGAAGATGGCGGCGAGCGCGAGCGCCGTGATCAGCCCGGCGGTCTGCGAGATCAGCAGCACGCGGGCACGCGGCACACGGTCGGCGACGATACCGGTGAACGGCCCCACGAACATCATGGGCGCGGCGCGCGCGAACGCCGCCAGCCCGACCATGAACGGCGAGCCCGTGAGCTGGAAGGACAGCCAGCCGAGCGTCACCAGGTCCATCCAGCGCGCAATGCTCAGGCAGAGGCCGGAGGCCCACAGCCGTCGATAGCTGGGCTCACGGAAGACGTCCGTGACGAAGAACTGGTCGGCGACGTTGCCGACCGCCAGACGCATGGGCCGAGCTAGACCGGCATCACGCCGTGCTTGCGCCAGGGGCGGTCCACGCGCTTGCTCTTGGCCATCTCCAGCGCGCGGATCAAGGTCGGGCGAGTGTCCCGCGGGTCGATGACGTCGTCGATGAGGGCGGCGCCGGCGGCGATATAAGGAGAGATCAGCTTGCGGAAGTCCTCCACCCGGCGGGCACGTTCTTCATCCGGGTTCGCGGCAGCGGCGATCTCCTTGCGGTAGACGATGTTGGTGCCGCCCTCGGGGCCCATCACGCTGATCTCCGCCGTCGGCCAGGCGACGATCAGGTCGGGCTCGTAGGCGCGGCCGCACATGACGAAGTAGCCGGCGCCGTACGCCTTGCGCATGACCACGGTCAGCTTGGGGACGGTGGCCTCGCTGACGGCGTAGAGCATCTTGGCGCCATGGCGGATGATGCCGGCACGCTCGACCTTGCTCCCCACCATGAAGCCGGGGACGTCCTGCAGGAAGACCAGCGGGATGTTGAAGGCGTCGCACAGCATGATGAAGCGCGCGGCCTTGTCGGCGCTGTCGAGATCGAGCGCGCCGCCCAGCACCATCGGCTGGTTGGCGATGACGCCGACGGGGTGGCCGTTGAGCCGCGCCAGCGCTGTCACGATGTTCTTCGCCCAGCCCGGCTTGATCTCCAGCATCCGGCCGTGGTCCACCAGAGCGCGAATGACCTTCTTCACGTCGTAGGCGCGGCGCGGACTGTCGGGAAGGATCGTCAACAACTCCTCGTCGCGGCGGTCCACCGGGTCGTCGCAGGCGATCACCGGCGGCGGCTCCTGGTTGTGCGACGGGAAGTACGCCAGGTATTCCTTGATCACGCGCAGGCAGTGCTCGTCGTCGTCCACCTCGAGGTCGGCCACGCCGGAGATTTCGGTGTGGACCTTCGAGCCGCCGAGCTCCTCGGCGGTGATGTCCTCGCCGACGACCGCCTTCACCAGCGGCGGGCCGCCGAGCGCCATGTTGCTGGTCCCCTTCACCATCGGCACGAAGTCGGCGAGCGCGGGGATGTACGCGGTGCCGGCGGCGCCGGGGCCCATCATCGCGGCGACCTGCGGGACGACACCCGAAAAGACCGACTCCTCGCGGAAGAGCACACCGGAGCCGGCGAACCAGCGCGAGCCGATCGCCTCCTGGATGCGCGCGCCGGCGGAGTCGATCAGCCAGATCATCGGCACGCGCTTGGTGTAGGCGATCTCGCGCGCGCGGTTGCACTTCGTCTCGGCGTTGCGGCCCATCGAACCGGCCATGACCGTGAAGTCGTAGGCGATCACGGAGGCCATCCGCCCGTCGATCTTGCCGAAGCCCGTGATGACGCCGTCGGCCGGCGTGTCGCGGCCGGCCAGATCGGGCGCGATCCCGGCGTGTGTGGCGTGCACGCCGATCTCGGTGAAGGTGTCCTTGTCGAAGAGCCGGTCGACGCGCTCGCGCGCGGTCAGCTTGCCGGCGGCGTGCTGCCGCGCCACCGCGTCCTCGCCGCCCATCTGCCGCGCCTTCGCCCGCCGCCGGGCGAGGTCGTCGGCGTGGTCCTTCATCGGCATGCGATCAGCGCGCTTGGCCGGTGCGGTGCAGGATCCAGGTGTTGATCCCGGTGTCGGGCGGCGAGCCGCTCAGGAGCGTGAGCATGGTGGCGATCTCGCTGCGGTGGTGCGTCGCGTGATTGGCCACGTGCTGGAGCAGCACACCGAGCGCGACGTGGAACGCCTCGCCCCGCGAGGTCTTGTAATGAATCTCGCGGGCGACGTCCGCCTCGCTCAGCCCCTCGACGAACGCCTTCTGCTCGGCCTCGAGCGGGTCCCACTGGCGGCGCACCTCGGCCATCGTGGCGATCTCGAAGAAGGGCGATTCCGTCGGCGAGGAGCCCTTGAAGCGCTTGAGCCAGTTCAGATCGGCGCCGTAGATGTGGGCGAACATGCGCGTCAGGTTCGGCACGCTGAAGTGCTTGCCGAGGTCCTTGGCGCAGGCCTCCTCGCCGAGTGCCGCGGCCACGTCGAAGAGCCGGCGGTTGGCCCAGCGATGGTATTCGTAGAGATCGCGCAGCATCGAGGCGCTCATGGTTGCTCTCCCTACTCCAGGACGGCGACGGTGTCGCCCTCCTGCACCGTCTGCCCCTCCTGCACCTTGATCTCCCGCACGACGCCCGCGCGCGGCGCCTCGACGGGAATCTCCATCTTCATCGACTCCAGCACGATGACGGGGTCGCCCGCGCCCACCTTGTCACCCTGCTTGGTGGGAATCTGAAAGACGACGCCCGTGATGTGAGCCTTGATCTCCTCCGGCATGGACAGGGGCTCCTTTTGTAAATTCGGAGTTTAGCGGAAGGCGCCCTGGTCCACCATCTGAGTGTGGAGCGCGCCACGGCGAACGTCGGGATGCTCGAGGGCTTTGCGGAGGAACGGCACGGTGGACTTCACGCCCTCGACCACCGTCGCCGCGAGCGCGGTGCGCATGCGGGCAAGCGCCTCCTCGCGGTCGGCACCGCGCGCGATCAGCTTGAAGAGCAGCGGGTCGTAGTGGACGGAGACCACGCTGCCGGACTCCACGCCCGACTCCACGCGAATCCCCTCGCCCGCCGGGAGCTCCAGCCGCGTGATCGTGCCCGGCGAGGGCAGGAAGTTCTTGTCAGGGTCCTCGGCGTACACGCGAACCTCGATGGCGGCGCCGCGCTGGCCGATATCCTCCTGGCGCCACGACAGCCGCTCGCCCGCCGCCACCCGCAGCTGCTCCAGGACGAGGTCCAGTCCGGTCACCTCTTCCGTCACGGGATGCTCGACCTGGATGCGCGTATTCATCTCGAGAAAATAGAAGCCGCCCGCAGCGTCGACGAGGAACTCCATCGTGCCGGCGTTCACGTAGCCGATCGCGCGCGCGCCGGCCACGGCGGCCTCGGTGAGCCCGCGCTTGGTCGCCGCCGGCAGGGTGGGCGCCGGCGACTCCTCGATCAGCTTCTGGTGGCGGCGCTGAATGGAGCACTCGCGCTCGTGCAGGTGCACGACGGCGCCGTGGCGGTCGGCGAACACCTGGACCTCGACGTGCCGTGGACGCTCGAGATAGCGCTCGACGTAGACGGTGGGATTGGCGAAGGCCGACTGCGCGCGCCGCGTGGCCGCGGCGAACGCGCTGGCAAGGTCCGCCGCCTTGTCCACGCGCACCATGCCGATGCCGCCGCCGCCACCCGCCGCCTTGATGACCAGCGGAAACCCGACGCGCGCGCCAAGCGCCTCAGCCTCGGCGGCGTCCGAGATGGGCCCCGGACTGCCGGGCATCGTCGGCACGCCGGCCGCGGCCATCAGCCGCCGCGCCTCGGTCTTGTCGCCCATGGCGCGCACGGCCTCGGCGGGGGGGCCGATGAACGTCAGCCCTGCGCGCGTGACCGCCTCGGCGAACCGCCAGTTCTCGGAGAGGAAGCCATAGCCCGGGTGCACGGCGTCGGCGTCGCTGCGCCGCGCGGCGTGAATGAGGCGCTCCACGTCGAGATAGCTCTCGCGCGCGGGCGGCGGGCCGAGCATGATCGCCTGGTCGGCGTCGCGGACGTGGGGCGCGTCCTTGTCGGCCTCGGAGTACACGGCGACCGTGGCGAGACCAGCCGTGCGGCACGCCCGGAAGATACGGCGAGCGATCTCGCCGCGGTTGGCGACCAGGACGCGGCGCATCAGGACGTGCGGTCGGTGACCTCGACGGTCACGACGCGCCAGCCCCCGTCGGCCGGCATCCAGCGCTCCTGCAAGACCTGACGGCCGCGCGGGCCGGCGAGCGCCAGCTTCACCATGCGCTGGCGGCCGATGCGCGCCACACCGACGACGTCCACGCTGTCGAACGGCGGCATCAGCCGGGCGTACTCCCCGACGGCGTCGGGCGCGGCGTCGGCGCTGAGCTCGGCGCGCACGGCGCCCAGATCGCCGCGCGCGATCGCCGCCCGGTGAGCCGCGAGCGGTCGCGCGAGATCACCGAGCGCGGCTTCCACCTCGGGCGGCCGCGGCGGCGCCACGAGGTCCTGCGCGACGGCCAGAGGATCGGCCGGCGTGGGGGGATCGACGACCAGCGGCGGCTCAACGTCGCCGGTGATCCCACGCGCACCCGCCAGAGCCTCGAGCACCCGGCGCTCCCACTGCCGGGCGCGCTCGCCCAGGGCGGGCGTGCGGGCGATGAGCCGCCCGAGCACGAGCGCGCCGGCGGCGGCGTGCCGCCGCTCCTCGTCGAGACAGCGCAGGAGGATGCGGCGGGTGGGCGGCTCGTACACGGGGTTGGCGACGGCAAGATGGCGCTCGTACACGGTGGCCAGGTGCGGCTTCATCACGCGGTAGATGGCGGTGACGCGCTCGACCGTCTGCCCCGGCGCCTCGGCCGTCTCGATCAGGTCGAAGACGGCCACGACCTCCGGGTTCGCCGGCTCGGATTCCTGCGCCTTCGCGCGCAGCTCGGGAAGGCGCCGGCCCCAGAGGTCGGCGTGCTGGGCGCAGTCCCACACGTGGCGGCCGAAGAGGAGCTTGACGTCGACTTCCGGGGTGAGCGCGATCCAGCCGCCGAGGATGCGCATGGTGCGCTCCTCGACGTAGCGGTAGTGGCGGAGACGCCGCGCGGCGACGTCGACGCTGAAGTGCCCTTCGAGCGGATGTGCGGCCAGCCTGGGACGCCCCTAGTACACCTGGGACCGCTGCGTGCTCTTGACGAGCCGCTCGATCTCCTCGTCGGTGAAGCCGGCCAGGCGGCGCGCGTCCTTGGCGATCGAGATGGGCACCACCTCGTGATGCCCGTCCTGCCGCGTGCCGCCCAGATTGAAGCGCTCGTCGATCGAATCCTGGAAGTCGATCGCCCGCTTGCGGCGCTCGGGATCGTTGCGCGTCAGCTCGTTGAGCCAGCGCGAGCCCATGCGCACGTGCGTGATCTCGTCGGCCAGCACGTAGTCGACCGAGCGCTCGAGCACGGGATCACCGATCTTCCTGGCGATGTGGATGAGCTGGTTGAAGACGTCGCAGGCCAGGCCCTCGAGGCCGCGGTTCACGCCGGCCACCCGGGCCGCGGCGTCCTCGGCGCACGCACAGCGCCAGAGCAGCGTGGTCTCTGGGAACTCTCCCACGTAGCCGCCCAGGTGATCGAGGAGCCCGAGGTACGTTTCGACGTGGCGCGACTCGTCCCAGACCTGGCGCGCCATGTCCATCGTGAACTCCCACGGCGCGTCCGGGAAGTCGTAGACGGAGCGCCCCGCGCCTTCCATGGCCTGCATCTCGCCGACGAGGATGCCGTGGATGCGATCGCGCATGGACGCGTCGCTGGAGAGGTCGGGAAACGGCGGCATCCCCTGCTCGATCTTGGCGTTGGCCACATCCCGCGTGCGCATCCGCACGAAGCGGTCCTCGCGCGCGAGCTTGTCGTAGGCGATCGGTCGATCCATGAGAGCCCCCCGGAGACTGAACAACCGTTCAGTGGAGTGTAGCCGACGCGGCCGGCCGCCGCAATCATACCGGGACGTCGTTGCCCCAGCTCGCATGGACCACCGCCGCGAGGGCCCGCGGCCTGTGTGGCCGCCGCATCGGCCGTGTAGGCGATGACCGCGACGCCGAGGCCGGCCTTGGCCAAGCCCAGCGCGGTCGGCACATAGCTGGCCTCGTAGGCCGGTGTGAGCGGTGAGCGGCTCGCCGAGGGACTCGAAGACGCGCTCGATGAGCACGCGCACGCTGTGGTCGCCGTCGAGCAGGATCAGCGGGCAGCCGACGAGGTCGCGCGGGCGCACGTGCTTGCGCCGCTCCAGCGGATGGCCGGGGCGAAAGGCCACGCCGAGGGGATCGTGCATCAGCGCGGACACGCGCAGCTCGGGATCGCTCCGGGCAGGGCTGCCGATCCCGAAGTCCGCCTCGCCGCTCTTCACCAGGCTCGTCACCCGCTCGGCGACGCCGTCGCGCACGCGGACGGTGACGCCGGGATGCCGCGCGGTGAATTCGGCGATGCTGTCGGGCAGCAGCGTGGAGGCCACCGAGGGCAGCGCGCGATCGTCACGAGGCCGCGGCGGCCGCTGGCCAGATGCCGACCGTGCAGCGCGACGCCCCGCTCGCGACCTACCTTGGCTGGAACATCACCGCCGGGCCCGGTCATCCGTTCTACGACGGGCGGCCGTGCCACGCCGGCCAGGTTTGCAACTACGTCGGCGGCATGGTTCCGTTCTTCAAGACCAAGGCGCAGCGTCTGGCGGCCCGCGATACGCGGCCGTCGCTCGAGGAGCGTTACGGCACGCATGCCGGCTACGTCGCCGCGGTGAAGGCCGCCGCCGACAACGCGGCATGCCAGGGCTACCTGCTGGCGGGTCCTGCCGCAACCGCGATGGGCGCGAAGTGCACGACGACGATTCCGGCGGGCTTCCCCGACGACTGGGCCGCGCTCGTCAACCAGGCGATCAACAGTGACGTGTGCAACCAGCCGGGCGACGGCGGAAAGTGCAACCCGCTTGGTCCCTAGTAACTAATCGAGAACCAGGCAGTGCTCGCTGTGCTGGGCGCGGTCGTCGATGGTTCCGACGCAGACTTCGCCCCGCACAGCGGGCTGCGGCCCACTGGGCCCCGTGCAGGTGGACGGGACGAATACGGTGACACTCGCCGTCCCCGGCGGCACCACATCGGCGTTGAACACGTCGGTTTCGGAACAGGCCAGCGTCTGCTCGGCATTCGCGACGATGATCGACAGCCGAAGGCTCGCGAGCGGAGCGGTGAGCCCTCTCATGTCCCAGGCGATCACCAGCGGCACCTGCTCGACGACGGAGAACGCGAAGACCCCGGTGTCGGCGGGCTCGGCGACGACTACGACCTCGCTCGGCGGGGAGTCAGCAAAGCCCGGCTGGCGCGCGATGGCGAAGAGTCGCTGTCCCGAGCCGAGGCCCTCGGCCAGCTGGATCTGCCAGGCGCCTGCCACGACTGTCGCTGAGCCAAGGGATGTCACGACCGGCCCTTCGGCAAACACTTCGACCGTGCTGCCTTCCGAGCCTGACCCCAGCAGGTCCGTGGTGTTCGACGAGACCGGCTCGACGATGCGCGGCGCGACGAGCTGCCCGGGACCCGTAACGATGAACGATGACGTCAGACGACTGGTGATCTTGCCGGGGGCTGTGGCGCGCGCGCTGATACGGTCGCCGGGGTGGACTGCCGACGGCAGGGTGAATGCCCAAAATGGTGGGCTCATGAGGGCGGTGCCGAGGCTAGTGAACGAGCAGTCCTGACCGAGGCATCCGAACACCTCGACGATAGTACCCGCCGCTTCGCCGGTGGATCCCACGACCGAGGATTGCGACTCCAAGAAGGTGAGGATCCTGGGCTCAGCCGTGACGCGGGCACTAAGGACGTCGAAAATCGTCACCTCGTCGAGACTCCCGAGCGTCTGGGGTGTCGTGTGCATCACGATCGGATCGCCGCCGGCCGCCGGCGTGGCGACGATCGTGAACTGCCGGTCGGCGGCCGGATACTCCTCGGTGTCGGTCAAGACCCGGCGCAGACGGAAGTCGTCGGTCACTCGACCGCCGCTCACCAGCTGACCTCCGAGGACCAGCGGTGCGTCCTGCAAGAGGACGCCATCCGTGACGGTGACGGAGTGAAAGTCCCCCACGAGGGAGGGGAATCGCACCTCGACGACGCGATCGAGCGTGGTCCCTGTCCTCCGCGTGGTCGTCTTGCGGAGCGCGGCCTCGACGACGGCTCGCGGGGTGACGAGCACGGTGTCCGCGCTCGTCGCCGTGCCGTCCGCGGTGGTCAGCTGAATCCGTCCGCTCGCGGCGCCCTCCGGGATCCGGATCGTCACCGCGGCGGGTGAGGACGTCTCGACTGCGACCGGCAGCCCGCCCAGGCTCACCTGCGGAGCGTTGGAGCCGACCTTGAGACTCGTTCCGGACACGGTGATCGTCGCCCCGACGACACCCGCGCGCGGCGTCACGGTGGTGATCGCCGGCAGGATCCTCAGCGTCGCGGCGCTCGTCCCGGTGCCCACGGGATTCGTGACCGTCAGCGGCCCCGTGGCGGCGCCGTTCGGGACGACCACGCTCAGCGACGTGGCGGTCACCGCGGTAGGAATGGCGGCGATGCCGCCGGTGAACACGACGCGGTTGCTCAGGGACAATCCACTCCCCGTC
Source organism: Candidatus Methylomirabilota bacterium (assembly GCA_046734515.1). Taxonomy (GTDB): domain Bacteria; phylum Methylomirabilota; class Methylomirabilia; order Rokubacteriales; family CSP1-6; genus AR5. The sequence continues at coordinate 4,954 of JBKPRI010000394.1, read as the reverse complement.
ACCACGATCGTCGCACCGACGGCGGCGGCCGGCGGCTGCATGGCGGCGGGGCGGGGCACCGTCCGCGCCAGCACGGTGAGCGCGGCGTCGCTGCTGCCGGTCCCATCGACGGTCGTGACGGAGACGCGGTTGGTCGTCGCCGTGGCCGGCACGATCAGCGTGGCCGACGTCGGCGTCGCCCCGCTCACGACGGCGGCCACGGACCCGACCCGCACCGTCGGCAGGGCAGCCCCCGCGGTGAGATTGAAGCCCGTGATCGTCACGGCCTCGCCCGGTACGGCCGCGCCGGGCGAGAGGAGGGTGATGCGTGGCGCGGCGCGGAACACACCGACGCTCTGCGCGCTTCCGGCCGGGTTGATGACGCCGATACGACCCGTCGTCGCGCCCGGCGGGACCACGACGCGCAGTGATGTCGGCGAGACGATGGTGACCGCGGCGACGCCGCCGCCGTTGAACGTCACCCCGGTCGCGGTCCCGAGATTGGTCCCGCTCACGGTGACCGTGGTCCCGACGGGACCTGCGGCAGGCGAGAACGACGCGACGGTGGGCGGCCGGATCACGATGAGCTCCGTGGGACTCAGCGCGGCAGCCGTCGTCATCACCGTGATACGCCCCGTGATCGCCGCAGCCGGCACCGTGAACGTGACCGACGTGGGGGCGGCGGTCACGACGGTGGCACCGACCGCTCCCACCCGGACCGTCGGCACGGCGCTCTCCGTGAGATTGAATCCCGTCACCGTCACGCGGTCGTTCACGAGGGCCGCGGTCGGCGTGAGTCCGGTGATCTTCGGCAGGAGGCGGAAGACCGAGGCGCTCAGACCACTGCCGCCCGTGTTGGTCACCGACAGGCGACCGGTCACCGCGCCGGCCGGCACCGTGACCCGGAGCGACGTCGCGGTCGCGGGGGCCAGGACCGCGGCGCGCGCGCCCTCGAACTGCACTTCCGACACTCCACTCAGACCGGTCCCGGTGAGGGTGACGACCTGTCCGACTGTGCCGGACGCCGGCGAGAGCGCGGTCACCGTCGGCGGCCGGATCACTGTCAGGCTGGCGACCGTGGTCGCGACCCCGTCCGACGTTCTCACGGTGAGCCGTCCGGTCGTCGCGGCGGGCGGAATGGTCATGGTGACCGAGGTCGGGGTGACGTCCGTCACAACCGCCGAGACGGTCCCCACCTGCACCACGGGCGGCGGGCCGGCATTCGCCAGGTTGAAGCCGGTCAGCGTGACCCGAGTGCCGAGGATGCCGGTGACCGGAGCGAAGTCGAGGATCTTCGGCGCGACACGAAGCACCTGAGCGCTCTGACCGCTGCCGCCCGTGTTCGTCACCGACAGGCGGCCCGTCGTCGCTCCGGCCGGGACTGTGACCCGCAGCGACGTCGGCGATGCGGGCGCCAGGACCGGGGCGCTCGCGCCTTCGAACCGCACCTCCGCTACTCCGCCGAGGCCGGTCCCCGTGACGGTGACGACCTGTCCAACCGTTGCGGATGCCGGAGAGAAGCTCGTCACCGTCGGCGGCCGGATCACCGTCAAGCTGGCATCCGTCGTCGCGACCCCGTCCGAAGTCTTCACGGTGAGTCGGCCGGTCATCGCGGCCGGCGGAATCGTCAGCGTGACCGACGTCGGGGTGGCGTCCGTCACGACCGCGGGAACCGCGCCCACCTGCACGACGGGCGGCGGACCGGCATTCGCCAGATTGAAGCCGCTCAGGGTGACCTGCGTGCCCAGGATACCGGTGGTCGGAGTGAAGCCGAGAATCTTCGGCGCGACACGGAACAGCTGCGCGCTCTGACCACTGCCGCCCGTGTTGGTCACCGACAAACGGCCCGTCATCGCTCCGGCCGGCACCGTCACCCGCAGCGACGTCGCCGACGCCGGCGCGAGCACGGCGGCGCGTGCGCCCTCGAACTGCAGCTCCGCCACTCCGCTCAGGCCGGTCCCCGTGATGGTGACGACCTGTCCGACCGTTCCGGATGCCGGAGAAAAGCTCGTCACCGTCGGCGGCCGGATGACCGTCAAGCTGGCGACCGTCGTTGCGACGCCGTCCGACGTCTTCACGGTGAGCCGCCCAGTCGTCGCGGTGGGCGGGATCGTCAACGTGATCGACGTGGGGGTGACGTCCGTCAGGACTGCCGTAGCCGCGCCGACCTGCACGACGGGCGGGGGGCCGGCATTCGCCAGATTGAAACCGCTCAGCGTGATCTGAGCGCCCAGGATGCCCGTGGTCGGCGAGAAGCCGAGGATCATGGGTGCTACGCGAAACGCGCTGGTCGACGTCCCCCGTCCATCAGGGGTCACGACGGCCAGACTCCCCGTTACCGCGCCGGCTGGCACGACGACACGCAGAGAGGTCGCTGTCACCGTCGCGGGCGTGGCCCGCACGCCGTCCTGGAACACCACGTCGGTTGCACCCAGAAATCCGCGCCCGTTGAGCGTGACTGTCGTGCCGACAGGACCCGCGGCTGGAGTGAAGCTCGTGAGGACCGGCACGTCGGCGCTGGCCGCCGGCGCGAGGAAGAGTCCGGTCAGCAGACATAACACCGTTGCACGTGACAGCGCGACGAGGTCAAACCGGCAAATTTTGGCCATAGTCCCTCGCAGAGAAATCGCGCCCTATAGCGCAAATGGCGGGCCAGAATGGAATGACCAATACGAACGATGGGTTAGCGAGCTCGCCCCGGAAACCACAGCCCGAACTGTCATATTTACTGACAGCCCCAGCGGTGGCGGTCGTTCACTCCGGATCGTCGCGGCCTAGCAAGCGTGCCGGCAGGATCGCGGACCGGCCGAAGCGGCCGGTGATGCGGTCGACGGCGCGCGCGAGCTGCTCCCGCCGGACGGCGGCGGGATCGAGCAGTGGCAGCTGTCCGCTCGCCTGAGGACGGAAGGTCGAGGCGGACAGTCCGATCAAACGGACGGCCTGCACCAGCCTTTCCCGCGCCAGTAGCGCCGCCGCGCGCCGGTAGATCTCGAGTCCATCCTGCGTGGGGTCGCCCGTCTGGCTGCGCGTCAGCGTGCGGAAGTCCGCCCATCGAAGCTTGAGCGTCACCCGGCACGCGGCCAGACCTTCCGCGCGCAGCTCGCGCGCAACCCGCTCGGCCTGGTAGCGCAGCGTCTCCTCCAGGCGCGCCGGCTCGCGACAGTCACGCTCGAACGTCGTCTCCGCCCCCATCGATTTCGGCGCCGAGAACGGCTCGACCGCCCGCTCGTCGCGGCCAAAGGCCAGGTCGAGCAGGTCAGGCCCGTGCGGGCCCAGCCGGGCAACGAGCGCGCGCGGCGCGATGCGCTGCAGCTGGCCGATGGTCGCCACGCCCAGCGTCTGCAGCTCCTTCGCCGTGGCCTTGCCCACGCCCCACAGCCGCTCGATCGGCAGCGGCGCCAGGAACTCGGCCTCGCGCCCGGGCTCGACGACCACGAGCCCGTCGGGCTTGCGCAGATCGGAGGCGACCTTCGCGATGAACTTGTTGGCCGCCAGCCCGGCGGAGGCCGTGAGCCCGGTCTCGCGCTTGATGCGCGTCTTGATGGCGAGCACCGCGTCCGGGGGCGGCCCCCACAGGGTGCTGGTGCCGGTGAGATCGATGAAGGCCTCGTCCACCGACACGGGCTCCACCAGCGGCGAGAACTCGCCGAGGATCGCCATGATCTCGGCCGAGACGCGCGCGTACTTGTCCATGTCCACCGGCAGGTAGACGCCGTGCGGGCAGAGACGGTAGGCGCGCGAGATCGGCATGGCGGAGTGCACGCCGTAGACACGCGCCTCGTACGAGCACGCCGAGACGACACCGCGCCCCCGGGGATCGGCGCCCACGATGACCGGCAGCCCGCGCAGCTCCGGGTTGTCGCGCTGCTCCACGGACGCATAGAACGCATCCATGTCCACGTGGGCGATAGCGCGGTGTCGCACCGGCATGCGCGCTCACCCGCGGACGCGCCGCGGGTCCTCGAGTCGGATGTAGGTGATGGGCGGCGTGTGCTTGCGAAAACGCCGCCGCAGCTCCGGCCCCAGCTTGCGGAACGCCGAGACCGAGAGCGTGACGCCGCTGCCCTCGAGCGTGGCCGTCGTGTTCACGGCCTTGCCGATGACGTCGAAGCGCTTGACCCCTGCGCCGCCGAACGGTCCCGCCACGGTGGTGCCGAAGTGGGCCTTCACCGTGAGCCGGCAGTCCCAGCGGCGGCTCTCCATGAGATCGTCCACGGCGTCCTTCGTCTCCAGCAGCGCCTCCACGCCGCGATCCACCGCGTCCTCGGGGAACACCACCAGCGCCGCGTCACCGAGGAACTTCACCACGCGCCCGCCCGACTTGTCGATCCGCGCCGACACGCACTCGTAGAAGGCGTCGAGCGTGTCGGCGAGCTCGGTGTCGGTGACGCGCTGGCTCTGCAAAAAGAAGCGGGTGAGATCCACGAAGGCGATGAGCAGCGGGACTTCCGCGCGGTCCTCGACCATGAGGCTCCTCCATTCACTCGTCTGACGTCGGCCCGGAAGTCCGACAGAACTCTGGAGTGAGCGCAGGCCCTTGCGTCCTGCAGTTGCCCCCGATCTTACCGCGACTCGACAGTGACGAGGCTGCCCGCGAACGGCCCCTCCGCCATGAGACGTCCGGCGGTGTCCCGGTACTCTGTCGCGTTGCCGCCCGCACGGCCGCACACCGTCCCCCATTCACGCTGCAGCACCGCCAGGCACGTCGTGATCCAGAGATCACGTCGGCTGGCGGCGGCTGCCTCGTGGAGCGTCGCGCGAACGACCGGCAGTGTTCCGCCGAGGCGGATCACCCGCCAGCCGTCGCCGGCGACGCCGGGCCCGTAGACGACGAGCCTGCCGGCCAATGGGCCCCGCGCCAGTACGCGGCCTCCACCATCGCGGTACGCCGGCGTTCCGGAGGCCGCGAGCATAGCCGCCCATGGATCGCGTGCACAGGCCAGGCGTGTGCCCTGGCCCATCACGGTCCATGCAA
>JBKPRI010000393.1:0-7614 GCA_046734515.1 Candidatus Methylomirabilota bacterium | reverse complement strand
CGCCGCAGCCGCGCCACGCGCGCCGCCGTCAGCCGTACGACCGCGGCGTACGAGGCCTGGGTGACGAGCAGCACCGCCACCGGCACGGCTGCGAGCAGCACGAGCCAGGCGCCGAAGCGTCCCAGCGTGGCCTGCAGGGCGGAGGTCAGCGCCCAGCCGATCGAGCCGCCGGTGGCGAGGATGCCGCCGCGCGTGACGCGCTCGGCCACGAAGGTGTCGGCCGCCTGCTGCAGGAGCCCGGCGGCGGCCAGCAGCAGGACACCGAGACCGGCCACGGGTACCCAGCCGCGCGCGATCTTCGGCCGCACGAAGGCCGACACGCCCCAGGCGCCGAGCAGCAGCGGCAGCAGGAAGCCCGCGTAGCCGAGCGCGCGGAAGAGCGCCCAGCCGAGCCACCAGCCGACGGGTCCCACGCTGGTGGCCTGCTCGCGCGGCGGCAGCGCGGGATCGAAGACGGCCAGCGAGACGACGGCGAAGCCGGCCACGGCCATGGCCAGGATGCCGCGGGCCTCGCGGATCCAGCGGTGGGCGTCGGCCTTCCGGCGGGCTTTCTTCACGCGCGTCGCCGGCTTGGGCGGCGCGGACTTGTCGGTCTCCACGGACACGGTCGCGGGCATCAAACCTCCAGGATCATCGGCAGCACCACAGGTTTGCGCTGGAAGCGCTGGTTCACGAACTGGCGGACCGCCGTGCGCACGCGGGCGCCGAGCGCCTCGCGGTCGTGCGGCTCCTCCGGCGCGCGCTCGGCGAGCGCGCTCACGATCGCCGCGCGCAGCTCGGCCAGCACCGCCTCGTTCTCCTTCACGTAGATGACGCCGCGGGTGGCGATCTCGGGACCGGCCACCACGGTGCCGTGCGTATCGACGGTCAGCGAGACCGCGACGACGCCGTCGTCGGCCAGGAGCTGACGGTCGCGCAGCACCACGGCGCCGACGTCGCCGATGCCCTTGCCGTCCACGAGCACGCGGCCGGCCGGCAGTCCCTCGAGCACGCGCGCGGACGTCTTGGTGACCTCGAGCCCCGCGCCGTCCTCGATCAGGAAGACGCGGTCGGGCGTGAGGCCCACCGAGCCGGCCAGCCGCGCGTGGCCGAGCAGGTGGCGGTATTCGCCGTGCACGGGCACGAAGTAGCGCGGCCGCGTGAGGTTGAGCATGAGCTTCAGGTCTTCCTGGCTCGCGTGGCCGGACACGTGCACGAACGCATTGTCGTCGTAGAGCACCTCGGCGCCGCGGCGATAGAGCTGATTGATGACGCGGCCGATCGTGCGCTCGTTGCCGGGAATCACGCGCGCGGAGAGCACGACGAGATCGCCGCGCGCGATCTGACAGTACTTGTGCTCGCCGGCCGCCATCAGCGAGAGGGCGGAGTGCGGCTCGCCCTGGCTGCCGGTGGACAGGATGAGCTGGCGCTGGGGCGGCAGCCCGACCACGTCTTCCAGGGGGCGGATCAACCCGTCGGGCACCGTGAGGTAGCCGAGGTCGGCGGCCACGGCAACGTTGCGCTCCATCGAGCGGCCGAGCAGCGCCACGCGCCGATCGAAGCGCGCGGCCAGCGTGAGCACCTGCTGGATGCGATGGATGTGCGACGCGAACGTCGCCAGGATGATGCGGCCCGTCGCCACGGCGAAGCGCTCGCCGAGCGCGGCGCCCACCTCGATCTCCGAGCGCGTGTGGCCGGGCCGGTCGACGTTGGTCGAGTCCGAGCACAGCACGAGCACGCCCTGCTCGCCGAGCTCGGCGAAGCGCCGGTAGTCGGAGGGCTCGTTGTCGAGCGGGCTCGGGTCGAGCTTGAAGTCGCCCGTCATCACCAGGGTGCCGACCGGCGTGTCGATCGCCAGGCCCATGCCGTCCACGATCGAGTGGGTGACGCGGATGGCCTCCACGCGGAAGGGTCCTACCTCGAACGGCGCACGCGCGCGCATCGGCCGCAGGTCGGCCGTCTCGAGCAGACCGTGCTCGCGAAGCTTCTCCCCTACCAGCGCGAGTGTCAGCGGGGTGCCATGGACCGGCACCGGCAGCTCGCGCAACAGGTACGGCAGCGCGCCGATGTGGTCCTCGTGGCCGTGGGTCAGCACCACGCCGCGAAAGGCATCGCGCCGGGCGCGTAGATAAGTGAAATCCGGGATGACGTAATCGACCCCGGGCAGCTCGTCGTCGGGGAACATGAGGCCGCAATCGACGGCGAGCAAGTCGTCGCCGAACTCGATCACCATCATATTCAGGCCGATTTCACCGAGCCCACCCAGGGGGATCAGCCGGACGGCAGGTTCCACAGCCCCTCCCAACGCGAGCATCGTAGCATCGGGCCTCGTGGGCCCGAAGTTTCTGCAATGGCACGTTTTTTGGAGTGTCTGGGCCCATGAAAGCCATGACGGTCATCGCCCTCACGCTGGCTCTGGGGGCTTGCGCCACCCCCTACAAGGACCCCAAGGCGTACTGGACGCGCCCGGCGGGCACGCTGCCCCAGCTGGCCGAGGAGTCCGAGGCCTGCTATCGCGCCTCGCTCGAGACCGACGCGCCGTCGGCGCTTCCGCGCGACAGCACCGGCCCCAGGCTCCTGCCGCGCACCGAGCCGCCGCCGAAGCTCTGGGAGCGCGAGCCGCGCGAGGCCGGCTTCGAGCGCTTCGACGAGCAGCTCCGTTACGAGCGCTGCATGCGCGTGCGCGGCTGGCGGCCCGGCCGGAGCGCGACCCCGGCGCTCTAAGGCCTCCGTCTCTATAGTGGGTGGGTGCCGCTGAGGCGCCTGACCTACCGCAGCCTGGAGGCCCTGCTCGCGCGCGAGCTGATCCGCGAGGAGCACGCGCCGACCGCGGCGCTGATGCAGACGCTGCGCGGCGTGCGCCGGCGCGGGTGGTTCACGCGCGCCGAGTTCAGGGCGATGTGCCGCTGGAAGAGCCCGCGCGCCCGGCTGCTCTGGGAGAAGAACTCCGCCGCGCGCGTCCGCGCCGTCTCACGCGCGGTGCTCGCCACGCGCGACGAGCACGGGCGCATGGAGCGCCTGACCGCGCTGTGCGGCGTCGGCGTGCCGATGGCCTCGGCCATCCTCACGCTGATCGATCCGAAGCGCTACGGCGTCCTCGACATCCGCGCCTGGCAGCTCCTGTTCGCCATCCGCTCGGTCGACACCAACCGCCGCGGCCAGGCCTTCACGATCCCGCAGTGGCTCGACTTCCTGACAGCGCTCCGCACGCACGCGCGCCGTCTCGGCGTAACCGCCCGCACGGTCGAATACACGCTGTTCCACTGCCACCGAAAATTCCAGCGCGGCCTTCTCTATGCCCACGTTCGAGCGCCGGCTTTGCCGGCGCAATCCTCTGCGCGGGGGAGGCAGGGAGGAGCACGCCGTCAGGCGTGCGACGACCGTCGGAAGGGGGGCGCAGCCCCCCTCCGAGTCAGAACTGCGAGGCGTCCTCGAGGCGGCGGACGAGCGCGCGCGCGTCCTTGACGAAGCGGCGGTGGTCGGCGCCGTCGAGCGGCTGGCCGGGGATGAACTTCTCGCCGAGCGGGTTGACGAAGCGGCCGTTCTTGGCCACGCGGTAATCCAGGTGCGGACCGGTGCTGAGCCCGGTGGAGCCGACGTAGCCGATCACCTGGCGCTGGCTCACGCGGCCGCCCGCACGGATGCCGGGGCCGAGGCGCGAGAGGTGGTTGTACTGGGTCTCGTAGCCGGCGTGGTGGCGCAGGTGCACCTGGATGCCGTTACCGCCGTTCCAGCCCGCCACCATCACGGTGCCGTCGGCGACCGCGCGAACCGGCGTGCCCACCGGCGCGCCGTAGTCGACCGCGAGGTGCGGGCGCACGCCGCCCAGGATCGGGTGCGGGCGCGCATACGTGAAGCCGGAGGTGATCCGTGTGAACTCGAGCGGCGACTTCAGGAAGCTCTTCTTGAGCGAGCGTCCGTCGGGATCGTAGTAGGCCACGCGTCCGCCGGCGCCCTCGAAGGACACGCCGGTCAGCACCCGCGCATCGCTCAGGTACTGGGCCACCAGGATCTGGCCGTAATCGACGAACTGGTCACCCGCGTAGCGCTTCTCGACCAGCAGCCGGAAGCGATCGCCCGCGCGCGTGTCGGCGGTGAAGTCGAAGTCCGAGGAGAAGATCTCGACCAGGTCCATGACGAGCTGCGGGGATTCGCCGAGCGCCTCGACCGACTCGAACAGCGAGCGCCGCACCTCCCCGCGCACCGCCTCCACGCGCACGTCGGGCCGCGTGTCGGCGCGCCGCACTTCCCAGCCGGCGTCCGTCGCGATGGCGGCGAAGCCGAGCCAGGGGCTCTGCTCCCAGCGTACGGCGACGGCCTCGCCCTCGAGCGTCCAGGTGACCTCGAGCGCGTCGTTGGCGCGGAGCTTTTTGAGATCGGCGCCGCTCGACCGCAGCGCCTCGGCGACCTCGCTCGAGGCGCGCCGGTCGAAGCCCAGCCGGGCCAGCGCGGACAGCAGCGTGTCGCCCCGGCGGAGCGTGATCGTGCTGGTGCGCACGGTCGGCGTCAACGAGACGGGCTCGGCCGGTGGGGGCGGCTGGACGAACGCGGCGCGCGGCAGCTCGGGCGGCGTGAACACGCCGAGCGTGACGGCAGCCAGCAGCAATACCGCGAGGAGCCCGAGCAGGAACGGTCGGCGCGGCATCAGATCCCACTATAGCCGAGCTGTCAGTTCGACAAACTCTTCTATCGTGAGCGTTTCCGCGCGCCGCCCGGGGTCCACCCCGGCGGTCGTGGCGGCCTCCCGGGCGAGCCCCAACGAGATGCCGAGTCCCCCGCCGAGCGCATTCGCCAGCGTCTTGCGCCGGCTGCTGAACGCGGCCCGGACGACCTCGCGGAAACGCGGCTCGAGCGCCGGTGGCACACGCGGCGTGGCGCGCGGCGTGAGGCGAACGACGGCGGACTCGACCTGGGGCGGCGGCCGGAACGCGCCGGGGGGCACGCGCAGCGCGAGCTCCACGTCGGACACGGCCTGCGTGAGCACCGACAGCGCGCCGTAGACCTTCGAGCCGGGCGGCGCGGCCAGCCGCTCCGCCACCTCGCGCTGGAGCATGAGCGCCATGGCGTCGATGACCGCGCGCGCGTCCAGCAGCGCGGCCACGATCGGCTTGCTCACGCTGTACGGCAGGTTGCCCACCACGAGCACGCGCCCGCCGGGCGGCCGCACCAGCGTGCCGTACTCCCACGTGCGCGCATCCGCCTCCAGCGCCTCGATGCCCGGCAGGCGCCGGCGGAGCCGCTCGAGCAGCGCGCGATCGACCTCGAGCGCGATCAGCCGTCCGCCGCGCCGCGCCAGCTCGTCGGTGAGCGCGCCCTCGCCCGGGCCGATCTCCACCACGAGGTCGTTCGCGGTGGGCGCCAGCAGCCCGGCGATGGCGCGCGCGATGCCGGCGTCGCGGAGGAAGTGCTGGCCGAGCGCGCGGCGCTTGTTGTTCAGAGGCGCCGGGCTTCGGCCAGGAGTGCGGCGTGGACCTCGCGCGTGCGCGCCTCGGTGGCGGCGCGATCGCCGGAGTTGTCGATGACGTAGTCGGCGAGCGCGGCCTTGTCGGCCAGCGGGAGCTGGTTGGCGATGCGGCGCTCGATGTCGGCGCGGTCGCCGTCGCGTCCCACCGCGCGCGCGAGCTGGGTGGTCGCGTCGGTGATGACCACGACGAGCTTGTCCATCGCCTTGTGGCCGCCGGCCTCGATCATCACGGGCGCGTCCCAGAACACGAGGCCGTCGTAGCCCTGGGCCTCCAGCGCCGCCAGGTGGGCGAGAAAGCGGTCGCGGATCGCCGGGTGCGTGATGGCCTCCAGCGTCTTGCGGCGCTCGGGCGCGGCGAACACGATGGACGCCACCTTCTTCCGGTCGAGCGTGCCCTGGGGCGTGAGGACGTCGGGCCCGAACTCGCGCACGATCGCCTCGAGCGCGGGCTGGCCGGGCTCGACCACCTCGCGCGCGAGCACGTCGGCGTCGAGCACGATCGCGCCGAGCTCGCGGAGAATGGCGGAGACGGTGGACTTGCCGGTGGCGATGCCCCCGGTGAGGCCGACCAGCAGGAAGCGCCGGCTCACACCTGCGACCAGTCGAGGCCGCTCTTGATGTCGACGACGACCGGCACGTCGAGGGGCAGGGCGGATTCCATGATCTCGCGCGCCAGCGCGGCCATCGTCTCCACCTCGTCGGGCGGCGACTCGAAGAGCAGCTCGTCGTGCACCTGCAGCAGCATGCGGCTCTGAAGGCCGCGCGCGCGGAGGGCGGCGTACATCCGCACCATGGCGATCTTGATCATGTCGCTGGCCGTCCCCTGCACCGGCGCGTTCATCGCCATGCGCTCGGCCGCGTTGCGGGCGACGGGGTTGCCGCTGCGAAGATCCGGCAGGTAGCGGCGGCGGCCGAGCAGCGTGGAGACGTACCCGCGCTCGCGGCCCTCGGCCAGCGTGCGGTCGATGAACGCGCGCACCCGCGGGTGCGCCGCGAAGTACGCCTCGATGTAGCGCTGCGCCTCCTTCTGGTCGATCTTGGTGGCCTGCGACAGGCCGAAGGCCGAGACCCCGTAGAGGATGGCGTAGTTGGCGCTCTTGGCGATCGTGCGCTGCAGCGAGGTCACCGCCGCGGGCTCCACCTTGAACACCTCGCACGCGGTGCGGGTGTGGATGTCCTCGCCGCGCTGGAACGACTCGATGATGGCCGGCTCGCCTGAGAGGTGCGCGAGGATGCGCAGCTCGATCTGCGAATAGTCGGCCGCCACGAAGCGCCAGCCCTCGGCCGGCACGAAGGCCGCCCGGATCCGCCGCCCCAGCTCGGTGCGAATCGGGATGTTCATGAGATTGGGGTCCTGGCTCGACAGCCGCCCGGTCGCCGCCACCAGCTGGTTGAAGGTGGTGTGGATGCGCCCGGTGGCGGGATTCACCAGCACGGGCAGCGCGTCCGCATACGTGCCCTTGAGCTTCGACAGCGTGCGGTGCTCGAGCACCTTGCCGGGCAGCGGATGAGTGAGCGACAGCTCGGTGAGGACGTCGGCGTCGGTGGAGTAGCCGGTCTTGGTGCGGCGGCCGCCCCGCAGCGCGAGCTTCTCGAAGAGGATGGTGGCGAGCTGCTTGGGCGAGGCGATCGTGAACTCCTCGCCGGCCAGCGCATAGATCTCTCGCGTGAGATTGTCGATGGTGCGCTCGAGCTCCTTGGCGAAGGCCTCCAGCCGCTCGGGCTCGACGCGGATGCCGATCTGCTCCATGTCGGCCAGCACCGGCACCAGCGGCCGCTCGATCTCGTCGTAGATGCGCTTGACCGCGCGCTCCTCCAGCTCGCCCGCTGCGTACTTCCAGAAGCGCACGGCCCAGCGCGCGCGCTCGCCCAGCACGGCGCCGAGCGCCTCGTCGACCACGCGGCCCGTCGGCGCGGCGGCCGGCAGCGTCGGCGGACACTCCCCGAGGGCCTCCATGCAGACCTCGTCGAGCTTGTACGTCGCCCGCGCGGTATTGAGCAGATAGGCGGCCAGCGCGGTGTCCTCGGCCGCCGGCAGCGCGGGCTGCGAGGGCAGCCACGCTTCCAGCAGCGGCTTGGCGTCGTGCACGATCAGCGGGCGATCGCCGAGCGACGGTGCGCCGGTCGGCCACGCCGCGCCGACAGCCGGATGGAAGAGGCCGATCGCTGTC
>JBKPRI010000392.1:0-3933 GCA_046734515.1 Candidatus Methylomirabilota bacterium | reverse complement strand
GTCCGGGGCGTCCCCCGGAACCCCTTCCTGGTCTGGGTTCCGGGGGGCGTCCCGGACCCCGCCCCGGCGCCGCTGATGAGGCTCAGCGGGCGAAGGCCTCGAAGACGGGCCGCATACGCTCGAGCGCCTTGCGCAGATTCGTCTCCGAGTTGGCGTACGAGATGCGCAGATACCCCTCGCCGTGGGCGCCGAACGCCGCGCCCGACAGCACGGCCACGCCGGCCTCCTGCAGGAGCCGATCGGCCACCTCGGCCGACGTGCGCTTGCTGCCGGTGATGTTCGGGAACACGTAGAAGGCGCCTCGTGGCCGCTTGCAGGTGACGCCGGGCAGCTTGTTGAGCCCGTCGACCACGATGTCGCGCCGTCGCTTGAACTCCGCGACCATCTTGCGCACGGGGTCGTGATCGCCCTGCAGCGCGGCCACGCCGGCGAGCTGCACGAACGACGCGGTGCAGGAGTTGGAGTTCACCATCAGCCGGGTGACGTGCTCGGCCAGCTCGGCCGGCATCACGCCGTAGCCGAGCCGCCAGCCCGTCATGGCGTACGACTTCGAGAAGCCGTCGAGCAGGATGGCGCGCTGGTGCATCCCCGGCTGCGCGTAGAACGACACGAACTCGCCGTCGTACAGGAACTGGCGATAGATCTCGTCGGTCATCACGGGGATGTTGCGCTCGGTGGCCAGCCGCGCGATGCGCTCGATCTGCGCGCGGTCGAGCACGCCGCCGGTCGGATTCTCGGGCGAGTTGACGATGATGAGCTTGGTCTTCGGCGAGAGCCGCTTCTCGAAGAGGTCGAGGTCGAAGCCGAAGTCGCTCTCCTCGCGCAGCGGGATCGGCACCGGCACGCCGCCCACGAAGTTGATGACCGACTCGTAGATCGGGAAGCCGGGGTTGGGATAGATGACCTCGTCGCCGCGATCCACCAGGGCCATGATCGTGAAGAACATGATCGGCTTCGCGCCCGGCGTGACGACGACCTGCTCGGGCGACACCGGCACGCCGCGCGTCTCCGTGGTGTGCTTGGCGATGGCCTCGCGGAGCTCCGGCAGGCCGGCCGACGGCCCATAGTGCGTGGCGTTGGCATCGAGCGCACGCTTGGCGGCCTCCTTGATGTGGGCGGGCGTGTCGAAGTCCGGCTCGCCGATCTCGAGATGGACGATCTCCTTGCCCTGCCGCTCCAGCGCCTTCGCGCGCGCCAGCACCTCGAACGCCGACTCCGTCCCCAGCCGTCCCATGCGCTCCGCGACCTTCATTGCGAACCTCCTGGTAGGTGAGGCCTCATTATAACGATGGCGAATATCGAGGAGCGCCACGGCTCCGGCGGGGCGCTCCGAGCGTTTGGGGGCTTGGGGGCCATTTCGGGGCCCCCATCTTGATGATCGAGGTCCCGGCGGGGCCGTTCACGATGGGCTGGGCGTCCGGCCATCCGGCCGAGCGTCCGCCGCACGTCGTGTGGCTGGACGCCTTCGCCATCGCGCGAACACCGGTGACCAACGCGCAGTGGGCGGCATGGCTCGCGGCCACCGGCGCCCCGCCGCCGGCCTTCTGGGGCGCGACGGGCTTCGATGCTCCCGATCAGCCCGTGGTGGGCATCGCGTGGGAGGAGGCAGCGGCGTTCGCCGCCTGGTCGGGCGCGCGGCTGCCGACCGAGGCCGAGTGGGAGAAGGCGGCGCGCGGCGGCCGTCAGGACCTCCGCTATCCCTGGGGCGACGAGCGCCCAGCCGGGCGGTTCGACGCGCCCCCGCGTGTCGGCTCGACACCGGCCAATCCGCTCGGACTCTGCGATCTGTCGGGCGTCTGCCACGAGTGGTGCGCGGACTGGTACGACGAGGGCTATTACGCGGTCTCGCCGGCCCGCAATCCCCGCGGACCGGACGCCGGCTCTCGGCGGGTGAGCCGGGGCGGTGCGTGGCGCCACGCCGATCCGTGGAGTCCCGTGGCCCATCGGTCCTCCCTGCCGCCCCACCTTCGCTACTCGGACTACGGTCTACGCCTTGCCCGGAATGGCTGAAAACGCGGTAAGATGCCGCCCGTACGATCCATGAACCCGGGTGAGCGCTCGGTAGTCCGGGAAGGCATCGTCGCCGGCCTCATCGGGGCCGCTGTGGTGGCGGTCTGGTTCTTCGTGTTCGACCTCCTGCGCGGCAAGCCCTTCATCACGCCGACGCTGCTCGGCTCGATGGTGTTCTTCGGCGTGAAGACCCCGACCGGGCTCGAGCCGGCGGCAGGCCCGATCATCGGCTACACGGTCCTGCACGGCCTCGCCTTCATCGCCTTCGGCATTGTGGCCGCGACCATGATGGCCATGAGCGAGCGCGAGCCCGCGCTCTTCATCGGTTTCGTGATCCTGTTCGCCTGCTTCGAGGTGTTCTTCTTCGGTCTGCTCAGCGTGCTGGGCCGCGCGGCCCAGGCCGCGCTGGTGTGGTGGTCGGTGCTGATCGGCAACCTGCTCGCCTCGGTGGCGATGATCTGGTACTTCTTCCGCAAGTACAGCGGGCTGCCGCGCACGCTGATCGGCTCGTGGGGCGGCGTGCTGCGCGAGGGCATCGTGGCCGGCGTCATCGGCGCCGCCGTCGTGGCCATCTGGTTCTTCGCCATCGACGCCATCCACGGCGAGCCGCTGCACACGCCGAAGGTGCTGGGCAGCATCTTCCTCCAGAAGCCGGAGACGGCCCAGGCGCTCATGATCTACACGATCCTGCACGGCCTGGCCTTCGTCGTCTTCGGCCTCATCGGCGCGCTCGTGATGGCGGGCGCCGAGCGCTATCCGATGCTGATCTTCGGGCTCGTCATCCTCTTCACGGCCTTCGAGGTCTTCTTCTTCGGCGGGATCGTCATCGTGGCCAGCTGGGTGCTCGACGAGGTGGCCGGCTGGACGATCTTCGTCGGCAACATCCTGGCGGCGGGCAGCATGCTCGCGTACTACTTCCTCCACCACCGCACGCTGACCAGCCGCCTGGCCCACTCCTGGGCCGAAGAGGACTAGCGCGCCCTACCAGATCGACTCAGGGATCGGCAGATCCTTGAACAGGTGCGTGGGCAGCGGCCCCGGCGTGAGCTGCAGGCGGTCGGCCAGCACGTAGAGCTGGCGCAGGTGCTGCCCGCAGTGCCACGTGGTGCGCTCGAGCAGGTCGTGACTGCCCTGCGGACCGTAATAGACGTCGACCGTGCGCGCGAACTCCTCGGGCCCCGCGCCCTCGAACCAGCCCGTGATGCGCCCGCGCACCAGTGCGCCCCAGCGGGCCACGTCGCCACCGTCGTCCATCCCCTGCGGCGCCCGCTCGTCGAACCACGTCTCGGGCAGCCGGCCCTGGTCCATGGCGTCGATGTAGGAGAGCCCCACGCGGAAGACGTGGAAGGCCAGGTCGCGGATGGAGCGCTTGCGCTCGGGCGGCACGATGTTGAGCTGGGCCTGGTCGAAGCGGCCGACCACGCGCTGCGCGTCCTCCAGGATGTGATCGATGCGCACGGCGAGCTCGCGGGGCGAGAGCTGCGCGGTGGGCTCGTACTTCACGCCGAGCAGGTCGGCGTAGCCCTGCGGATTCCAGCCGTGCACGGCGCGGTCGCCGATCTGCACGGCGGGCACGCGCGGCACGCCGACGCGCTTCATCTCGGCGACGGCGGAGGGGTCAGCCTGGATGTCGACGGGATCGAACTCGATCCCCCAAGACGTGAGGAGCTCCTTCGTCTTGGTGCAGGACGATCAGCCCGGGCGGTAGTAGACGCGCGGCTTCATGGGGGGAGCCTCCGCTTGCAAGAGTACCGCGATCTCAGCGGCCGCGAAACGCCGGCGGTGGCTTCTTGTCGGCGAACGCGGTGACGCCGGCGCGGAAGTCCTCGGTGCGGCCGGAGGCGGCGATGGCCTGCGCCTCCAGCTCCATCTGGGTCTCCAGGCTCTCCCACGTGGACTGGTGGAAGAGGCGCTTGGCCGCGC
>JBKPRI010000391.1:0-4847 GCA_046734515.1 Candidatus Methylomirabilota bacterium | reverse complement strand
CGGTTCACCTGCGCACTGGCAGCGCTGCTCGTGCTGGCCACCATGGGCGTGGCCCTGGCCCAGGCTCCGGCCGCGACCGCGCCCGCCGTGGCCGTGTCGAAGATCGACAAGGGCGACACCGCGTGGATGCTGACCTCCTGTGCGCTCGTGTTGATGATGACGGCGCCCGGCCTCGCGCTCTTCTACGGCGGCATGGTCCGGCAGAAGAACGCGCTCGGCACCCTCATGCACAGCTTCATCATCATGGCGGTCATCTCGATCCAGTGGGTGCTGTGGGGCTACAGCCTCGCCTTCGGCCCTGACAAGGGCGGCATCATCGGCGGTCTCGACTGGATCGGCCTGCGCGGGGTCGGCGTCGAGCCGTTCGACGCCTACTCGAAGACCATCCCCCATCAGGTCTTCATGCTCTTCCAGATGATGTTCGCCATCATCACGCCGGCGCTGATCACCGGCGCCTTCGCCGAGCGCAAGAAGTTCTCGGCGTTCCTGCTCTTCACCGTGCTGTGGGCGACGATCGTCTACGATCCGCTCGCCCACTGGGTGTGGGGGGACGGCGGCTGGCTGAAGAAGCTCGGCGCGCTCGACTTCGCGGGCGGCACCGTGGTGCACATCTCCTCGGGTGTCTCCGCGCTGGTCTGCGCTGTCGTGCTGGGCCGGCGCAAGGGGTACGGGCACCAGCCGATGCAGCCGCACAACCTGCCCATGACGGTGATGGGCGCGGCGCTGCTCTGGTTCGGCTGGTTCGGCTTCAACGCCGGCAGCGCGCTCGAGGCCAACGGCCTGGCCGCCAGCGCCTTCCTCGCGACCAACACCGGCGCGGCCGCCGCCGCGCTGGGCTGGATGTTCACGGAGTGGACGATGCGCGGCAAGCCGACCGTGCTCGGCGCCGCCTCCGGCGCCGTCGCGGGCCTGGTCGCGATCACGCCAGCCTCGGGCTACGTGGGGCCGGTGTCGTCGATCGTGATCGGCCTGGTGGCGGGCGCGCTCTGCTACATGGCGTGCAACCTGAAATCGAAGCTCGGCTACGACGACGCGCTCGACGTGGTGGGCGTGCACGGCGTCGGCGGCACCTGGGGCGCGCTGGCCACCGGGCTGTTCGCCTCCAAGGCCATCAACGACGCGGGCGACAACGGGCTCTTCTTCGGCAACCCCGGCCAGCTCTGGACGCAGATCGTCGCCGTGCTGGCGACCTACGTCCTCGCCG
The DNA here is from genome assembly GCA_046734515.1 of Candidatus Methylomirabilota bacterium. Classification (GTDB taxonomy): domain Bacteria; phylum Methylomirabilota; class Methylomirabilia; order Rokubacteriales; family CSP1-6; genus AR5. Next base: position 3,643 of record JBKPRI010000391.1, on the reverse strand, counting down.
GCGTCGCGACGTTCGTGATCCTCAAGGTCGTCGACGCCGTCGTCGGCCTGCGCGTGAGCGAGGAGGACGAGGTCGCCGGCCTGGATCTCTCGCAGCACTCGGAGACCGCGTACGCCATGGGCGGCGGCTCCTACAGCGAATTCACGGGCGGGGGCGGCGCATTCCAGGAAGCCATGCGGGCCGCGGAGGCGAAGGCCCGGCCCGCGCACTAGCGGCAGAGGCGCTTGAATTCGACACGGCGGTTCACTAACGTAGTCCGGCCGACGCCCCCGGGAGGGGGCGGCGGCCGTAGCATTCACACCTCACGAAGGAGAAGGAGTTCCGCATGACCCCGAAGGACGTCCTCAAGCTGGCCAAGGAGAAAGGCGTCAAGATCGTCGATCTCCGCTTCATCGACCTGCCGGGCCTCTGGCAGCACTTCTCGATCCCGATGTCCGAGCTGCGGGAGGATATCTTCGAGGACGGGCTGGGCTTCGACGGCTCCTCGATCCGCGGCTTCCAGACGATCGACGAGTCCGACATGCTGCTGATCCCGGACCCGACCACGGCGCAGATGGATCCGTTCACCGCCGTGCCGACGCTGGTCCTGATCTGCAACGTCAAGGATCCGGTGACCGGCAAGGCGTACACGCGAGATCCGCGCTACATCGCCCAGAAGGCCGAGGCCTACGTCAAGAAGAGCGGCGTGGCCGACACGATCTTCATCGGGCCCGAGCTGGAGTTCTTCTTCTTCGACTCGATCCGCTTCGACCAGAATTACAACAGCGGCTACTACTTCATCGACTCGCAGGCGGGCGCCTGGAACACCGGCAAGGAAGGCACGCTCGAGCAGCCCAACCTGGGCTACAAGCCGCGCTACAAGCAGGGCTACTTCCCGGTGCCGCCGATGGACCAGTTCCAGGACATCCGCAGCGACATGGTGCTGGCGCTGGAGTCGGTGGGCGTGCGCGTCGAGGTCCACCACCACGAAGTGGCCACCGGCGGGCAGACCGAGATCGACATGCGCTTCGACACGCTCACGAAGATGGCGGACAAGGTCCTCTGGTACAAGTACTGCGCGAAGAACACCGCCAAGAAGTGGGGCAAGACCGCGACGTTCATGCCCAAGCCCCTGTTCCAGGACAACGGCTCCGGCATGCACACGCACCAGTCGCTGTGGAAGAACGGCAAGAACCTCTTCTACGAGCGGGGCGGCTACGCGGACATCTCCAAGACCTGCCTCTACTACATCGGCGGCATCCTGAAGCACGCGCCCGCGCTGCTGGCGCTCATCGCGCCGTCGACCAACTCCTACAAGCGGCTGGTGCCCGGCTACGAGGCGCCGATCAACCTCGTGTACAGCCAGCGCAACCGCTCGGCGGCCATTCGCATCCCGGTGTACTCGAAGTCGGAGGGCGCCAAGCGGATCGAGTTCCGGACGCCGGATCCGACCTGCAACCCGTACCTCTCGTTCGCGGCGTGCGTGATGGCCGGTCTCGACGGCATCGCCAACAAGATCGATCCGGGCAAGCCGGTCGACAAGGATCTCTACGAGCTGCCGGCGGCCGAGCAGAAGAAGATCAAGCAGCTGCCGGGCGCGCTCGACATCGTGCTCGACAACCTCGAGAAGAGCCACGACTGGCTCCTCAAGGGCGACGTGTTCACGCCGGACGTGATCGAGACGTGGATCGAGTACAAGCGCAAGAACGAGGTGGATGCGATTCGCCTGCGGCCGCACCCGTGGGAGTTCGCGCTCTACTACGACATTTGACGTCTGGTTGAATGGGGGGCCACGAAATGGCCCCCCCCACCCCCCCAACGTTCGGGCCGCCGCGGCGAAGCCCTGGCGGCCCGCTGTTTTTTTCCCACTTGCGGCGGCGCGGCGCTCGACGAATGCGCGATGACGTGAGGCGACGAAGCCTCGCTCCTGACCCGAACCTGCCCGCCGAAGCGGCAGAGCTGCGTTGCTGCCCGGCTGGCGGGCATCGGGGCTCAGGGCGCGCTGATGTAAACGTCTGATTTGTGGCGCTGAAGGATGTGGCATCGGCCTTGCCATGGTAGGCCGCATGGCTTCTATGAAGACGTCTCCCCGGTGGCGTGTTGCGATCGTCGACGATCATGCTCCATCGCGCACGGCCCTGCGCGCGGCGGTGGCGGAGGCGGGCGGTGAAGTCGTCGGTGAGTCGGAGCGTTCCGCCGAGGCGCTGGCGATGGTCACGCGCACGCGGCCTGATGTGGCGATCTTCGCGGTCGGGCTGCCCGACGGAGACGGCGTGGCGGCGGCGGCCGGCGTCATCACGACCGCCGGGTGTCCCGTGGTGCTGTTCACCAGCCACACGCAGGACGACCTCGTGGCCCGCGCGCAGGCGGCCGGCGTGATGGCCTACCTGCTCAAGCCGCTGCGTCCGGCCGAACTGGCGCCGGCGCTCGACGTGGCCATCGCGCGCTTTCGCGAGACGCGCGAGCTCAAGCAGACCCTCGAGGAGCGCAAGGTGATCGAGCGCGCCAAGGGCCGCCTGATGGAGCGCCTGCGGCTCACCGAAGACGAGGCGTTCCGCCGGCTGCGGCGCGCCGCCATGAACAGCCGGCGCCCCATGGTGGAGATCGCTCGCGCCGTGCTTGTCTCCGCGTCAGTCACCGAGGATCTGCCTGCGATTTAGGCAGGTGCGGCGGTCCTCGGGCGCGCAAGTCGTCGAAATCCTTCACGTCCAATCCGGTACACCCCTTGCTATTTCGTCGGCGAGCGGACAACGACGTCCCCGGCGCGGCACTGAGGCCGCGGTGCAGTGCACCCAAGACTCGTGCGGAACAAAGGAGACGTCATGGGGCCGTATTCACGCAGGGACTTCCTCAAGGGCAGCCTGGCGGCGGGGGCCGGGTTCGCCGCGCTCGGCGGCATGCCGAGCATCATCACCGCGCAGGGCAAGGAGCCGGTGAAGATCGGTGTCCTCCACTCACTGTCCGGCACGATGGCGATCAGCGAAGTCTCGCTGCGCGACGTCGTCCTGATGGCGGTCGAGGAGATCAACGCCAAGGGCGGTGTGATGGGCCGCAAGATCCAGCCCGTCGTCGTCGATCCCGCCTCGAACTGGGACCTCTTCGCCGAGAAGGCCAAGCAGCTCCTGCTCCAGGACAAGGTCGCCGTCACCTTCGGCTGCTGGACGTCGGTCAGCCGCAAGTCCGTGCTGCCGGTGTTCGAGAACAACAACGGCCTGCTCTTCTACCCGGTGCAGTACGAGGGTGAGGAGTGCAGCAAGAACGTCTTCTACACGGGCGCCTGTCCGAACCAGCAGCTGATCCCGGGCGCCGAGTACCTGATGTCGAAGGAGGGCGGCGGCTACAAGAAGTTCTATCTCCTCGGGACCGACTACGTCTTCCCGCGCACCGCGAACAAGATCCTGCGCGCCTTCCTGCTCGCCAAGGGCGTGCCGGCGGCGAACATCGAGGAGGAGTACACGCCGTTCAGCCATCAGGACTACCAGACGATCGTCGGCAAGATCAAGCGCTTCTCTTCCGGCGGCGGCGCCTGCGTGCTGTCCACGATCAACGGCGACAGCAATGTGCCGTTCTACAAGGAGTTCGCGAACCAGGGCCTGCGGAGCGAGAACGCGCCGATCATGGCGTTCAGCGTGGCGGAGGACGAGCTGCGCGGGATGGACACGTC
>JBKPRI010000390.1:0-4928 GCA_046734515.1 Candidatus Methylomirabilota bacterium | reverse complement strand
TCTGCCGCTGCACCCGGTCACACGCTGCAACGAATTACCGACCCCGCCCATCGTGCGACGGGCGAAAGGTTCCCGGGATCTAGAGATGCAGCCGATCGGCGAGGTCGCGGAGCGCGGCGAGATTGTGCGCCGCGGCGAAGTGGTCGACCAGCGGCAAGGCGGCCGCCATGCCGCGGGTCAGCGGCTCGTAGGAGGGATTGCCGAGGAGCGGGTTCAGCCAGATCACGCGGCCGGCGCGCCGCTTGATGCGCAGCAGCTCGGTGGCGAGCACCTCGGGATCGCCGGTGTCCCAGCCGTCGGAGAGCACGATCACGATCGTGCGGCGATCGACCAGGTGCGCCCAGTACCGGTTGAACTCCGCCAGCGACTCACCGATCTTGGTGCCCCCTGACCAATCGCGCACCTCCTGCAGCCGGCGGAGCACCTCGCGATAGGAGCGGGCGCGCAGGACATCGCTCACGTGCGTGAGGCGCACCGAGAACGTGAAGGTCTCGACGCGCGAGAACACGTGCTGCAGCGCGAACAGGAACTGCAGCAGGAAGCGGCTGTAGAGATCCATCGAGCCCGACACGTCGCACAGGAGCACCAGCCGGACCTTGCGCCGCTTGCGCTGGCGGTAGCGCAGCTCGATGATCTCGCCCCGCGTGAGGTTCGCGCGCAGCGTGCGGCGCAGGTCCACGCGCCCGCGGCGCCGCACCGGCCGGCGACGGCGGCTCACCCGCCGGGCCAGCCGCCGGGCGATCTGCACGGTGATCCGCAGCAGCTCGTCGAGCTGATCGGCGCTGAAGGTCGAGAAGTCTCGCGTGGCGACGGCGTCGAGCTCGGAGGCGGCCGGCACGCCGAGCGGCTCGCCGGTCTCCTCCTCCTGGCCTTCCTCGCCCCAGCCTTCCAGGGCCAGGCGCTCGCTGCGCGCGCCCTGGCTCTCGAGCCCCGGCCCGTCGCCGGGCTCGGGCACGCCGGGCCCGGCCAGCGCCTCGGCCACGGCGTCGGCCTCCGAGCGCGCCCGCCAGAAGGCCTCGAAGCAGCGATCGAAGATGGGCGCCTCCTCGGGGCGCGTGACGAACACCACGCGCAGACCGCGCGCGAGCTCGTCGCGGTCGCCCACGTCGAGATAGTCGAGCGCCCGCACGGCATCCAGGGTCTGCAGCGGCGTGATCGGCAGCGCGTTGCGGCGGAGGAGCGCGACGAAGGCGACGAGGGCGTGACTGAGCGAGCGCGGCGGCACTAGAGCGCCTGCTGGAGGAACGGCGCCAGGCCGCTCTTGTTCACCTCCGTGCGGAAGCGCTTCATGTCGTCGGCGTCCTTGAGGACGCAGCCGAGCGTCTCGTTGACCAGCGTCTCGTCGAGGTGATCGGCGTGCAGGTTCGAGAGCGCCGTGGCCCAGTCGAGCGTCTCGGCCACGCCCGGCACCTTGGCCAGCCGCACCTTGCGCAGCGACTCCATGAAGCGCGCCACCTCGCGGGCCAGGCGCGCGTCGATGCCCGGCACCTTCCGCTGAACGATGGCGATCTCCTTGTCGTACGGCGGGTAATCGATCCAGAGATAGAGGCAGCGCCGGCGGAGCGCGTCGCTGAGCTCGCGCGTGCGGTTCGAGGTCAGGATGACGTGCGGCGGATGCGTGGCCTTGATGGTGCCGATCTCGGGGATCGTCACCTGCCAGTCCGAGAAGACCTCCAGCATGAAAGCCTCGAACTCCTCGTCGGCGCGATCGACCTCGTCCACCAGCAGCACCGGCGACTGCTCCTGCGTGATCGCCTGCAGCAGCGGCCGCTTGAGCAGGAAACGGTCGGAGAAGATCTCGTGCTCGCCCTGGTCGACCGGCTTGTGCGCACCCTCGTCCAGCTTGATGTGCAGGAGCTGCTTCTGGTAGTTCCACTCGTAGAGCGCCGCCGAGGCGTCGAGGCCTTCGTAGCACTGCAGGCGGATGAGGTTCGTGTCCAGCATCCGGGCCATCACCTTGGCGACTTCGGTCTTGCCCACGCCGGCGTGGCCTTCGATGAGCAGCGGCTTGCGGAGGCTCTGGGCCAGGTACACCGAGGTCGCCACCGGAGCATCGGTGACGTACTCGGCCGCCTCCATCAACGACTGGATCTTGCGGATCTCTTCGCGCACGGGTCGCTATTGTACATGAAGCCGCGCGTAGTCCTCGGGCGTGTCCACGTCGGGCGGCATCGGCGCGTCGAGAGCAAGACGCGCCACGCGCTCCGGCCGCGCCTGCACCACGCTGCGCGCTCCGGCATCGCCGTCGAGCGCCCGCAGCTCGTCGAAGACCTCGGCCGTGAAGAGCACCGGCGTGCCCTGCGTGCCCTGGAACACCGGCGCCACGATCGCCTTGCCCGACCGCTCGCGCTCGGCCAGGAGCCGCGCGATGAGCCCCTCCGGCAGCCGCGGCTGATCCCCGAGCGCGACCAGCACCGCCGCCGTCCACGGCTTCAGCGCCGCCGCCCCGATCGCGATCGACGAGCCCTGCCCCGCCTGCGGCCGCGGATTCACCGCGAAGCGCACGGCCAGCCCGCTGAGCGCCGCGCGCACCGCCTCGTCGTCCTGGCCGGTGACCACGACGGTATCGCCCACGTAGGGGACAATCGCCTCCACGCTCCAGCGCACGACAGGTTTCCCGCGGAGCTCGAGCAGTAACTTCTGGCGCCCCATGCGGCGCGCGAAGCCGGCCGCGAGCACGATGGCGGCGATCATGGGCCACACAGAGAAACGGCGGCGAACCGCGGCAGCCTCACGAGGCCACCGCGGCGCGCCGCCGTCGATTGAACAGGCGTGGTTAACCCTGGGCGCGCTTGAGCGCCGCCTCGAGCGCACGCCGGGCGAATACGCGGCAGAGGTGCGCCTTGTACTCCACCGAGCCCTGCAGGTCGGCCTGCACATCTACGCCGTCGGCGGCCTTCTGCGCGGCGGCCTCGATGGTCGCGGCATCCAGCTTCTTGCCGAGCAGCGCGGCCTCGACACCCTTGGCGCGGACCGCCTTGGTGCCGGCGCCCGTCACGCCCACCCCCACCTTCGTGCAGTTGCCGGTCTTCTTGTCGATCGTCACCGCCGCGCAGACGCCGACGATGGCAAAGCGCGAGGCCGGGTGCGGGAACTTCATGTAGCAGGCGCCGCTTCCCGCCGGCAGCACGGGGATGCGGATCGTGGTGAGGACTTCGTTGTCCTTGATGGCCGTGGTCATGAGGCCCTTGAACCAGTCGTCGGCCTTCACCGTGCGCTTGCCCTTGGCGCCCTCGCACACGAACTCGAAGCCGAGCGCGATGGCGGTGGCGGGCATGTCCGCGGCAGGGTCAGCGTGGGCCAGCGACCCACCGATCGTGCCCTTGTTGCGCACGGCCGGGTCGCCGATGACGGCGGCCGTCTCGGCGACGACCGGCACCTTGGCCTTGAGCGCCTTGGACGACTCTACTTCCCAGTGCGTCGTCATCGAGCCCACGACGAAGGCGCCCTTGTCTTCCTTGATCCCGGTCAGGCCCTTCACCTTGCCGAGGTCGATCACATGCTTGGGCTGGGCCAGGCGCAGCTTCATCATCGGAATCAGGCTGTGGCCGCCGGCCAGCAGCTTGGAGTCCTTGAGCTTGCCGAGCAGCTTGAGCGCGTCCTTGACGCTGGTCGGAGCGTGATACTCGAAGGCGGCTGGGTACATGGTCGCGGATCTCCTTAGCGCTTCGCGCTCTTCATGATCGTCCAGACTCGTCCGGCCGTCAGCGGCATCGTCTCGATATGGTCGATGCCCAGCGGCGCCAGCGCGTCCACCACGGCGTTCATGACGGCCGGCGTGGCGGCGATGGTGCCGGTCTCGCCGGCGCCCTTGACGCCCAGCGGGTTGACCGGCGTCGGCGTCACCGTCCGGTCGGTCTCGTACATCGGCAGCATGTCGGCCTTGGGCATGGCGTAGTCCATCATGCTGCCCGTCACCAGCTGGCCGTCGTCGTAGACGGCGCCCTCGCACAGCGCCTGGCCCACGCCCTGCGCGATACCGCCGTGCACCATGCCGTCCACGATCATCGGGTTCATCACGTTGCCCACGTCGTCCACCGCCAGGTAGCGCACGATCTTCACCTGGCCGGTGTCCCGGTCGACCTCGACGACGCACGCGTGCGCGCCGAACGGGAAGCAGAAGTTCGAGGGATCGTAGAACGACGTCTCCTCGAGGCCGGGCTCGAGCCCCTCGGGATAGTTGTGCGGCACGTACGCGGTCAGCGCGACCTGGCCGAACGGCACCGCCTTGCCCGGGAAACCCTTCACCTGGAACTGACCGTTCGTGTACTCGATGTCGCTGGCCGAGGCCTCCAGCAGGTGCGCGGCGATCTTCTTGCCCTTCTCCTTGATCTTGTGCAGCGACATCAGGATGGCGGTGCCGCCGACGGCACCCGAGCGGCTGCCGTAGGTGCCCATGCCGAACGGGATCGCGCCGGTGTCGCCGTGCACGATCTCCACGGTCTCCATCGGAATGCCGAGCTCGTCAGCGACGAGCTGCGAGAAGGTCGTCTCGTGGCCCTGGCCGTGCGAGTGCGAGCCCGTATAGACCGTGACTCCGCCCGTTGGGTGAACGCGCACCTTGCCCGACTCGTAGAGTCCGGCCTGCGCGCCCAGCGAGCCGACGACCTTGGACGGCGCGATCGAGCACGCTTCGATGTACGTCGAGAACCCGATGCCGAGCAGCCGGCCCTGCTTGCGCGCGGCCTCCTGCTCACCGCGGAACTTGCGATAGTTCACCATCTCCAGCAGCCGGTCGAAGGCCCTGCCGTAGTCGCCGCTGTCGTAGCTGAGCGCGACCTGCGTCTGGAAGCCGTTGTCGAACTTCGGAATGAAGTTCTTCTTGCGGATGTCGGCGACGTCCAGCTTGAGCGCGGCCGCCCCCGCCTCGATCATGCGCTCCAGCAGGTACGCCGCCTCCGGCCGGCCGGCGCCGCGGTACGCATCCA
>JBKPRI010000389.1:0-5609 GCA_046734515.1 Candidatus Methylomirabilota bacterium | reverse complement strand
GCCGGCCTGCCAGTGGTGCCTCTTCCTGCGCAACCACGACGAGCTCACGCTCGAGATGGTGACGAACGAGGAGCGCGACTACATGTACTTCGCCTACGCCACCGATCCCCAGATGAAGCTCAACCTCGGGATCCGCCGGCGCCTGGCCCCGCTGCTCGACAACGACCGGCGGCGCATCGAGCTGCTCACCTGCCTGCTGTTGACGCTACCCGGCAGCCCGATCATCTACTACGGCGACGAGCTCGGCATGGGCGACAACGTCCACCTCGGCGACCGCAACGGCGTGCGCACGCCCATGCAGTGGTCGGGCGACCGCAACGCCGGCTTCTCGACGGCGGAGGCCACCCAGCTCTACCTGCCCGTCATCACCGATCCCGTGTACAACTACCAGGCCGTCAACGTGGCGGCGCAGGACAAGCTGCCGTCGTCGCTGCTCAACACGACGCGCAAGCTCATCGCCGCGCGCAAGCGCTCGGCGGTGTTCGGCCGCGGCACCATCGAGTTCCTGCGCCCACGCAACCAGTCCGTGCTCGCCTACCTGCGGCGCTGGCAGGACGACGCCGTGCTCGTGGTGGCCAATCTCTCCAGCCGCCCGCAGCCGGCCGAGCTCGACCTGGCCGCGCTCGAGGGCATGACCCCGGTCGAGATGCTGGGGGACACGCGCTTTCCCACCATCCGCCGCGAGCCGTATTTCCTGGCGCTGGGCCCGCACGACTTCTACTGGTTCCGGCTAAAGGGCCGCGTACCCCGCCCCGTGCGCTATGGCATCGAAGACACCGCGATCTGATCTGGCCGCCTGGATCGTGGGGCAGCGGTGGTTCGGGGCCAAGAGCCGGCGCATCGTGGCCACGCACGTCGAGGACGGGCCGCGCATCGCGGAGGCCACGCTGCACCTGGTGCGGCTGGGGCTCGACGACGGCTCCACGCAGACCTACCTGGTGCCGCTGCGCGATGGCGCGCCGCCGCGCGACGCGTTCGACGATCCCGCGTTCTGCCGCGCCCTGCTCGACGTGATGCGGCACGGTGGCCGCGCCGGTGACGAGCGCGGCGCGCTCGTCGGCCGTCCCTCGGCGTTTCCCGTGGATCTCCCGGCGCACCCGAGCGTCCGCCGCCTGACCGGCGAGCAGAGCAACACGTCGGTGGTGTTCGGCGAGCGGCTCATCGTCAAGCACTTCCGGCGCTTCGTGCCCGGCGTCAATCCCGAGCTCGAGATGTCGCGGCACCTGACCGAGCGCGCGGGCTTCCCGAACACGCCGCGCCTGGCCGGCGCGCTCGAATACGCGGCCGCCGACGGCGCCAGCGCGACGTTCGCGGTGGCGCACGGAGTCGTGGCGGACGCCGGCGACGGCTGGCGCTGGCTGCTCGCCCGGCTCCAGCAGGGGGATGCCGCGCTGCCGTCGTTGCGGCGGCTCGGCCGCCGCACGGCGGAGTTCCACCTGGCGCTCGCCCGTCCCACGGGCGATCCCGCCTTCGACCCCGAGCGCACCTCGGCGGCCGACGTGGCGGCGTGGACCGAGAGCGTGCAGGCGCAGCTCGAGGCCGCCCGCGCGGCGCTCGGCGGCCGCCTGCTCGACGGCGTCCCGTCGCGCGTGGACGGCGCCGGCCTCGGCGGGCTGCACGGCGTGGCCAAGATCCGCCACCACGGCGACTTCCACCTCGGTCAGACGCTGACGGTTCGCGAGGGGGAGGACTTTTTCTTCATCGACTTCGAGGGCGAGCCGCTGCGGTCGCTCGACGAGCGGCGGCGCAAGCACACGCCCCTGCGCGACGTCGCCGGCATGCTACGCTCGCTCGGCTACGCGGCGGCCACCGCCGGCGCGCCGGCGGAGTGGGAAGAGCAGGCCCGCGCCGCCTTCACCGACGGCTATTTCACCGCCGCCGGCCGGGCGCCGTTCCTGCCCGGCGACGCGACGGCGCTCGCGCGGGCGCTGGCGGTGCTGGAGCTGGAGAAGGCCGCCTACGAGGTCGTCTACGAGGCGAACAACCGGCCCGACTGGCTTGCGATTCCCCTGCGCGGCCTGCAGCGCTCCGCGCGGGCGGTGGGCACGCCCGCTGCCGGCGCCGCCTAGCGCCGCTCCTCGGTGGGATCGCGCGGCTGGGGGATCGTGAAGAGCATGAGCCGCACCGTCCAGCCGTCGGGATTGAAGTAGACGAGCAGCCCGTCCTTGTAGACGAAGAACTCCTCGTCGCCCTGCTTGCCGCTGCCGTCGGGGAAGCCCCAGCCGTTGCCGATGATGCCCCGGTTGAACGTGGCCCCGTGCGGCTCGAGCTGGAAGACGCGCACCACCTCCGGCATGTACTTGGTGTCGCGGAGCAGGCCGAAGTCGACGGTCAGGCGGATCAGGCCGCTCGGCGCCCGATCGCCCTCGTAGATCCACGTCTCGGTGTCGTACTTCTCCACCTTCTTGCGCTCCGTGCGCGACGGGGCGCCGTAGCGCTCGCGGACGGTCTGGGTCGTGCTGATCCCGGGCTGGATGAGACCCCATTCCGCGGCGAAGGCCTCCGGGGCCGCGATCAGCGCGGCGAGCACAACGGCGACGAGGGTGAGACGCCGCATCAGATACCCAGCGCCATGCCGTCGCCGCGGGGGTCGGCGCCGCCACTCAGCACGCCGTCGGCGTGGACCGCCACGCCGTGGGCCTGGCCGACGCGGTACAACAGCTCGTCGGCGGGCGTGATCGGATGGCCGAGGCGGCGCAGCGCCGCGATGACGTCGGCGTCCACGCGACGCTCCAGGCGAATGATGTCAGCCGGGTCGTCGGGCAGGAACGCGCCGACCAGGAAGCGCGGCCGCTCGATCGCCTCCTGAATGTCGAGCCCGTAGTCGAAGACGTTGGTGAGCACCTGCAGGTGGAACATGGCTTGCCCGTTGCCCCCCATCGTCGAGAACCCGAGCACGGGACGGTCGTCCTTCGTCGTGATCGACGCCATCAGCGTGTGGAAGGGCCGCTTGCCGGGCGCCAGCGCATTCAGGTGCGCGGGGTCCATGCTGAAGTGGCGTCCCCGGTTCTGCAGGCAGAAGCCCGTGCCCGGCGGCACCACGCCGGAGCCGAACGCGTTGAACAGACTCTGGATGACCGCCGCCACGTTGCCGTGGGCATCGGCGACGACGAAGCCCGTGGTGTCGCCTTCCGGCTCGCCCGGCGCGTAGGTGGACGCGCGGTCCGCGTCGAACTGTTGCATCCGCCTGGCGGCGTACGCTTTGTCCAGCATGCCCGCCACCGGCACGTTCGCGCACTGCGGATCGGCGATCCAGCAGTCGCGGTCGGCGTAGGCGAGCTTCGTGACTTCCAGCAGGAGATGGAGATGCTCGACCGAATGCAGCGGGTGCTTGGCCAGGTCCACCGTCTCCAGCATGTTGAGGGACAGCAGCGCGGTCACGCCCTGCGTGGGCGGCGGCGTCTCGTGCACGGTAAAGCCGCGGTACGTCGTCGCCACGGGCTCGCCCCACTCGCCGGTGTGGGCGGCGAGATCGCCGGCGGTGAGGAAGCCATCCTTCGCCATGCGCTCGGTGATCGCCTGCGCCACGCGCCCGCGGTAGAAGAGGTCGGGCCCCTCGGCGGCCAGGTCGCGCAGCGTGCGCGCGAGGTCCGGCTGCACGAACATCTCGCCCGGGGCCGGCGCGCGGCCCCCCGGCCGGAAGACGCGATGCCACTCCGCGTCGCGATTGCCCGGCGCATACTCGCTGATGGCCTGGCTCAGGATCGACGTGATCGGAAAGCCGCGGCTCGCATAGTGGATGGCCGGCTGCAGCAGCGCGTCGAGCCGGCGCGTGCCGAAGCGCTCGAGCAGCATCGCCCACGCCCGTGTCACTCCCGGCACGCTCACCGTCTCGGGACCGATCACCGGCAACCCCTTGAGACCTCGACGGCGGACTTCGTCCAGCGTCGCGCGCGCGCCCGCACGGCCGGCGCCATTGAGGAAGTGCACCCGTCGCGTGGCGGCGTCCCAGTACAGGCAGAACAGGTCGCCGCCGAGGCCGCAGTTGTTCGACTGCGTCACCGCCAGCACCGCATTGGTGGCGACGGCGGCGTCGGCCGCGGTGCCGCCGGCCTTGAGCGTCTCCACGCCGGCCAGGGTGGCCAGCGGATGACACGAGGCGACGAGCCCGTCACGGCCCAGCGCCAGCGCGCGTCGCGAATATCCGATCGTCGGCACTCAGGTCTCCTCGAACAGCCGCGCGATCTCGTCGCGCGGGAATGTCGGCAACGGCCACTGGCGCGTCCCCTCGACGAGCATGACTCCCTGCTCGGGCGGCACGACCTGACCGATGAAGTGACAGTCGATGGACTCGCGCGCGAGCGCGTGCAGCACGAGCCCGGCCTCGGGCGGCGTCAGTGTGAGCAACAGCGCGCCGGAGGCGATGGTTCCGAGCACGTCGAGGCCGAAGGCCTCGCACAGCGCGCGGCCTTCCGGCAGCACCATGATGCGATCGTGGTCAATGCGCAGCCCGACGCCGGCGGCCGCGGCCAGCTCGTGCAACGCGGTGGCGATGCCGCCCTCGGTCGGATCGTGCATGGCGTGCACCGTCGCCACCTCGCAGGCGATCTCGGCCTCGGGGCGCACGCTGATGCCCGGCGTCCGCAGGAAGGCCTTGGCCTTCCGGATGACCGCCGGGCGCACGCCGCGCGCGAGGAGCTCGGCCTCCCGTGCCCGCGCGATGATGGCGGCGCCCTCGAGCGGGACGCCCTTGGTGAGCACGATGGCGTCACCAACCCGTGCGCCCCCGGTCGTCACGAGCTTGTCCTTGGCCACCTCGCCCAGCATGGTGCCGGCCACGAGCGGCCGGTCGATACCCGGCGTGACCTCCGTGTGCCCACCCACCAGCGCGACCTCGAGCGCCTCGCACGCCTCGCCGAGCTGCTCGAACAGCGTCCGCACGCCCGCCTCGTCCGTGGCCCCGGCCGGCAGCAGGATGGTGGCCAGGAACCACCGGGGCGTGGCGCCGCGCACGACGATGTCGTTGGCGTTGACGTGCAGCGCGTACCAGCCCAGCTCCTCGGTGACGAACGTGATCGGATCGGCGGCGGCGACGAGGTAGCGATCGCCGAGATCGATCACGGCGGCATCCTCGCCGACCCGCGGGCCCACGAGCACGCGCGCATCGCGCGTCGCGTGCTTGTCGAGAACGCTCTGCAGCAGGTCGGCCGGCAGCTTGCCCGTTGGCAGGAACGGCATCGCGTCCCGTAGTATACCCGCCGTGCCCACGGCGCCCATCCTCGAGTGCGTGCCCAACGTGAGCGAGGGCCGCGACCCCGCGCGGCTGCGGCGGCTGCGGGCCGTGCTCGCCGCCACTCCGGGCGTGACGCTGGCCAACGTCCACGCCGATCCCGATCACCATCGCTCCGTCTTCACGTTTCTCGGCCCGCCCGATGCGGTGGCGGGCGGCGCGCTGGCCCTGGCCGACGCCGTCGTGACGGAGGTCGACATGCGTGCGCACCACGGCATCCATCCGCGCGTCGGCGCGCTCGACGTGCTGCCGTTCGTCCCCCTGGCCGGCGCCACGATGCCCGACGCGGTCGCCCTCGCGCACCGCGTCGGCCGGGCGGTGGCCGAGCGGCACGCGCTGCCGGTCTACTACTACGGCGAGGCGGCGCGCCGGCCCGAGC
>JBKPRI010000388.1:0-7892 GCA_046734515.1 Candidatus Methylomirabilota bacterium | reverse complement strand
GGGCGCGATCTCCAGCAGCCTGATCTTCAACTTCACGACCAACGGCAACGGCCAGCTCCTCACCGAGCGGCTGCGCGGGCTCGTCGACGATCCCGCCACGCTCGGCGTGCTGCTGGCGCTCGTCTACACGATCGCCTCGCTGGCCCAGCTCGTGGTCGGCAAGCTCATCGACCGCTATCCGCTCAAGTGGGTCTACCTGCCGATCGCCGCCATGCAGGCGCCGCTGTTCCTGCTGGCCTCGGGCGCCGGCGGCTGGGCGCTGTATCTCTTCGTGCTGCTGTTCATGATCTTCGTCTTCGGCGCCATCCCGTTCGTGGACGCGATGATCGTGCAGTACGTCGACGACCGGATGCGCTCACGGGTGGCGGGGATGCGGCTGGCCGTGTCCTTCGGCGTGAGCTCGCTCGCGGTGTATCTGCTCGGACCCACGGTGAAGGCGGCGGGCTTCTCGACGCTGCTGACGGTGCTGGGCGGGCTGGCCGCGTTCACCACGCTTTGCGTGGCGTTCCTGCCGGGACGGATCGAGATCCCGGCGGCGACGGCGGCCGCCCCCGTTACCTCATAGCCGCGATCGCCAGCGCGATGCGTTCGGGCGTGAGCGGCACCTCGGTGAGCCGCACGCCGGTCGCGTCGTAGATCGCGTTCGCGAGGGCGGCGGGCGCCGGCACGATCGGCGGCTCCCCGACGCCGCGGGCGCCGAACGGACCCGCCGGGGACGGCACTTCCACGATGATCGTCTCGATGTTCGGCAGGTCGGCGGAGGTCAGCTTCCGATAGTCGAGCAGGCTGGGGTTCATCAGCCGGCCCGTGTCGTCGTACATGAGCGCCTCGGTGAGCGCGATGCCGAGGCTCTGCACCGAGCCACCCTGCATCTGGCCCTCGACCGCGAGCGGGTTGATGGCCTTGCCCACGTCCTGCACGACGACGAAGTCGTGCAGCGTCACCTCGCCCGTGTCCGGATCGACTTCGATACGCGCCAGCTCGGCGCAGAAGGCCGGCGCCTGCTGGGAGAACGCCGGGTGGCTGGCGGCGAGCACGGGCTCCACCTTGGACATGTAGAGGTTGCCCTTCTTGCCGATGGAGGCCAGCGTGACGCCCTTGTCGGTGCCCTTCACGACGACCTTGCCGTCCACGATCTCGAGGTCCTGCACCGAGGCCTCGAGCTCCTTGGCGGCGATGTCGAGCGTCTGCGCGCGCGCGGTCTGCGCGGCCTGCATGACGGCCACGCCGACCGTGTAGATCGTCTTGCTGCCGGCGCTGAGGCCGGTCACCGGCGCCACGTCGGTGTCGCCCGTGGTGATCTTCACCTTGTCGATGTCGATGCCGTAAGCACTCGCCGCGATCTGGGCCAGCGCGATGTTGGTGCCCGCGATGTCCACCTGGCCAGTCAGCACGGCCAGCGTGCCGTCGGGATTGAGCTTCACGGTGGCGCCGGTCGGCTGCAGGCCGCCGAGCCAGCCGCCCAGCGCGAAGCCGGTGCCGCGCAGGCCGTGGCCGTTCTTGCTGCCGCTGGCCTTCCACTGCTCACGCTCTTTCCACAGCCGGTGCTCGGGGATCTTCGCCAGCACCTCGTGGGCGCCGTTGTGGGCCCACGGCTGGTTGTTCACCATCGGCTCGCCGGGCTTGGAGAGATGCCGCCGGCGGAACTCGACCGGGTCCAGCCCGAGCTCGCGCGCGATCGCCTCCATGTGCGAGTCGATCGCGAAGATCGTGTGCGGCGCCACCGGCGCGCGGTAGGCCGCCACGCTCGGCTTGTGGGTCAGCACCTCGGAGCCCTTGATGTCGAAGCTCGGCCACCGGTAGAGGCTGCCGAGGAACACCGCGCTCACGGCGAGCACGGTGCCGGAGAACGCGCCGGAGTCCAGGATGGTATCGGCCTCGAGCGCCATCAGCGTGCCGTCGCGCTTGACGCCCGTCTTGAGACGGATGATCACCTGCGGGGCCGGCATGCCGGCTTCCAGCTCCTCGCGCCGGGTCATCACGTAGCGCACGGGCCGGCCGGTCACGCGCGAGAGCAGCGCGGTGATCGGCTCGCAGAGCGCGCGGATCTTGCCGCCGAAGCCGCCGCCGCACTCGACCGGGATGACCTTGATGCGGTTCTCCTCGATGTGCAGGACGTCGGCCACTTCGCTGCGCGTGTTGAACGAGCCCTGTGTGGAGGCCCACAGCGTGAGATTGCCGCTGCGGTCCCACTCGGCCAGCACGGCATGCGGCTCCAGATAGCCCTGGTGGACCATCGGGATCTTGTACGTGTGCTCCAGCACCAGATCGGACTCGGCGAAGCCCTTGGCCACGTCGCCGCGCTTGACGGACGCGGTCTGCGAGACGTTGACCGCCTTGGCGTCCGCGGTCTCGGTGGACTTGGCCATGGCGACGGCGGAGTGCGCGAGCGCCTCGCTGGTGTCGGCCTTGGTCCCGAGCTCGGCCACGCCGGGCGCGCCGGGCTGCATCGACTTCAGCGGGTCGATGGCGGCCGGCAGGACCTCGTACTGCACCTCGATCAGGTCGAGCGCTTCCTCGGCGATGGCGGCCTCGTCGGCCGCCACGGCCGCCACCGGCTGGCCGGCGAACACGACGCGGTCGATGGCCAGCACCGCGTGAGCGCGCGTGGGCGCCTTGTGCTTGAGCTCGGGGATGTCGCGCGCGGTCAGCACCGCGCGCACGCCGGGCAGCGCCTTGGCCTTGCTGGTGTCGATCGAGACGATCTTGGCGTGCGCGTGCGGGCTGCGCAGGAGCTTGGCGTGCAGCAGACCGCGCGGCGTGATGTCGGCCACGTACTGCACGCGGCCGGTGACCTTCTCGGGCCCGTCGGGGCGGGGGATGGACAGGCCCACGCCACGCACGTCGCGCGTCGTCTTCATCGTGCTCATCGGCTGGCTCCTTGCGGGACGGCCTGCGCGGCCTCGCTGATCGCGGTCACCATCTTCGTGTAGCCCGTGCACCGGCAGAGGTTGCCGGCGATCCCCCAGCGGATCTGCTCCTCGCTCGGCCGCGGTGTCTCGGTCAGCAGCGCGGCCGCGGCCATGAGCACGCCGGGAATGCAGAACCCGCACTGCGGCACGCCGTGACGGACGAAGGCGTCCTGCAGCGGGTGCAGCGTGTCGCTGGCGCCGAGGCCCTCGATGGTGACGACCGTGCGGTTGCGGGCCTGGAGCGCGAGCACCAGGCAGGACGCCACCGCCTTGCCGTCGAGATGGACGGTGCAGGCGCCGCAGTCGCCGGTGCCGCAGCCTTCCTTGGGGCCCGTGAGGCCGAGGGTCTCGCGCAGCGTGTCGAGCAGCGTCTCGTAGGGACGGACGAGCACGTCGACCGGCTCGCCGTTGAGGGTCAGCGTCATGGCTTGCTTGCGGGCGTTCATGCCTTCGCTCCGTTCGCGCGGGCGAGCGCCGTCGTCAGCGTGCGGCGCGTGAGCACCCGCACCAGGTGACGGCGGAACTCGGCGGAGCCGCGCTGGTCACTGATCGGCCGCGCCGCCTCGACGGCGAGGGTGGCGGCCTCCTCGATCTTCTGCGGGGTGAGCGCCTGGCCTTCGAGCGCGCGCTCGGCGGCCGTGGCGTGCACGGGGGTCGGGGCCACTGCGGCCAGCGCGATGCGCGCTTTCGTGCACACGCCGTTGGCGACGGTGACCTGCGAACCGACGCCGACCACGGCGATGTCGAGCTCGCGGCGCGGCGTGTGGCGCAGGTAGGCGCCGCCGCTGTGCGGTCCCGGATCGGGCACAGCCAGCTCCAGCAGCAGCTCGTCGGGCCCCAGCACGGTCTTGCGCACGCCGGTGATGACGTCGCGCAGCGGCACGCGCCGCTCGCCGCGCGGTCCGGCGATGACCGCCACCGCCTCCAGCGCGAGCAGCGGCGGGATCATGTCGGCCGACGGCGCGGCGTTGCAGATGTTGCCGCCGATCGTGGCCAGGTGCCGCACCTGCACCGAGCCCACCAGCGCGCCGCTCTCGGCCAGGCCGCGGTATCGCGGCGCCTGCAGCCGGGCGTCGCGCTCGAGCTCGCCCGCGGTCACGGCGGCGCCGATGCGGAGGCCGTTCGCGTCGGCGCCGAGCTCGCGCAGCGGCGCCACGCCGGAGAGATCGACCACCACGCCGGGCTTCAGCAGGTGGTTCTTGAGCTGGGGCAGGAGGTCGGTACCGCCGGCCACCAGCTTGGCGGCGGCGCCGTGCTGGGCCAGCGCCTGCACGCACTCCTTCACGCTGCCGGGCAGGATCATCTCGAATCGTCGCACGCGTGTTCTCCGTTCGTCGGTGCTGGGATGACGTGAGTATACTCGCTCACTTGAACGCGGGCATGACCTCCCGCGCGAAGAGGTCCATCGAGCGCAGCACGCGCGCGTGCTCGAGATCGCCGAACCAGAACGAGCAGTTGAAGTGGGTGATACCCACCACATCCTTCACCCGCTTGATCTGACGGATCACCGTGTCCGGCGTGCCGATGACCAGGAAGCGGTCGAGCAGGTCGTCGACGTCGGGCTCCTTGGGCGCCGGCACCGGGATGGCGCGGCCCTGCTCCACGCGCTCGTAGTGGTTGCGCAGGCTGAGCGTCACCCGCATGTTCCAGCGCGCCTCCTCGGCGGCCGCGCGCGCATCGGCCTCGTCGTGCGTCACGTACACCGCGCGCTGCACGCCCACGCTGAGCGACTGCGGCGGCTTCACCTCGCCGACGCATTTGTCGAAGAGCTTGCGGAACTCGCCCATGCGCTCGATCGGCACGCCGAAGCCGCCGGTGAGCACGTTGAAGCCGCGACGCACGGCCGCCTCGACCGAGTCGGGACTCTGCGCGGTGATCCAGATCGGCGGCCGCGGCTGCTGCAGCGCCTGCGGGAAGATCGTGGTCTCCGGGATCTTGAAGAACTTGCCGTCGTACGAGAACGGGCGGCCCTGGAAGGCCAGCATCAGGATGTCCACGGCCTCCTCCCAGCGATCGCGGCTGGTGGCGAGCTCCAGGCCGAAGCGCTCGAACTCGTAGTGCTGGTAGCCGCGCCCGAGGCCGATGTCGACCCGGCCGCCGGCCAGCAGGTCGAGCGTGGCGATCTCCTCGGCGATCACCAGCGGGTGGTGCAGCGGCACGACGATGACGGCGGTGCCGACCCGCAGCGTGGTCGTCTTGGCCGCGATGTAGGTGGCGAGCTGGACGGGACGCGACAGATAGCCGTAGGTCGAGAAGTGGTGCTCGGCCAGCCACACGTTGCGGAAGCCGAGCGACTCGGCCGCCTGCGCCATCTCGACGCCCCGCGCGAAGATCTCCTGGGACGACCGCGCGGAGGGCGACTGCATCAGCAGGAAGGTCCCGAAGTTCACGATGGTCTCCTCTGGCCGCCCAAGATCAGGTCTGACGCCGAACCTGTCAAGACCGGCCGCGATCGCGGTATGCTCCCGGCATGAGCCGACCCGCCCCGCGCATCCACGAGCTCGAGCACCACGCCGCCGACCGCGCCACCACGCGCCCCGTCGTCTCCGGTACGCAGGGCCTCGTCGCCGCCGGCCATCCGCTGGTGGCCATGGCCGGCATGCGCATGCTGATGGCGGGCGGCAACGCCTTCGACGCCGCCGCCGCCGCCGGGTTCGCGGCCGCCGTCGTGGAGCCGACCGCCTCCTACACGCTGATGGGCGAGTGCGTGGCGCTGGTGCACGAGGCCCGCAAGGGCCGCACGCAGGTCATCAGCGGGCAGGGCACCGCCCCGGCGCTGGCCACCATCGAGACGTTCCGCAAGCGCGGCCACGATCGCATCCCGACCGGCCCGGGCGCCGACGCGCACCTGTCGTTCACCGTGCCCGGCGCCGTGGACGCCTATCTCACCCTGCTCGAGACGCTGGGCACGCGCACGCTCGGCGCTGCGCTCGCCCCGGCGCGCGAGTACGCCCGCGGCTTTCCGATGTACGACTACATGCACCGCATGCTCGCCATCCCGGAGACCCGCTCGCAGTTCGGGATCTATCCGCCCGGCGGTGACGCCGTCTTCTATCCCGGCGGCCGGGTGCCTGCGATGGGCGAGCTGTTCGTGCAGCCGGCGCTCGGCAACACGCTGAAGCTCATCGCCGACGGCGCCCGGGGCGCACGCAACCGCGTCGCCGGCATCCGGGCGGCGCGCAAGCGCTTCTACGCGGGCGACATCGCGAAGACCATCGGCGCGTTCTCCGAGCGGCTGGGCGGCCTGCTGCGGGCCAAGGACCTGGCCGGCTATCGCGCCACGTTCGAGGCGCCGGCGCGGATCACGTTCATCGGGCGCGAGATCCTGGCCCAGGGCGCGTGGACCCAGGGGCCGGTGCTCCTGCAGGCCCTCGGCATGCTCGCCGGCTTCGATCTGCGCGCGCTCGGCCACAATTCGCCCGGCTACATCCACGTGGTGAGCGAGGCGCTGAAGCTGGCGTTCGCCGACCGCGAGCGCTACTACGGCGACTCCGACAAGGTCCCGCTGGCCGCGCTCCTCGCGCCCGCCTATCTGAAGGAGCGTGCCGCGCTCATCGACGTCGCCCGCGCCAAGCCGGCTGCGCCCGAGCCCGGCGACCCCCGTCGTCGCGGCCGCACGTCCGGCGAGACACCGGTGGCGCGCGGCGAGGCCGTGTCGTCGGCGGCGGATGGCACCACGCACATCGCCGCCATCGACCGCGACGGCAACATGGTCTGCCTCACACCCAGCGGCGGCGTCTTCCGCAAGTCGGCCTTCTCGCCCGAGCTCGGCTGCACGCTCAGCACCCGCAGCGAGATGTTCGTCCTCGACAAGGGCCATCCCAACGCGCTCGAGGGCGGCAAGCGCCCGCGCACTACGCTGGTGAGCTACATGATCGTGGAGAACGGCATGCCGACCACGACCATCGGTTGCCCCGGCGGCGACGACCAGGCCCAGGGCGACCTCCAGCTCGTGCTCAACACTCTCGTGTTCGGCATGAACCCGCAGCAGGCCGTGGAGGCCCCACGCTTCTCGACCCAGACGCTGGTCAACTCCTTCTGGCCGCGCGCCTACAAGCCCGGCCAGCTCAACGTCGAGCCCCCCATCGCGCAGAGCACGCGCGTGGAGCTGACCGCCCTCGGCCACACGGTGACCGAGATGGGCGCGTGCGGCATCGGCGCGATCGTCGCGCGGCGAGATCCGGCGAGCGGCGTGCTCTCGGCGGGAGCGGATCCGCGGCGTCCGACGTACGCGCTCGCGCTGTAGCTCGCGCGTTCGCCCTCTAGTGGCCGATCGCTCGCGGGTGCATGACGTCGATCGCGTAGCCCAGGTTGAGACGAGTGCCGTCCCAGTTCGCCCGCAGCGTATCGGCGCCGATGTGAACGTCCGCGGTCGCGGCGGCCGGGACCTCGGGTAGCTGCGGCGCCTCGGGTATCAGCCAGCCGTTGCGATCACGGAACTGCAGCTCACCGTCAGCGCGCCACTCGACGTGGAAGCCCTCTTCGTGCACAAAACGATGGTGACGCCGGCACAGCGATGCGAGATTCGACAGGGTCGTGGGGCCGCCATTGGCCCAGTGCTGGATGTGATGCCCTTGCGTGAAGCGAGATCCACAGCCGGGGAACCGACAACCACGGTCTCGATGCTGCAGCGCCCGGCGTAGGGCCGGCGGAATCGTCCGTGTCCGGGCGCCGACCTCGACCACGCGGCCGTCAGAGTCGTGCTTCATGACGACACGACTGGCGTCGCACGCGACCCGCCGCGATTTTTCCGCTGAAAAATGCGAGCCGTCCTCGAGGGCCGACTGGCCGGGCTGTGCGGGATCTGCCAGCACGCCGGCGTCGACGTGGACGACGACCTGGTAGCGCGGGCCCGACGTGCCGGGGTCGAGGTCGTGATGGAGTGCGGCTTCGGCAATGATCCCGAGCGCATCTGCTTGCTGCTGGCCCGTCGTCGGTGCGTACTCTCCCGGGGCCTTGATCCGGCCCTCCGCGTACAGG
>JBKPRI010000387.1:0-6308 GCA_046734515.1 Candidatus Methylomirabilota bacterium | reverse complement strand
CCCCCGGCCTGCTCCCGCCCGGCGCTACCCGTTACGTCTTTGCGCCATGTCCCGGCATCGCGCTCACAGTTTCCGTCGGATCATCTTCAACTCAACACGGCCGCGTTCGACTCGCTTCTCTGTGTCGCCCTTCGGGCGCGTCGCTCATGCGGGCGGGCATGGGGCGGGGGGCGGGGCCGAAGTAGTCGGCTCTTGGGCGGATGAGGCGGTTGTCGGCGTACTGTTCGAGGGCGTGGGCGCACCAGCCGGCGATGCGGCCGGTGGCGAAGATCGAGGTGCAGAGGTCGGGCGGAATCCCCAGCGCGTCATAGACCACCGCCGAGAAGAAATCCACGTTGACCGGCAGCGAGGTGCGCGCGCGCATGGCGTCGTAGACGCGCTCGGCCACCTCGAACAGACGCTGGCGGCCGGTCGCCTCCGCCATGGACTTGGCCATGCCGCGGAGCACCCGCGCGCGCGCGTCGTCCACGCGATAGACGCGGTGGCCGAAGCCGGGCATGCGGCTCTTCGGGTCGGTGCGCTCCTGCCGGCTCAGCGAGTCGCGCTTGCCCAGGCGGCTTTCCACGAACGCCTCGGCCTTCGTCGGATCGCCGATCTCGCGCAGCATCACGAGGACGTCCTCGTTGGCCCCGCCGTGGCTCGGCCCCTTCAGCGTCGCGATGGCCGCCACGATCGCCGAGTGCAGGTCGGCCCGCGTCGCCACCGCCACGCGGGCGGCGAAGGTCGACGCGTTGAACTCGTGGTCGGCGTGCAGCGTGAGGGCGACGTCCATCACCCGCGCGACCTCCGCGCTCGGCGGCCGGCCCTCGAGCAGCGTGAGGAACCAGGCGGCGTGCGAGTCCGCGGCGGCGCTCGGGATCGGCTCGCGCCCGGTCCGGATGCGGTGCCAGGCCGCGACGAGCGCGGGGATCAGCGCGGTGAGCCGGATCGCCTTGCGCTCGTTGGCCTCCGCCTCGATCGAGCCCGCGTCGGGATCGAGCGCGGCCGCGGCCGAGACCGCGGTCCGCAGGGCATCGAGCGGATGACACGCGCGGGGCAGCCCGCGCAGCAGCGCGAGCAGCGGCGCCGGGACCTCGCGGGCCGCCGCCAGACGCGCGCGGAAGGCGCGGGCGGCGTCGGGCGCCGGCAGCTCGCCGAACCACAGGAGCTGGGTCACCTCCTCGAAGGGCACGCGGCCGGCGAGGTCGCCGATCTCGTAGCCCCGGTAGTACAGACGCCCGGCCCCGCCGTCGATCGTGCACACGGCGGAGCGGGCGGCGATCACGTCCTCGAGCCCGGCTTTCCACGCGCTGTCCATGGGGTCCTCCCTGGCCCGGCTGGCTGCGCCCGGGCGTGTAACTTGATACTACATGATTTATATTGATTCAACCGAATGGCGACCGAAAGGAGGTCCGGGGCTGGTAGCCTCGGGAGCGATGGTCGTCCTGGACGGCGAGGAGTACCTGACGGTCGACGAAGCCGCGGCCCTGCTGGGCGTGAAGCGGGCGACGCTCTACGCCTACGTCAGCCGCGGCATCCTGAAGAGCTACAAGCAGGGCATGAAGCGTGCGCGCCTCTACCGGCGCGCGGAGGTCGCGGCGCTCGTGCGTCTCGAGCGCAGCAGCTTCCCCGATATCCCGCCTGCCGAGAGCTGGATCCGGGACTAGGTTCGCGCCACCGCCTTCTTGATCTGCTTGAGGTGGTCGATCGTGTGCAGGCGCCAGGACACGATCGTGTAGGCCTTCCACTCGAGATCCTCGACCCACGACAGCGGCGCCGCGTCGGGGATGTTCACGACCATCACGATTGGGACCCGCGCGCCGGTCGCAAAGCCGGGCGCGACGCCGCCCACGAGCTCCAGCACGTCGCGCTTCGTGCGCGTCACCTCGTCCAGCAGCCACGGCCACGGCCGCAGGGTGGGCGCCTTCGAGCGCAGCGCGGCGGGGATCGGCTCGCCGGGCGGACGCTGGCCGGCCAGCACGCAGCGCAGCTCGTCCACGCCGGGACGGAAGGTCTCCACCAGGTGATCGAGCACCTCCTGCGCCGACCACTCGTCCGGACGAGTGCGGACGGCGGCGCGGCCGGCCTCCACCTCCGCCAGCACGCTCTCCAGCGACTCGAACGCGGCGGCAACCTGCTCGGCCACCGCCGCCGGCGACAGGGACGCCTTGCTCTCGAAATAGGCCAGCGCGCGGTCGCGCGCCTCGGTCTCCGCTTTCGTCATCGTCCACTCTCCCTGACGAGATATCGGGCCAGCGCGTCGTCGCACAGCCGCGCTGCCTCGGCCACGCTGAACGCCTCCGGATCGAAGGTGAGCTGCAGCGACACGCCGTCCACCAGGCCCAGGACCACCGCGGCGGCCCGGTCCGGCGTGACGGCGCGGAAGCGGCCGGTGCGCGTCCCCTCCGCGATGAGCCGGCCGATGAGCGTGCGGGTGCGCGTGTAGACCTCGGCGTTCAGCGCCCGCAGCTGCCGGTCGTGCGCCATCTCGCCCCAGAACTCCAGGAACACCACCCAGAACTCCGGGCGCTCGACCGCCACCTCCAGGCACGCGCGCACGAGGGCGCGCAGGCGGGCGGCAGGATCGCGCGCGGTGCGGGACTGGGCCGCGGCGACACGGCGGTCGAGGTCACGGCTGACCGCGGTCAGGGTGGCCACCAGCATGGCGCGCTTGTCGGCGAAGTAGTAGTGGAGGATCCCCTGGCTCACACCGGCCTCGCGGGCGACCTTCTTCATCGTCAGGCGCGTGTAGCCGTCGCGAGCCAGGCACCGGATGGTCGCCCGCACGATCTGCTCGCGCCGTACGGGACCCATGCCGACCTTGGGGCTCAGGCGGGCCTCCTTTATTTGATTGGGCGACCAATTATCCATGCGGGAGCGACACCCGGCAAGCGCGGGGCGTGACTAGCGGCGGGCGCCGTCGGAGGTGCCGGGGACCTGGACGAACGGCACGGCGTTGCCGCCGAAGCTGTACTGCGGCAGCCGGCCATCCCAGCGCGCGAGGTACTGCTGCTGGATCAGGACCGACGAAAGCGACGCGGACACGCGGGCGTTGTACGTGGCCTCGGCCTCGCCCTTGAGCCGGAGCGCGTCGGCCACGCCGCGCGCCTCGGCCAGCGCCGCGTCGCCCTTGCCCTTGGCCTCGGCGGCGACGATCTCGGCCTGGCGCTGGGCCTGGATCAGCTCATAACGCTTCTGCTCGGCCTTCTGCTGCTCGATCTGCTTGGCCTCGACCGCCTTCTCGTAGGCCGGATCGAAGCGGATGTTGGCCAGGGCCGCCTCCTTCATGTCGATGCCGTACTTGGCCAGCCACGTCGTGAGATCGCGCTGCACGTCACTCTTGAGCTGCGGCCGCTGCAGCAGGATCTCCTCCGCGTTGTGGGTGGCCGTGTTGGCCTTGAGCACCTCCTGCGCGGCCGGATCGATGATCACGCTGGAGAAATTGGGCCCGATGTTGCGGTACACCACGGGGGCTCGGTCGGGCATCACGCGATAGTTGAGCACCATCTCCACGTGCACGGCCTGCAGGTCCTTGGAGGCGGCGTCGTACCGGGCGGTGTGCTTGACCACGCGCACGTCCATGTCCACCACGTCGTAGAGCGGGTTCAGCACGACGTTGAGGCCTTCCCGCAGCGGCTGGGGCTCGACCTGGCCGAACAGCACCTTCACGCCCACGTGCCCGGCCGGGATGATGCGGAGCACCGAGAAGATCACGATGAAGGCCGGAATGCCGATGCTGACGGCGAGCAGCAGCCTCGGGACGATCGTGGCGAGCGCCGGCGGCAGGAAGCCCGGGCGGCGGAGCACATTGTAGGCGGCGACACCGAGGACGAAGACGATGACGGCGAAGATCAGCTTCCCCATGCGGGGCGCTCCTTTCGTCGGTCCAGCGTCGTTCGCTACGTCTGCGCGCGGCGCCGCTCGGCGGCGCGCTCGGCTTCCAGCCGCTCCAGCGCGACCTCGGAGTGATCGGCGAAGCTCATGGCCGCCGCCAGCGCGGCGTGGCCGGCCTGCTCGGCGATCAGCCGGTGCATGGCCTGCCCCACGCGGCGGTACGACGGGTGGCCCTGCGGCGTCGTGCGGAGCTCGATGACGTGCATGGCCTCCCGCGCGTTCATCTCCATGTAGAAGCGCACGCGATACGCCATCGCGACCGCGTAGGAGGCCACCTCGGGCAGTCCGGCCCCGGCGATGGCATCGTGCAGCTCGGCGGCGCCGTCCATCACCGAGCGCCAGGCCTCGGTGCCGCCGGCCTCGGCGACGGCTTCCGGCATCACGAAGCCGTGCTGGGGCGAGAGGCGCTGCCACTCGAGCGTCAGCAGGCGATGGCGCTGCAGGTCGCGGAAGGCGCCGTAGTCGCCGAGCACGTCGAAGCGGTAGGCCGTGCGCTCGAAGGCGCGGCCCGGCTTGTGACGGCGATTGGTGCGCCGGCCGACGTACGCGCGCAGCACGTCGGCGCGCTGCGCCGGCGTGAGCGCGCGCGCCACCGCCAGCAGCTCGTGGTCGGGACGATCGCTCACCGCGTACAGGGCCGCCGCCACCACCTTGATCTCGCCGTCGGGATCGAAGTCGGTCAGCGTTACCTCGGGCTCGTCGCCGGCCAGCCCGCTCAATGTCCGCGCGGCCGCCGCTTCCGGCGTGGCCAGCGCGCGCGCGCCGGCCGCCTGCGTCGCCGCCCGGGTGTCGGCGAGATACGCGGTCCAGGCGCCGCCGCGTTCGGGCCGGTCCACGCGCGTGAGAAAGGCCGGAATCACCTTGCGCAGCTCGGCGAGGATCGCGTCCGCGCACGTGCGCACCTCGGCGAGCGGATGGGCGCGCATGCGCAGCAGCAGCTGCTCCCACGCCTGGCCGGTGCCGTAGATGCCGACGTTCGAGATCGTGGCGGCGGGCAGCAGTCCGCGCAGCGTGTCCAGCGCCTTGGCGCGAATGGTCGAGCGATAGACGCCTTCGGACTCCGAGACCTCACGCGGGTGACGAGCCTCGTAGAACGCGCGCAGCCGCGGCAGCCACTCGCGATAGATGTCGAAGGCCTGATCGAGCGTGGCAACGTAGCGGTCGCGCAGCGCGCCGGTCAGCTCGGCCGGCACGTGGTAGCGGTACCGTCCGCCCGGGCGATCGTCGTACGGAATGTAGCGCGTGGACTGCTCGAGGTACGCCATCAGCCGGCCCCACTCGAGCACCTTGGTCAGGACGTTGGACGCGCCCTCGACGGCGAGGTGCACGCCGCCGAGCTGGGCGACCGAATCGTCCCCGTACTCGACGAAGACCTTCTCGTATAGCTGCGCCGCGCGCGTTTCCCCCGCGCCCGACGCCTCGCGCGCCGGACTCGCGCCCTCCGTCACGAACTCGTCGAGGAACAGGCGGCGAAGCGACTTCGGCGAGCGCGAGTAGCGGGCGAACAGCGCGCCCTTGACGACTTCGGGAAGGTTGACGAGCGCGAAGACGGGCGCGTCGAGGTTGGTGAAGCAGGGAGCCAGCCGCGCCCGCTCCTCCGGGCTGAACTGATCCGTCATGCGCTCCGCATGTTAGCCCAGCGCTCGCAGGAACGCCACCACCGCAACCCCGACGGCCACCGTGACGAGCAGATTCACGCGGCGGGCGGCGAGCAGGAACACCACGATCGCGCCCCACAGCGGTGGATGGCCGAGCGAGGCGGCCAGGCGCGCACCGCCGCCGTCGCGGGTCACCAGGATCATGGGCACGGCGAGCGCCGGCAGCACGGCGAGCGGGATCAAGCGCAGCCACAGCCGCAGACGCGGCGGCAGCGGGCGCCGGGCGAGGGCGAGCAGCAGGGGCGCCCGCGTGAGGTACGTGGCGGCCGCCATCCCGGCGATCACGACCCAGACGTCGTCTCTCACGCATCCTCCGGCGACAGCACGAGCACGCCGACCGTGCTGACCACGAGCCCGGCGACGATCACATGCCATGTGCCCGGAAGCACCAGCGCCACCGCGACCGCCACCACGGCGGCGGCCAGGGCCACCAGCCAGTCGGCGCGACGGCGAAGCTGGAGCGCGACGAGCGCGAGGAAGACGGCGGGGAACGCGAAGTCGAGCCCCCAGCGCGCGGGATCGGAGACGAGGCCGCCGAGCGGCGTGCCCACCGACACGCCGGCCAGGAACGCACCGGACACGGCGAGCGCGCTGCCGATGAACACCCACGGGTCGGGCGGATTACGGCGCGCCACTGCCACCGCGAACGACTCGTCGTTGATCACGTGCGCCACCAGCGCGAGCCACCCGCGCGGGAACGTCCGGAACGACGGCGCCAGCGTGGCGGCCATCAGGTAGTGGCGCATGTTGATGACGTACGTGGTCACGACGATGGCG
>JBKPRI010000386.1:0-20846 GCA_046734515.1 Candidatus Methylomirabilota bacterium | reverse complement strand
CTCGCGCGCGGCGAGGTGCTGGCCGAGGGCGACTACCGGAGCGTCTCGCGCAATCCGGACGTCGTGCAGGCCTACATGGGGACGGCGGTGGGGGCGGCCGATCGTGGCTGAGCCGCTGCTGACGGTCCGCGCGCTGCACGCGTGGTACGGCGAGTCGCACATCCTGCACGGCGTAGACTTCGACGTGCGCGCGGGCGAGGTGGTGACGCTGCTCGGCCGCAACGGCGCCGGCAAGACCACCACGCTGAAGGCCATCATGGGGATCGTGCGCCGGCGCACCGGGAGCGTGCGCTTCGGCGCCACCGAGCTCACGCGCCTGCCGTCCAACGTCATCGCGCGCCTCGGGCTGGCGTTCTGCCCGGAGGAGCGCGGCATCTTCGCCAGCCTCGACGTCGAGGAGAACCTGCTGCTGCCGCCGGTGGTGAAGCCCGGCGGGCTCGGTACCGACGCCATCTTCGAGCTCTTTCCCAATCTCCGGGAGCGGCTGCACAGCCCGGGCACCAAGCTGTCGGGCGGCGAGCAGCAGATGCTGGCCATCGCGCGCATCCTGCGCACGGGCGCGCGTCTGCTCCTGCTCGACGAGCCCACCGAGGGGCTGGCCCCGGTGATCGTCCAGCAGATCGGCCGCACGATCGCGCGGCTCAAGCAGGAGGGCTTCACCATCCTGCTCGTCGAACAGAATTTCCACTTCGCGGCCACCGTGGCCGACCGGCACTACATCGTCGAGCACGGGCGGGTGGTGGACATGGTGCCGAACGCGGCGCTGGCCGCCAGCATGGACAAGCTGCACGAGTACCTTGGGGTATAGTTCCCGCCATCGACGGTAACCCGACACGACAAGGAGCGCAGATCATGAAGCTCGCACGCGTGCTCGTTCTCGCCCTCGCCACCGTCCTGGCCGCCGGCGCCTCCTCGGCGCAGGCGCCGGCCGGGGTGTCCGACGGCGTCATCAAGATCGGCGTCCTCAACGACCAGTCGAGCCTCTACGCGGACCTCGCCGGCCAGGGCTCGGTGGTGGCGGCCCGCATGGCGGTGGAGGACTACGGCGCCGAGAAGAAGGGCCTGAAGGTGGAGATCATCACCGCCGATCACCAGAACAAGCCGGACGTCGGCTCGCAGATCGCGCGGCAGTGGTTCGACGCCGACAAGGTGGACGTCATCGTCGACGTGCCGAACTCCGGGGTCGCGCTGGCCGTCAACCAGATCGCCAAGGACAAGGGCAAGGCGTTCCTCGTCTCCGGCGCCGCCACCGCCGATCTCACCGGCAAGGCGTGCTCGCCCAATACCATTCACTGGACGTACGACACGTGGGCGCTGGCCAACGGCACCGGCAACGCCATCGTGAAGACCGGCGGCGATACGTGGTTCTTCCTCACCTCCGATTACGCGTTCGGCCACGCGCTCGAGCGTGACACCGAGGCCGTGGTGACCAAGGCCGGCGGCAAGGTGGTGGGCAAGGTGCGGCACCCGCTCAACACGCAGGACTTCTCGTCGTTCCTGCTGCAGGCGCAGGCCTCCAAGGCCAAGATCATCGGCCTCGCCAACGCGGGCGGGGACACCACCAACGCCATCAAGCAAGGTGCCGAGTTCGGCATCGTGCGGGGTGGCCAGAACTTCGCCGGCCTGCTCGTCTTCATCACCGACGTGCACTCGCTCGGGTTGCCGACGGCCCAGGGCCTGATCATGACCGAGACGTTCTACTGGGACATGAACGACAAGACCCGCGCGTTCGCCAAGCGCTTTTCCGCGCTCGACCGCGGGATCCATCCCACGATGATCCACGCCGGCGTCTACTCGGCCGTCACCCATTACCTCAAGGCGGTCGAGGCGCTCAAGAGCGACGACGGCACCAAGGTCATCGCCAAGATGAAGGAGATGCCCACCGACGATCCGCTCTTCGGCAAGGGCACCATCCGGCCCGACGGGCGCAAGGTGCACCCGGCCTACCTCTTCGAGGTGAAGAAGCCGAACGAGTCGAAGGGCGCCTGGGACTACTACAAAGTGCGCGCGACGATTCCGACCGAGCAGGCGTTCCGTCCCGTCGACCAGGGAGACTGCCCGCTGGTGAAGAAGTAGCCGGGCGGGCCGAAGCACCGATCCCGTGAACACGCAGGCGCTGTTCAGCCAGCTCCTGATCGGGGCCATCAACGGCGCGTTCTACGCGCTGCTGAGCCTCGGGCTCTCGGTGATCTTCGGCCTGCTCAACATCATCAATTTCGCCCACGGCGCCCAGTACATGATGGGCGCCTTCGTGGCGTACTTCCTGTTGCACTGGGCCGGCCTCGGCTACTGGACGGCGCTGCTCATCGCGCCGATCGTGGTGGGGCTGCTCGGCATCATCATCGAGCGCGTCATGCTGCAGCGGCTCTACCAGCTCGACCACCTCTACGGGCTGCTGCTCACCTTCGGCGTGGCCCTCGTCATCGAGGGCGTGTTCCGCAACGAGTTCGGCTCCTCGGGATTGCCCTACACGATTCCGCCGCAGCTCACCGGCGCTCAGAACCTCGGGTTCATGTTCCTGCCGACCTATCGCGGGTGGGTGGTGGTCTTCTCGCTGGTGATCTGCCTGGCCACCTGGTACGTCATCGAGCGCACCAAGCTCGGCTCCTACCTGCGCGCGGCCACCGAGAACCCCACGCTGGTGCAGGCCTTCGGCATCAACGTGCCGCGCATGATCACGCTCACCTACGGCTTCGGCGTCGGGCTGGCCGCGCTGGCCGGCGTGCTGGCGGCGCCGATCTACCAGGTCAATCCGCTGATGGGCAGCAACCTCATCATCGTGGTCTTCGCGGTGGTGGTCATCGGCGGGCTCGGCTCGATCATGGGCTCCATCGTCACCGGGTTCACGCTCGGCATCGTCGAGGGTTTCACGAAGGTCTTCTATCCCGAGGCCTCCAACACGGTGATCTTCGTCATCATGGCGGTGGTGCTGCTGGTCCGGCCCACCGGCCTGTTCGGACGAGCGCCGTGAGCGAGCCGCACGGCGGCGAGGCCCAGGCTTCGGTGGCGCTGCCGTCGCCCGCGCTGGATCCCGCCGTCCCGGCGGCCGCCGCCGAGGGCGCACCCGCGTGGCCCACCCACCACGTGATCGCGTTCGCCGTCATGGTGGTGGCGCTGGCGGCGGTGCCGTTCGTCAAGCAGATCTACCCGGTGTTCGTGATGAAGGCGCTCTGCTTCGCGCTCTTCGCCTGCGCCTTCAACGTGCTGATCGGCTACGTCGGACTGCTGTCGTTCGGCCACGCGGCGTTCCTCGGCCTGGCCGGCTACACCTCGGCGCACGCGGCCAAGGTGTGGGGCGCGCCGCCGGAGGCGGCCATCCTGCTCGGCACCGCCGCCGCCGGTGGGCTCGGTGTGGTGCTGGGCGCGCTGGCCATTCGCAGCCGCGGCATCTACTTCGCGAACATCACGCTGGCCTTTGCGCAGATGATCTACTTCTTCTCGCTGCAGGCGAAGTTCACGGGTGGCGAGGACGGCATCCAGGCGGTGCCGCGCGGCACGCTGCTGGGCGTGCTCGACCTGCGCAGCCCCTACGCGATGTACTTCACCGTGCTGGCGATCTTCCTGCTCGGCTTCCTCGTGATCTACCGCGCCATCCACTCGCCGTTCGGCCAGGTGCTCAAGGCCATCCGCGAGAACGAGCCGCGCGCCATCTCGCTCGGCTACCGCGTGGAGCACTACAAGCTGATCGCCTTCGTGCTCTCCGCCACGCTCTCCGGCCTGGCCGGCGCCACCAAGGCCATCGTCTTCCAGCTCGCCTCGCTCACCGACGTGCACTGGACGATGTCGGGCGAGGTCGTGCTGATGACGCTGCTCGGCGGGCTCGGCACGGTGTTCGGCCCGGTGGCGGGCGCGTTCATCCTGATCGGGCTGGAGAACTACCTGGCCCAGCTCGGCGCGTGGTTCACGATCACGCAGGGCGCGATCTTCGTGGTCTGCGTGCTGACCTTCCGCCGCGGGGTCGTCGGCGAGCTGGGGCGTCTCCTCCGCAAGCCGCTCTGAGCCATGCCGAGCGCCTTCGAGGACCTCGACCGGGGCCCGGCCAACCACACGCCGCTGACGCCGCTGTCGTTCCTGGCGTGGGCGGCGCGCGTCTATCCCGGCAAGACCGCCGTCATTCACGGCGAGCGCACGTTCACCTACGCGGAGTTCGCGGCGCGTGCGCGCCGGCTGGGCTCGGCCCTGGCGCGGCGGGGCATCGCGTCCGGCGACACGGTGGCCATCATGGCGCCCAACGTGCCCGCCATGCTGGAGGCGCACTACGGCGTCCCGCTGACCGGCGCCGTGCTCAACCCGCTCAACTACCGGCTCGATGCGCGGACGATCGCCTTCATCCTCGAGCACGGCAACGCGAAAGCGCTGATCACGGACCGAGAGTTCTCCGCCACCGTCGCCGAGGCCCTGGCGCTGCTCGGGCGCCGGATCCTCGTCATCGACATCGACGACCCGCTCCACGAGGGCGGCCGGCTCGTCGGCGAGATCGAGTACGAGCGCTTGCTGGCCGAAGGCGATCCGGCGTGGGCCGGCGTGCCGGTTGCCGACGAGTGGCAGGCCATCTGCCTGCTCTACACCTCCGGCACCACCGGCGATCCCAAGGGGGTCGTCTATCACCATCGCGGCGCCTATCTGAACGCGCTGGGCAACGCGCTCACTTTCGGGCTCTCCGCGCGGGCCGTCTATCTCTGGACGCTGCCGATGTTCCACTGCAGCGGCTGGACCTACACGTGGGCGGTCACCGCGGTCGGCGGCACCCACGTGTGCCTGCGCCGCGTGGACCCCGCGCTGATCTTCCCGGCCATCGCGCGCCACGCCGTCACCCACATGTGCGGTGCGCCCATCGTCATGACGATGCTCATCCACGCGCCCGATGCGGTGAAGACGCCGTTTCCCCAGACGGTTGAGATGGCCACGGGCGGCGCCGCGCCGCCCTCCACGGTGATCAGCGCGATGGAGGCGATGGGCTTCCGCGTCACCCATCTCTACGGCCTCACCGAGACCTACGGCCCCGCCACCTTCTGCGCGTGGCAGGAGGACTGGCGCGCGCTCGATCTGGCGTCGCGCGCCGCCCAGATGGCGCGCCAGGGCGTGACGTACGCCACGCTCGAGGACATGATGGTGGCCGACCCCGAGACCCTGCAGCCCGTCCCGCGCGACGGCCGCACGATGGGGGAGATCATGCTCCGCGGCAACACCGTGATGAAGGGCTATCTCAAGAATCCCGGCGCCACCGCCGCCGCCCTTCGCGGCGGCTGGTTTCACACGGGTGACCTCGCGGTGTGGCATCCCGACGGCTACGTGGAGATCAAGGACCGCTCCAAGGACATCATCATCTCGGGCGGCGAGAACATCTCCTCGCTGGAGGTGGAGGAGCACCTCTATCGCCACCCGGCGGTGATGGAAGCCGCCGTCGTCGCGCGGCTCGACGCCACCTGGGGCGAGACGCCGTGCGCGTTCGTCACGCTCAAGCCCGGGGCCACGGCGAGCGCCGACGAGATCATCGCGTTCCTGCGCGGGCAGATGGCGCACTACAAGGTGCCGCGCCACGTCGTCTTCGGCGCGCTTCCGAAGACATCGACGGGTAAGATCCAGAAGTTCGTACTGCGCGAGCGCGCGAAAGAGGCCTGAAAGGAGACCCCATGCCCAAGTACCTGATCGAGCGCGAGATCCCCGGCGCCGGCAAGCTCAGCCCGCAGGAGCTGCAGGGTGTCGCCCAGAAGTCCTGCGGTGTGCTGCAGCGCCTGGGGCCCCAGATCCAGTGGGTACACAGCTACGTCACGGGGGACAAGGTCTACTGCGTCTACGTGGCGCCCAACGAGGAGATGGTGCGCAAGCACGCGGCCGAGGGTGGCTTCCCGGCCAACCGGATCAGCGAGATCCTGGGCACCATCGACCCGACGACGGCCGAAAAGCGCTGACGCCG
Source organism: Candidatus Methylomirabilota bacterium (assembly GCA_046734515.1). Classification (GTDB taxonomy): domain Bacteria; phylum Methylomirabilota; class Methylomirabilia; order Rokubacteriales; family CSP1-6; genus AR5. The sequence goes on along the minus strand of JBKPRI010000386.1, from coordinate 14,929 downwards.
ACCCGAGGCGCCGAGCCCCGCCCCGAGCCGGGCCGCCCGCGGTAGAATGCGGCCCGGCTCATGGGCGGACTCGACGGCTGGTTCCAGCTTCGCGCGCGCGGCACCGACGTCGGCACCGAGGTCCGCGCGGGCCTGGCCACGTTCATGGTCATGGCCTACATCATCTTCGTGAACCCGATCATCCTCGGCTATGTCGGGGTGCCGGGACTCGACGGCAAGGGCCTGCCGTTCGCGCCGACGCTCACCGTGACGTGTCTCACCGCCGGCGTCCTGTCCATCGCCATGGGGCTGATCGCGAACTATCCCTTCGCGCTGGCGCCCGGCATGGGCCTCAACGCCGTCGTCGCCTTCGAGCTCGTGGCCGGGCGCGGGCTCACGTGGCCGCAGGCCATGACGATCGTGGTCCTCGAGGGCGCCGTCATCACGCTGCTCGTCCTCACGCGCTTCCGCGAGGCCATGCTGGAAGCGGTGCCGATCGGGCTCAAGCGGGCGATCAGCGTCGGCATCGGCCTCTTCATCGCCTTCATCGGCTTCTTCACCGCCGGTTTCGTGGTCAAGCCCGCCGCCGGCCCGCTGCCGGTCGGGCTGGGCCCGCTCGGCGGGCTGCCGAGCGTGGTGTTCCTGCTGGGCTTCCTGCTCACCGCGTGGCTGATGGCCCGGCGCGTGCGCGGCGCGCTGTTGCTGGGCATCGTGGTGACGACCGTGATCGCCATCGCGCTCAACGGGCTGGTGGCCGGCTGGAAGGGCTTCGCGACGCCGGGCGCCGCGCAGATCCCCGCGGCCGTCGTGCAGCTGCCGGACTTCTCCACGTTCGGCCGGCTCGACCTGGGGGTGATCGGCCGGCTCGGCCTGCTCACGGCCACGCTGGTGACGTTCTCGATCATGCTGAGCGACTTCTTCGACACGATGGGCACCATCATCGGCGTCGGCGGCAAGGGCGGCTTCCTCGACCGCGAGGGCCGGCTGCCCGGTGCCAATCGCGTGCTGCTCGTGGACTCGCTGGGCGCGGTGCTCGGCGGCGTGGCCAACTGCAGCAGCAACACGACCTACATCGAGAGCGCCGCCGGCGTCGCGGAAGGGGGCCGCACCGGCCTCGTGGCCGTGGTCGCCGGCCTGCTCTTCCTCGTCGCCATGTGGTTCTCACCGCTGGCCGGCGTGATCCCGGCGCAGGCCACGGCGCCCGCGCTGATCGTCGTCGGCTTCTACATGATGACGGTGGCGCGCGACATCGCCTGGGACGACTACGAGGACGCCATTCCCGCCTTCGTGACCATGCTGGTGATGCCGTTCACGTGGTCCATCACGAACGGCATCGGCGCGGGCTTCGTGACGTACGTCGTCATCAAGGTGCTCAACGGCCGAGGCCGCCAGGTCCACTGGATGCTCTACCTGGCGGCCGGCGCCTTCGTGCTGTACTTCGTCGTCCCGCTGCTCGAGCGCCGGCTCGGCTAGACGGCCGCCAGCGAACGCACCGGCGAGGCGGCCAGGCAGCGCTGATTGCAGGTGACCGGCGCGCAGCGGCCGAGCGTGTCGCAGCGCACGACCTCGCGGAAGCTCCGGGTCCACTCGTCACGCAACAGCTCCGCAAGCACCCGACGGTTGAGCAGGGGACACGTGACGACGGCCGGGACCGGACGCCGGCTGCGTGGCAGGAAGCGGAACACCCCGAGCAGTAGCGCGCCGGTCAGACTGAGCCACCCCACCGTGAGAAGCGTCACCTCCGTCGTGGTCAGCATGAACATGGGCGAGCCCTCCTGCTGTTCACGGGGGGTGCCAGGGTCGAGGTGTGGCAATCCGCGCACTTCCACGGGCTGGACCCGTAGGCCGGTGGTGCGCCCTCGCCCCATCGACCCTGGGCCGGGGCACGGCCGCCCCATCCTGCAGCCGGGTGGGCCTGACATCTGGCGCACTGCGTCGAAGCGGCGCGTCGAAGCGCTGCGTCGTAAGTCCTCGTCATAGCGGCCGTTTGCTTGACATGACCAAACCGCGTGCGTAGAATTCGCGCCACTCGCTCGCCCCCCAGCGTAGGGAGTTCTCGAAGCAGCAGCCAGACAACGAACGTGTGGAGGCTCGACGACGAGTGCCGGACACCTTCCCGAAGCTCATTCGCGCCAACGCCGAGCGCTGGCCGAGCCGCGTCGCCATCCGGGAGAAGGACCTCGGCATCTGGCAGTCCTCCACGTGGCGCGATTACTTCACGCGCGCGCGCCGCATCGCGCTGGGGCTGGCCTCGCTCGGCTTTGCCCGCGGTGATAAGACCGCGATCATCGGCGACAACCGCCCCGAGCTCTACTGGGCGGTGGCCGCGACCCAGGCCCTCGGCGGCGTGCCGGTGCCGCTCTATCAGGACGCGATCGAGAAGGAGCTGGCCTACATCGTCGACCACGCCGAGGCGCGGTTCGCGGTGGTGGAGGATCAGGAGCAGGTTGACAAGCTGCTGCACATCCGCGCGCAGTGCCCGCGGCTGGAGTTCATCGTCTACGACGATGCGCGCGGGCTGCGCGCCTATTCCGAGCCCGGCCTGATCTCGCTCGCCGAGCTGGAGGAGCGCGGCGACAAGCTCGCCATCAGCCAGCCCGACTACTTCGACGCCGAGCTCGCGCGCGGCGCCGCCGACGACGTGGCGATCATCTGCTACACCTCCGGCACCACCGGCAGCCCCAAGGGCACGATGCTCACCCATCGCAACATGATCGTGATGGGGCGCAACGCCATCACCCGCGAGGGGCTGCGGGACGACGAGGAGGTGCTCGCCTACCTGCCGATGGCGTGGGTGGGCGATCACATCTTCTCGTACGCGCAGTCGATCCTGGCCGGCTTCACCGTGAACTGCCCGGAGAGCGCCGCTACCGTGCTCCAGAACCTCAAGGAGATCGGGCCGACGTACTTCTTCGCGCCCCCGCGCATCTGGGAAAACCTGCTGACCAACGTGCTGATCCGCATCGAGGACGCCGCCCGGCCCAAGCGCGCGCTGGTGCGCTTCTTCCTCGACCTGGCGCAGACGATGGAGCGCGCGCGGCTGCAGGGCCGGACGCCGGCGCTGTGGCAGCGGCTGCTCTATCCGCTCGGCCACGCGCTCGTGTACGGCCCGCTGCGCGACAACCTCGGCATGCGCCGCATCCGCGTCGCCTACACGGCCGGTGAGGCCATCGGCCCGGAGATCTTCGTCTTCTTCCGCTCGCTCGGGATCAACGTCAAGCAGCTCTACGGCATGACGGAGTCCAGCGCGCTGGTGGCCATCCAGAAGGACGGCGACGTGCGGCTGGACACCGTGGGCACGCCGCTGCCGGACGTCGAGGTGCGCATCTCCGAGCAGGGCGAGGTGCTCTACCGCAGCCCCGGCGTGTTCGTGGGCTATTTCAAGAACGACGAGGCCACGCGCCAGACGCTGCAGGACGGCTGGGTGCGCTCGGGCGACGCGGGCTTCCTCGATGCGGCCGGGCACCTGAAGATCATCGATCGGGCCAAGGACGTCAGCCGGCTGGCGAGCGGCACGATCTTCGCGCCCAAGTACGTCGAGAACAAGCTCAAGTTCTCGCCCTACGTGAAGGAAGCCGTGTGCATCGGCCAGGACCGCCCGTTCGTGACGGCCTTGATCAACATCGACCTGGCCGCGGTGGGGAACTGGGCGGAGCGCCGGGGCATTGCCTATACGAGCTATACCGACCTGAGCCAGCGCCCGGAGGTCTCCGACCTGATCGCCCAGGAAGTGGCCCGGGTCAATGCCTCGCTGCTCGAGGACGAGCTGCTCAAGGGGGCCCGCATCCGCAAGTTCCTCATCCTGCACAAGGAGCTCGATCCCGACGACGAGGAGATCACCCGCACGCGCAAGGTGCGCCGCGGCTTCATCGCCCAGAAGTACGCCGCGCTCATCGAGGCCCTCTACGGCGATGCCGACCGTGTGGCCGTGCAGGCGCAGGTCACCTACGAGGACGGCCGGACCGGGACCATCCGGGCCGACGTGCGGATCCGGGAGAGCGCGTGACCGATCGCGGCCCGCTGCTCGAGGTGGAGTCGGTCAGCGTGCGCTTCGGCGCGCTGACGGCGCTCCACCAGGTGAGCCTCGAGATCCAGCGCGGCGAGATCCTGGCCATCATCGGCCCCAACGGCGCCGGCAAGACCACGCTGCTCAACGTGATCAGCGGCTTCTACCAGCCCTCCGAGGGCCGCATCCGCTTCGCCGGCGCCGACCGCACGCACCTGCGGCCGCCCGACGTGGCCGCGCTCGGCATCGCGCGCACGTTCCAGAACGTCGCGCTCTTCAAGGGCATGAGCGTGCTCGACAACATCATGACGGGGCGGCTGCTGAAGATGCGCGGCAACATCCTCACCGACGCGATCTGGTGGGGGCCCGCCCGCACGCAGGAGCTGGCTCACCGCGCCGCCGTCGAGCGCATCATCGACTTCCTGGAGATCCAGGCCATTCGCAAGACGCCGGCCGGCACGCTGCCCTACGGCCTGCAGAAGCGCGTGGAGCTGGCGCGGGCGCTGGCCGCCGAGCCGCAGCTGCTCCTGCTCGACGAGCCCATGGCCGGCATGAACGTCGAGGAGAAGGAGGACATGTGCCGCTTCGTCCTCGACGTCAACGGCGAGTTCGGCACGACGATGGCGCTCATCGAGCACGACATGGGCGTGGTCATGGACATCTCCGACCGCGTCGCGGTGCTGGACTACGGGCGCAAGATCGCCGACGGCACGCCCGACCAGGTGCGCAAGGACCAGGCGGTGCTCGACGCCTACCTCGGGGTGGCGCATGAGTGAGGTGCTGCGCGGGCTGGTCGCGCCGTTCGCCGACATCGCGACCAATCCCAGCTTCTTCGCCGAGGTCCTGATCGGCGGCGTGGCGGCCGGGCTGATGTACTCGCTGGTGGCGCTCGGCTTCGTGCTGATCTTCAAGGCCTCCGGCGTGTTCAACTTCGCCCAGGGCGTGATGGTGCTCTTCGCCGCGCTCACGCTGGTGGGCCTCATCGAGCGCGGCGCGCCGGTCGCCCTCGCCCTGCTGCTGACCGTGGCGGTGATGACCGCGCTCGCCTTCGCCATCGAGCGCGTCGTGCTGCGGCCGCTGGTGAACCAGGCCCACATCATCCTGTTCATGGCCACCATCGGCCTCAACTTCTTCCTGGAAGGCTTCGGCGAGATGCTGTGGGGCTCCAACGTCAAGCGGCTGGACGTCGGCATCCCCGACACCTCGTTCAAGCTCGGCAACGTGCTCGTCAACCGGCTCGAGCTCACCGCCGCGATCACGGCGGCGGTGCTGGTCACCGTGCTCGCGCTGTTCTTCCAGAAGACGCGCGTCGGGCGGGCGCTGCGCGCCGTGGCGGACGATCACGAGGCCGCGCTCTCGATCGGCATTCCGCTCAGGACGATCTGGGTGGTGGTGTGGTCGGTGGCGGGGCTGGTGGCGATCGTGGCCGGCATCATGTGGGGCGCCAAGAGCGGGGTGCAGTTCAGCCTCTCGCTGATCGCGCTCAAGGCGCTGCCCGTGCTCATCCTGGGCGGGTTCGAGTCCGTGCCGGGCGCCATTGCCGGCGGTCTCATCATCGGCGTCGGCGAGAAGATCGCCGAGGTCTACTGGGGGCCGCTGGTCGGCGGCGCCATCGAGAACTGGTTCGCCTACGTCCTCGCGCTGGCCTTCCTGCTGATCCGGCCGCAAGGCCTGTTCGGCGAGAAGATCATCGAGCGGGTCTGACGTGATCTACCGCGAGGCCGGGCAGTTCAAGACCTCTTACGCCGGCGATCAGGCGATCTTTCCGATCCTGCAGGACCGCATCCTCGCCACGCTCGCCATCCTGGCGGTCTTCCTGGTGCCGCCGTTGCTGGCCAACGAGTACTGGCTGCAGGCGGTGCTGATTCCGCTCGTCGTGTATGCGCTCGCCGCGCTGGGGCTGAACCTCTTGACCGGCTACGCCGGCCAGCTCTCGCTCGGCACCGGCGGCTTCATGGCGGTCGGCGCCTACGCGGCCTTCAAGATCACCAGCGTCTGGCCGGGACTGAGCCTGATCGTCGTCTTCGCGCTGTCGGGGCTGGTGGCCGCCGCCGTCGGACTGCTCTTCGGCGTGCCGAGCCTGCGCATCAAGGGCTTCTACCTGGCGGTCGCGACGCTGGCCGCCCAGTTCTTCCTCATCTGGCTCTTCAACAAGGTGTCCTGGTTCGCCAACGACGCGCCCTCGGGCACGATCACTGCGCCTCCGCGGACGCTGCTGGGATTGACGGTGACGGGGCCGGCGGCGACCTCGGCCACCCGCTACGTCGTCGGCGTGGCCGTCCTCGCCGTGCTGGCGCTGGTGGCCAAGAACCTGGTCCGCGGCCGCGTCGGACGCTCCTGGATGGCCATGCGCGACCGCGACATCGCCGCGGAGATCATCGGGGTGCGGCCGCTGCGCACCAAGCTCCTGGCCTTCGCCGTCTCCTCGTTCTACTGCGGCGTGGCCGGCGCCGAGTACGTCTTCCTGTACCTCGGCAGCGCGGAGACGCTGGCCTTCGACATCAACCTCTCGTTCCTGATCCTCTTCATGATCATCATCGGCGGCCTGGGCAGCGTGCTCGGCTCCTTCCTCGGCGCCAGCTTCATCGTGCTGGTGCCGATCTTTCTCACGAACATCCCGCAGCTCGCCGGCTGGACGATGCCGGTGGCGCTCCAGAAACAGATCGAGGTCATGGTCTTCGGAGGGCTCATCATCTTCTTTCTCGTCGTCGAGCCGAACGGGCTCGCTCGGCTGTGGCAGGTCGGCAAGGAGAAGCTGCGGCTGTGGCCATTCCCGCACTAACGGACAGGAGGACGTCTATGCGGACACATACGATGATCGTCGGGTTGCTGGCCGTGGTCGCCGCCGTCGGCGCCGCCGCGCTGCCGGCGGCCGCCCAGAACGAGATGTTCGTCCCCATGCTGGTCTATCGCACCGGCCCGTACGCGCCGAGCGGCGCGCCGTTCGCCAACGGATTCCACGATTACATGGCGATGATCAATGCGCGCGATGGCGGCGTGAACGGCGTGAAGCTCACGTGGGAAGAGTGCGAGACGCAGTACGACACCAAGCAGGCGGTGGAGTGCTACGAGAAGGTGAAGGGCAAGGGCCCCACCGGCGCCGTCTCGTTCAACCCGCTCAGCACCGGCATCACGTACGCGCTGATCCCCAAGGCGCCGGTGGACAAGATTCCCGTGCACTCCATGGGCTATGGCATGACGGCGGCCTCGGACGGCCGCTGGTTCCCGTGGATCTTCACCTTCCCGACGACGTACTGGTCCCAGGCCTCGGCCGTCATCCGCTACATCGGCCAGCAGGAAGGCAGCCTGGAGAAGCTGAAGGGGAAGAAGATCGCGCACATCTATCACAACAGCCCGTACGGCAAGGAAGCCAACCCGACGCTGGAAGCGCTCAGCAAGAAATACCAGTTCGAGCTGACGCTGCTGGCCGTCGATCACCCCGGCCAGGAGCAGAAGTCGACGTGGCTGCAGGTGCGCCGGCTGAACCCCGACTGGATCTTCATGTCGGGCTGGGGCGTGATGAACCAGGTGGCGGTGAAGGAAGCGGCGGCCATCGGCTTCAAGATGGACCACTTCATCGGCAACTGGTGGTCGGCCAGCGACGCCGACGTCATCCCCGCCGGCGAAGGCGCCAAGGGCTACAAGGGCGCGACCTTCCACTCGCCCGGCGTCGGCTTCAAGGCGTTCCAGGACATCGTCAAGCACGTCACCGACAAGGGCCAGAGCCAGGAGTCCAAGGACAAGATGGGCGAGCCGCTCTACAACCGCGGCGTCGTGAACGCCATGTTCCTGGTGGAGGCCATCCGCACCGCGCAAGGCCAGTTCGGCAAGAAGCCGATGACCGGCGAGCAGATGCGGTGGGGCTACGAGCACCTCACCATCACCGACAAGCGGCTGGAGGAGCTCGGCTTCAAGGGTTTCACGCATCCGGTGAAGGTCACCTGCGAGGACCACGAGGGCAGCGGGCCGGTGCTGATCCAGCAGTGGGACGGCAAGAAGTGGAACGTCGTCTCCGACTGGATCCAGCCCATGCGCGAGGTGGTCCGGCCGCTCCTGGAGCAGGCGGCCGTGGTCGAGGGGCAGAAGCTCAGCTACACCCAGCGCGACTGCGCGAAGGAAAAATAAGTCGGTGCTGGCGGTCAACAACATCGAGGTGATCTACGAGCACGTGATCCTCGTGTTGAAAGGTGTCTCGCTGCGCGTCCCCGAGGGGGGCATCGTCGCCCTCCTCGGGGCCAACGGCGCCGGCAAGTCGACCACGCTCAAGGCCATCTCCGGGCTCCTGCGAACCGAGCGCGGAGACGTCACCAAGGGCTCGATCGAGCTGACGGGAGAGCCCATCCACCGCCTGGCCCCGGATGCCGTGGTCCGCCGCGGCGTGGTCCAGGTGATGGAAGGCCGCCACGTCTTCGACCACCTGACCGTCGAGGAGAACCTCCTGGCCGGGGCCTATACCCGGCGGGACTCGGCCGAGGCCCGGCGGGACCTCGACCGGGTCTACACCTACTTCCCGCGATTGACACAGCGCCGAGGCGTGCGGGCAGGCTATATTTCCGGCGGCGAGCAGCAGATGCTGGCCATCGGGCGGGCCCTCATGGCGCACCCCCGGCTGATGCTGCTCGACGAGCCCTCGATGGGCCTGGCCCCGCTGCTGGTGGCCGAGATCTTCGAGATCGTCAGCCGGCTCAACCGTGAGGAGAAAGTGGCGGTTCTGCTCGCCGAGCAGAACGCCACCGTGGCCCTGCGCTACGCGCAGCACGGGTACGTGATGGAGACCGGCCGGATCGTGCTCGATGGTGACGCGAAGACGGTGCTCGAGAACGAGGACATCAAGGAGTTCTACTTGGGACTCTCCGGCGTCGGTCAGCGCAAGAGCTATCGGGACGTGAAGCATTATCGCCGGCGCAAGCGCTGGCTATCGTGACGGCTGAGGGGGAGGCTTTGTGAGCGCTCTTCTCGAGATTCGTGATGTCTCGAAGGCGTTCGGCGGCGTGCAGGCCGTGTCCAAGGTCAGCCTGGACGTGGCCCAGGGCGCGCTCATGTCCGTGATCGGCCCCAACGGCGCCGGCAAGACGTCGCTGCTGAACATGATCAGCGGCTTCTACCATCCCGATCGCGGCAGCATCCTGGTGGAAGGCACCGACGTCACCCACGCCGCGCCCTCGCGCATCGCCGAGCTCGGCGTGGCGCGCACCTTCCAGAACATCGCGCTCTTCCGCGGGATGACGGTGCTCGACAACCTGATGCTGGGCCGCCACGTGCACATGAAGACCGGCGTGCTCAGCGCCTTCGTCTACTGGGGACTGGCGCAGAAGGAAGAGGTCGCCCACCGCAAGCGGGTCGAGGACATCATCGACTTCCTGCGCATCCAGGACCTGCGCCGGCGGCCGTGCGGCTCGCTGGCCTACGGCCTGCAGAAGCGCGTCGAGCTCGGCCGGGCCCTGGCCCTCGATCCCAAGGTCCTGCTGCTCGACGAGCCGATGGGCGGCTGCAATCACGAGGAGAAGGAGGACATGGCGCGCTTCATCCTCGACGTCAACGAGGAGTGGGGCACCACGATCATCCTCATCGAGCACGACATGGGCGTGGTGATGGACATCTCGGACCGGGTCGCGGTGCTCGACATGGGTCAGAAGATCGCCGAGGGCTCGCCCGACGAGGTCCGCGCCAATCCCCAGGTCATCAAGGCGTACCTCGGCGAGGCCAAGCCCGCCGGCACGGAGCGACGTCATGGCTGAGACGACAATGACCCTACCGCGCTACCTCGTGCGCAATGCGCAGCAGCACGGCAACCGCCCGGCCATCCGCGAGAAGGACCGTGGGATCTGGCAGACCTACACGTGGCGCCAGTACCACGACCACGTGCGCGACATCGCGCTGGGGCTGGCCGCGCTCGGCGTGCCGCGCGGGGTGAAGCTCGCGGTCATCGGCGACAACCGCCCGCGCCTGTACTGGGCGCAGATCGCCGCCATGTGCCTGGGCGGCGTGTCGGTGCCGGTCTACCAGGACTCGATCGCCAAGGAGCTCGCGTTCGTCCTGAACCACGCCGAGGTGTCGGTGATCGTGGCCGAGGACCAGGAGCAGGTGGACAAGATCCTCGGCCTCAAGGACCAGCTGCCCGCGCTGAGCCTGCTCATCTACGAGGACTCGCGCGGCATGCTGCAGTACAAGACCGCCAACCTGCGGTCGCTCGAGGAGCTGGAGGAGCTCGGCCGCCGGTTCGGCGCCGAGCATCCCGGCTACTTCCAGGCCGAGATCGACAAGGGGCGGATGGAGGACGTGGCCCTCATCGCCTACACGTCGGGGACCACCGGCGTGCCCAAGGGCGCGATGCTGACGCACACGAACCTCGTGGAGACGGGCGCCACGCTCATGAAGGCCGAGGACATCCGGCTCGACGACGACTGGCTGGCCTATCTGCCGATGGCGTGGGTCGGCGACTCGCTCTACACGATGGTGATGAACCTCATGGTGGGCTTCACCGTGAACTGCCCGGAGAGCCCGGAGACGGTGCAGCGGGACCTGCGCGAGCTCGGCCCCTCCACGGTGCTGGCGCCGCCGCGCATCTGGGAGAACATGCTGACCGGCGTCCAGGTGCGCGCGGCCGACGCCGGCGGTCTCAAGCGCCGGGTGTTCGAGCGCTTCCGCGCCGTCGCCGAGCGCGCGGAGATCCTCCGCTCCGAGGGCAAGCCGGTCCCGGCCGGTCTGCGGCTGCAGCTCGCGCTGGGCGAGTTCTTCGTCTACGGTCCGGTGCGCGATCAGCTCGGTCTGCGCCGCGCCCGCTGGGCCTACACGGGCGGCGCGCCCCTCGGGCCCGACACCTTCCGCTTTTTCCGCTCCATCGGCGTGAATCTCAAGCAGGTCTACGGCTCCACCGAGCTGACCGGGCTTGCCTCGCTGCAGCCCGACACCGAGGCCAACCCGACCACGGCCGGCCGGCCGTGCCCCGGTATCGAGGTGAAGATCGGCGACAAGGGCGAGGTGCTGGTCCGCAGCGCGGGCGTCTTCAAGGGCTACTACAAGAACGACGCGGCCACGCGCGAGGTGGTCGAGCCCGACGGCTGGTTCCACACCGGCGACGCCGGCTTCGTCGACCCGCGCGGCCACCTGGTCATCATCGATCGCGCCAAGGACGTGGGCGCGCTGGCCGACGGCACCGCCTTCGCGCCGCAGTTCATCGAGAACAAGCTGAAGTTCAGCCCGTACGTCCGCGAGGCGGTGGCCTTCGGCGACGGCAAGCCCTTCGTGGCCGCCATGATCGCCATCGATCCCAACACGGTGGGGAGCTGGGCCGAGCGCCGCAACGTGGCCTACACCTCCTACACCGATCTCTCGCAGAAGCCCGAGGTCCAGGGGCTCATCCGCGACGAGATCCGGCGGGGCAACGAGACGCTGCCGGAGGCGCAGAAGGTGCGGCGCTTCCTGCTCCTGACCAAGGACCTCGAGGCCGACGACGCCGAGATGACGCGCACGCGCAAGGTGCGCCGCCGGTACGTGGCCGAGAAGTACGCGCCGGTGATCGACGCCTTCTACGCCGGCAAGGACAGCGTCGATCTGGCGACGGCCATCACATACGAGGACGGGCGCCAGGGCACGCTCAAGTCCACCGTCCGCATCGAGACCGTCGAAGGGGTACCCGCCCATGTCTGACGACCTCGGCTTCTTCCTGCTCCTGATGTCGAACGGCATCCTGATCGGCCTGATGTACTCGCTGATCGCGCTCGGCTTCGTGCTGGTCTACAAGGCCACCGACGCCGTCAACTTCGCCCAGGGCGAGTTCGTGATGATCGCCGGCTTCGTGGCGGTGGGCGCCCTGACGGTGCTGGGTATCCCGCTGTGGGCCTCCATCATGGCCTCGCTGCTCGGCATGGTGGCCTTCGGCTTTGCCCTCGAGCGCATCATGCTCCGCAAGCTGATCGGCCGCCCCGTCATCGCGGTGGTCATGGCCACCATCGGGCTGGCGGCGATCCTGCGAGGCCTGGGGCCCTTCGGCATCTTCCAGGGCACGCGCAACCTGCCGTTGCCGCTACCCGACGAGCCGTTCGTCTTCGGGCCGTTCTTCATCCCGCCCATCCAGCTCCTGGGCGGCGTGGTCAGCCTGATCTTCCTGAGCGGATTCGGCTACTTCTTCCTCAAGTCGCGCAAGGGCGTGGCCATGCGGGCCGTGGCTGACAACCAGCAGGTGGCCATGGCCATGGGTATCGACGTCGAGCGCTACTTTGGCCTGGCCTGGGCCATGACCGGGATCATGTCGGCGCTCGGCGGCGTTCTCTGGGGAAACATGCTCGGCGTGGACGTGAACCTGGCGCTGGTCGGCTTCAAGGTCTTCCCGGTGGTGATCCTGGGCGGGCTCGACTCGATCCCCGGCGCCATCATCGGCGGCCTCATCGTGGGCATCGTGGAGAACGTGGCGGCCGGCTACATCGATCCCTACGTGGGCGGCGGCACCAAGGACTTCGCGCCCTACGTCCTCATGATCCTGGCGCTCATGATTCGCCCCTACGGCATCTTCGGCAAGCGCATCATCGAAAGGATCTGAGCGCATGATTCATCGCGAGTGTGGAGTGCTGAAGACGAGCTACGAGGCGGACATGGCCCTGTATCCGCTGCCGATCGCGAAGTACACGGTGGCGGCGCTGGGCGTGCTGTTCTTCCTGGTGATCCCGCTCACCGTGCACGAGTACTACCTGTCGATCGCGAATCTCGTCTGGATCTCGATCATCGGGGCCCTGGGGCTCAACATCCTGGTCGGCTACACGGGCCAGGTGTCGATCGGCCACGGCGCCTTCATGTCGGTGGGCGCCTACACGGCGGCCAACCTCGCCGTGCGCCTGGGCGCGCCCTGGCCGGTCAACCTGCTGGCCGGCGGCCTCATGGCGGCGGCGGTGGGCGCCGTCGTCGGCATCCCGTCGCTGCGCATCAAGGGTCTGTACCTGGCCATCGCCACGCTGGCCGGCCAGCTCATCATCGAGTGGACGATCAATCACGTGACGTTCATCAGCGGCGGCGTGCAGGCCTCGATCGAGGTGCCGCGCCCGCGCCTGGGCTCGATGGTGCTCAGCACGCACCGCCAGATGTACTTCTTCCTGCTGGTGTTCGTGGCGCTCGCCATCGTCGGCACCTTGAACCTCATGCGCAGCCGCGTGGGGCGGGCCTTCATCGCCATCCGCGACCAGGACATCGCGGCCGAGATCATCGGCATCAACATCTTCCGCTACAAGCTCCTGGCCTTCGCGATCTCGTCCTTCTACGCGGGCGTGACCGGGGTGCTCTACACGTATTTCCTCGGGATCGCCAACTACGAGCAATTCCAGATCGGCGTGTCGATCGACTACCTGGCCATGATCATCATCGGCGGCCTCGGCTCGGTGCTCGGCACGATCTTCGGCGCCGCCTTCGTCACCCTGCTGCCGATCCTCATCCGCTACGCCATGGAGGCGTTCAGCGGCGTGCTGTTCTCGGATGCCACCGTCCACAACCTCATCCCCGCGCTCCGCCTGACGCTCTTCGGGGCGCTGATCATCGTGTTCCTCGTGCTGGAGCCCGAGGGACTCAATCGGCTGTGGCGCAATATCCGCAGCTATTTCCGTGTGTGGCCGTTCGCGTACTAGAGACGTACGCGAGAAGGAGAGACCCATGAGACAGTACCTGGCGCTCGCAATGGCCGTTCTCGTCGCTCTGGGCAGCCTGGTGGCGGCGACGCCCGCGCAGGCACAATCGAAGAACGACATCGTCATCGGGGTGCAGTGCGACCGGACGGGCGCGACGCAGATCGTCGGCACGATCCTCTGCCCCGGCTTCCACGACTACATCTCGCTGGTGAACTCCAAGGGCGGCGTCGATGGGCACAAGCTCAAGGCCCTCGAGATCGACCACGAGTACAAGGTGCCGCAGGGTGTGGAAGCGTACGAGCGCCACAAGAAGGAAGGCGCCGTCACCATGGCGATCTACGGGACGCCGCACATCTACGCGCTGGCGGCCAAGCTGACCGAAGACCGCATCCCCGGGACCTCGCCGGGCTTCGGCAGCGCCGCCGCCGCCGACGGTGTCCGCTATCCCTACATCTTCCCCATCGCCGCCACCTACTGGTCGCAGGGCGCGGCCGCGGTGGACTTCGCCAAGAAGCAGCTCGGCGGCAGCTTGAAGGGCAAGAAGATCGCCTATCTCTTCTTCGACAACCCGGCCGGCCGCGAGCCGATCGAGGTCCTGGAGGACCTGGCGACCAAGGAAGGCTTCCAGCTCAAGACGTTCGCGGTGCCGCCGCCGGCCGTCGAGATGGGCGCCCAGGTGCTCGACATCGCCCAGCGCTTCCGTGCCGACTACGTCATCGCCCACCTCTTCGGTGGCGGGCCGGGCGTGTCGATCAAGGAGCTGAAGCGGGTCGGCTATCCGCTCCGGAAGGTCGTCTCGTTCGTGTGGGGCTCCGCCGAGGCGAACATCGAGGCGGGCGGCGGCTTCGCGGCGGCCGAGGGCTACCACGCCATGCAGTTCGCTGGTGTGGGCACGGACTACCCCGTGCTGAACGAGATCCGCGAGATGTACAAGAAGCAGGGCAAGGACGCGCCCAAGGAGATGGCCTCCACGGTGTTCTACAACCGCGGCGTGCTGGTGGCCGCGCTGCACGTCGAGGCCATCCGCAATGCGCTCAAGGCCAAGCCGGACGGCAAGATCACCGGCGAGGACTGCAAGAAGGGCTTCGAGAAGATCACCAACTTCACGCTGGGCGGGCTGGTGCCGCCGCTCAAGATCACGCCGCAGGATCATGAGGGGGGCGGGCTCGTGCAGATCTGGCAGGTCAAGGGTGGCAAGTTCGAGAAAGTCACCGACTGGTTTGCGGCGTATCAGGACGTCGTGGGCAAGCACATCAAAGAGGCGGGCGCCAAGAAGTAGCGCTCGCGGTCGGTGACGGCGGCGCGGCCGGCGGGCGGCGGGGCGTCGCCCGGG
>JBKPRI010000385.1:0-17511 GCA_046734515.1 Candidatus Methylomirabilota bacterium | reverse complement strand
GGCGTACATCGACCTGCTGGAGGCGCGCTGAGATGGGATTGTCACTTCGGGTCGGGCTGCTCGCGGATCTGGCGGAGCGGCATCCCGACCGCGTCGATGCGCTCGCCGGCGACTTCGACGCGCTGAACCGCGCGCTGGCCGCCGCCGGCGCGCCGACGTACAGGGAGCCGCGGCAGCTTTCGCGGCAGCTCCGGTGGTCGGCAGACATGTTCGGGTACTCCGGCCTTCATTATTTGCGGCGCGTCGCCGCCCACCTCGATCTCCGGGGCACGCTGCCGCCGCCGGGCGACAAGAATGTGGCCAACGACCCGGTCCTGCTCGAATACTACGGGGCCGGCGCGAAGCCCGGGCTGCTCCGACGTTTCTTCGGCACGCGCCCATCCCGGCGCTCGCGCACCTTCGACCATCTCATCCTGCACAGCGACGCGGAAGGCTTCTACGCACCCGTCGATTTCCCTCAGGTGATCTTCTCGAGCGGCGCCCACAAGCTCGTCGGCGACATGCTCGGCTCGGCCGTGCGGCTGCGCGACGAGTGCACGCGCCTGGCCGCCGCGCTCGGCCTCCCGCCGGGCCTCGATGCCGAGGACGATCAACTGCTCGACGCGGCCACCGCGCAGGGCACCGGCTCGGGCTGGCATCGGTACGGGATCGAGGCATTCTCGTGCGTGCGGCTGCTGGAGGGCGCGACGCACGCGCTCGCCGCGCGGGCGGCCCTGGCCTTCACGTGATCCGGTGGCTCGCTGCCATCACGGCTCTCTGGCTCGGGCTCACGGCTGCGTCCGGCGACGGCATCCGGTTCGCCGCGACCCAGCAGCCACCGCCACCGGATTTCCCACACGAAGCCCGGCGCGTCGGTCCCGGAGTCGACAGCCGCGATCGCGGACCACTGGGCGCGCTCGTGGGCCGGCGGCTCGCGGCCCTCGAAGTCACGTGGTGGGACCCGAAGGTCTTCGTCAAGGAGTCCGCGGTCCGCGACTACCTGGCCGCCCTGGTCGCGAACCGGCGCGGCGCCACTATGACGTTCATCCCGTGGGCGCAGCGGCTGGTGGTCGCGCATCTCGCCGCCGACGTGATCGACACTGACGGACGGCGCGGCCGGCTGCTGGTCTGGCATCAGCTGCCGTCGATCTATGCCGGCTGGCGCGATGCCGACGGTCGCTGGTGGTTTGCCTACTGGATGGACGACCCGGACCTGCGCGTCCCTGCCGACGGGCCGTGATTAGAGCCGGTGAAACGGGAAGATCGTCGTCTGCACGGCGTCGACCTGACGGTCGGCGTAGTCGCGGACGGCGCGCTGGATGTCCTCCGGCAGTGCGGCGACCGGCTCGTCCCACAGCTTGGTGGACGTGAAGCCGTAGTGCTGGATGTCGCGGGCGTACGACGCGGGCAGCTCGTCGGCGAGCTCGACGCCGTTCAGCGCCGCCCACGCCGCCGTCCAGCCGCGCGCCACGTTGCGCACGTCGTAGCCGCCACCGCCCAGCGCCACGATCCTCGGCGCCAGCGGGATGATGCGCGCGAACGCCCGCACGAACCCCTGGAGGTCGAAGGCCAGGTGGGTGAGCGGATCCGTGCGATGTCCGTCGACGCCGAGCTGCGCGACGATCACGTCGGGCTTGAAGCGCTCGAGCAGCGGCGGCACCACCGCCTCGAACGCCGGCAGGTACACCGCGCTGTCCGTGTACGCCTCCAGCGGCAGGTTGACCGAGTAGCCGGCCGCATCGCCCTCGCCGAGCTCGCGCACGAAGCCGGTGCCCGGAAAGAGCCGCTCGCCGCGCTCGTGCGTGGAGATCGTCATCACGTTGGGGTCGCCGTAGAACGCGTACTGCACGCCGTCGCCATGGTGCGCGTCGATGTCCACGTACGCCACGCGCAGCCCGCGCTCGCGCAGGCGCAGGATGGCCAGCACGGGATCGTTCACGTAGCAGAAGCCGGAGGCCCGATCGGGCAGCGCGTGATGCAGCCCCCCGGCGAAGTGGAAGACGCGCTCGGCCTGTCCGCTCGCGACGAGGTCGGCCGCCATGAGCGAGCCCGCCGCCACCAGCCGCGCGGCTTCCCACACCCCCCGGAACACCGGGTTGTCACCGGCGCCCAGGCCGAACGCACTCGCCCGCGGCGGGGGCGCGCCCTGGTTGGCCGCCTTGAGGACGCCGAGGTAGTGCGGATCGTGGAAGACCGCGATCTCCTGCTCGGCGGCCGGCTCCGGCGCGCGCACCGTGGCGCCGGGCAGCCGGGTGAGACCGTAGGCCTCCATCAAGCGCCACGTGAGGCCGAGCCGTTCCATGCGCAGCGGATGCTCGGGGCCGTAGTCGAAGCGGTTCCACTCCTCGGAGTAGATCAGCGCGGTCTTCATGCGCGTGTCCACGTGCCGGACTTGCCGCCGGACTTCTCGAGCAGCTGGAGGTTCGTGATGCTGACGCCCTTCTCCAGGGCCTTCACCATGTCGTAGACCGTCAGCGCCGCCACGCCGGCCGCGGTCAGCGCCTCCATCTCCACGCCGGTCTTGTCCACCGTCCGCACGCGCGCCTGCACGGTCAGCTCGCCGCGCCGCGGTCGGAGCTCGAACGAGACCTCCACGCGGGTGAGCCGCAGCGGATGACAGAGCGGGATGAGCTCCGGCGTGCGCTTGGCGGCCAGGATGCCGGCCGTGCGCGCGACCCCGAGGACGTCGCCCTTGGGCGCGTTGCCGCGCTCGATCGCACGCAGCGTGGCCGGCCGCATGCGCACGACCGCCTGGGCCACGGCTTCGCGTGCGGTCTCGGGCTTGGGGGAGACATCGACCATCCGGGCAGCGCCCTCGCGCGTGAGATGCGTGAGACCGTGAAATCCGTCGTCGTCGGCGCGCGGACGTGGCGGGCGCCGTCGCGCGGGGCGACGGCGCCGCCGGTTGCGGTTCGTTGAACTCAGGCGGTGACGCCGGAGCCGGTGCTTCGGATGATGGCCTCCATGCGGTCCTTGGCCATCAGCTTCAGCTTCTTCAGCTCGCTCATCCGCCAGTGCTGATCAGCCGAGAGCGCCGGAGTTCCGTTGAGGCTCGTCAGCTCTCGCTCGTAGCCCTGGTGCTCGGAGCGCAGGCGACGGAATTCCTCGTTCTCGGCCATCAGTCGTTCGATGAGGTTCTCCTGGGTCATCGCATCGGCCTCCATTCGCATGGCGGGCACGTAAAACAAACAAAGCCAGCGTCGTCTATGAACGCTGGCTTCGCGACCCCTGCCTCGATACCATCCCCCGTCCCTGTGCCACTGGTTGCGGGTGCCTCCTTATAGCCTCGGATCGGTGGGGGTGTCAAGCGGAGCCGTGGCGGCCGGCAGCAGGTGCGGCGCACTCGCCTTGAAGACGGCGGCGATGGGCGTGCCCTCGGCCAGCCCCAGGTCGTCCAGGGAGCGCCGCGTCACCGTCGCCACCAGCGGAAATCCACAGTCGACGACCACCCGTACGCCCGCGTCGGTAAAGGTGATCCGCGCGACTTCGCCGGCCAGCACGTTGCGCGCGCTGGAGGCGCCCCGGGGCCCCGGCGGCAGCATCAAGGTGACGTCCTCCGGCCGGATGGCCAGCCGCACGCGGGTGCCGGGCACCGCCGCCGCCGCGACTTCCAGCGTGCGGGCGCCGACGCGCACGTGGGCGAGCCCGCCCTCGCACGACAGCACGCGGCCGCCGACGACGGTCTCCACGCCGACGAAGCGCGCGACCTCCTCCGACGCCGGCGCCTGGAACACCGTGGCGGTATCGCCAACCTGGTGGACGCGGCCGCCGATGAGGACCGCGACGCGATCGGCCAGGGCCTGGGCCTCGCCGCGCACGTGGGTCACCAGCACGGTGGCCACGCGCTCCTGGCGCAGCACGGCACCGAGGTCGGCGATGAGCGCGCTGCGCGACGGCGCGTCGAGGCTCGAGAACGGCTCGTCGAGCAGCAGCACTTCCGGCCGCAGGACGAGCGCGCGCGCCAGCGCCACGCGCTGCGCCTCGCCACCCGAGAGCGTGCGCGCCGGCCGCGCGGCCAGCGCCGCCACGCCGAACCGCTCCAGCCAGCGAAGCGCGCGCGCATCGGCGTCGGCCCCACGCACGCCGCGGAAGCCGAGGCCGAGGGTCACGTTGGCGACCACCGTGGTGTCGGCGAGCAGCGGGACCTGGAAGACGGTGGCCATCCGCCGCCGCTGGGCGAGCCCGTCGCGCGCGTCCACCACGCGACCACCGAAGAGGACCTCGCCCGACTCCGGGCGCTCCAGCAGACCGATCACACGCAGGAGCGTGGACTTGCCGCTGCCGTTGGGGCCGATCACCGCCAGCACCTCGGCCGCGCGCACGTCGAGCGTCGGCACGTCGAGCGTGAAGCCCCCGGCGTGGCGCAGGCGGACGTCGCGCAGCGCGACGAGCGGCGTCACGCCGGCAGGACGTGGATGGAGCCGCGGTGGATGGAGAACTCCCAGTGCCGGTCGCGATCGATCTCGAGGATCTCGTAGACCAGGTGCGGCACCTCGACCTCGATGTCGTGCTCACCCTGCGCGGGCGGGCCGGGATGATCCAGGCGGATGCGCAGCGTCCACGTCGTGCCGAAGTCCTCGTCGGCCACGACGGTACCGGTCATGAGGTTCATGTGGTGCGCGGGATCCGCGGCGCCGCGGTCCTTGCGGATGAGGCGCACGTACTCGGGGCGGATGAAGAATGCGATCGGCGACTCCGGCGGCGGCAGGTACGAGTGCGTCGGGGAGTTCACCGCTTCCAGGAGCTGGCCGCGCCAGCGGAGCTGGATGCGGTCGGGCGTGGCCTTGATGACCGTGCCGTGCAGGACGTTCTGGATGCCCATGATGCGCGCCACGGCCTCCGAGGCCGGCTGCCACAGCAGCTCGGCGCGCGGCGCGGCCTGCACCACGCGGCCGTCGGCGTAGACGACGATGCGGTCGCCCAGCCGGTACGCCTCGGAGAAGTCGTGGGTGACGACGACGGCGGCGGTGCCCCACTCGCTCAGGACCGCGCGCAGGTCGTTGCGCAGCGCCGCGCGCAGCGGCGCGTCGAGCGCGGAGAGCGGCTCGTCCAGCAGCAGCAGCGCGGGATCGATGGCCAGCGCGCGGCCGAGCGCCACGCGCTGGCGCTGGCCGCCCGACAGCTCCGAGGGATACCGGCGCTCGAAGCCGCCGAGCCCGAGGCGGGCGACGATCTCGGCCACGCGGCGCTCGCGTTCCGCCCGCGGACGGTCGCGCAGGCCGAAGCCGATGTTCTCGGCGGCGGTGCGATGCGGAAAGAGTGCGTAGCCCTGGAAGACATAGCCGACGCGGCGCGCCTGCGGCGGAACATCCACGCCGGCGGCGGCGTCGAACAGCACCCGGCCGTCCACCACGATGCGCCCGGCATCGGGGCGCAGCAGTCCCGCCATGCACGCCAGCGTCAGCGTCTTGCCCGCACCCGACGGGCCGAAGAGCGCGGCGACGCCGCCACTCGCGGACCAGTCGACGTCGAGCGTGAACCCCGGCAGACGCTTGACGAGCCGGACCTCGAGACGCGCGCTCACGCCGCGCGCGCTCCCAGGCGGCCCGCGACCACGAGCACGGCGCACGAGAGCACGGTGAGGATCGCCACCAACGCGACCGCCGTCGTCTCGTCGCCCGTCTGCACGGCGGTGTAGATCGCCAGCGGCACGGTCGCGGTGCGTCCCGGAATGTTGCCCGCCAGCATCAGCGTGGCGCCGAACTCGCCGAGCGCCCGCGCGAAAGCGAGCACGAGGCCGGCGAGGATGCCGTTACGCGCCAGCGGCAGCGTCACCTCGAGCGCGGTGCGCCACTCCGAGCGCCCGAGCGTCCACGCGGCCTTCTCGAGGTCGCGGTCCACCGACTCGATGGCCGCGCGCGCCGTGCGCACGAGCAGCGGCAGCGCCATCACGGTGGCCGCCACCACCGCCGCGTACCAGGTGAACGCGATCGACCAGCCCGTGGCGGCGTACACCGGCGCGCCGAGCCAGCCCCGGCGGCCGAGCAGCACGATCAGGTAATAGCCGGTGACCGTCGGCGGCAGCACGAGCGGCAGCGTGACGAGCAGGTCGAGCAGCGCGCGGCCGCGAAAGCGGCGGCGCGCGAGCACGTAGGCGAGCGGGATGCCGACGAGGGCGTTGGCGAGCGTGGCGAGCACCGCCACCCGGACGGACAGCGCCAGCGCGCTCAGGGTCTCATCGGCCACGTCGCGATTTTACGCGACGCGCCGGTCACGCGCTCAGGCGGCGAGGCCGCGCTCCTCCACGACCTCGTGCCACCACTCCTGGGCGGGGCGCGCCTCGAGGCCGTCCAGCTGCTTGCGCGTTTCGCGGAAGGCGGCGTCGCGATGCCAGGCCTCCCAGGCCTCGCGGCTCTGCCAGGTGCCGATGATCACGCGGTCGTGCGACTTGTCGACCGGGCGCAGGAGCTGCCCGGCCACCCAGCCCGGCCGGCCCTCGGCGGCGCGCAGCCGCTCGTGCATCGCGCGGTCCCATTCGGTCTCGGTCCCCGGCTTGAGCTCGACGTGGGTCACGATCGTCACCATGGCGCAGACCTCCCGCGGTGCGGAGGGCAGCAATCCGCGTACCGGCGAGCACGACGCCACGAGGCGTCAGCGCGTCCCGCTCGGCGGTGGCAGGAATCCGAGACGAGCCAGCACCTGCTGTCCTTCCCGGCTCATCAGCAGGTCGATGAACGCGCTCGCCAGGGCCGGATGCCGCGTGTCCTTGACCACGGCCACCGGATACGTCACCGGCCGGTACGTGTCCTCGGGAGGCCGGAGAGCCTCCTTGACGTCGCGTCCACGGATCGCCGCGTCGGTCGTGTAGACGATGCCGGCGTCGACCTCACCGCGCGCGACGTAGTCGAGGGCCTGACGGACGTTCTCCGCGAACACCAGCCTGGGCTGGAGCTTGTCCCACAGCCCGAGGGCACGCAGACTCTCCTCGGCGTACTGACCGACCGGGACGGTCCTGGGGTTGCCGATGACGATCCGGGTGACCCTGGGATCGAGCAAGTCAGCGGGTCGGGCGATGTCGATCTTCGAGTCCGCCGGCTTCACGACGGTCAGCACGTTGCGGGCGAAGATCCGCCGCGTCGCGGGAAGAATCAGACCCTTCTTGCCCAGCTCGTCCATCTGGCGGGCCGCCGCCGAGACGAACAGGTCGACCGGCGCGCCCGCCTCGATCTGCTTCTGCAGCTCGCCGGAGGCGCCGAAGTTGTACCGGATCACCACGCCGGGACGGCCCTGCGCGAAGCGCCGGCCGAGCTCCTCGGTGGCGTCCTTCATGCTGATGGCAACCGAGAAGACCAGCTCCTGGGCGGCGGCGGCCGGGATCCACGTCGCGAGCAGCGCCGCGAGCACGAGGGACGGCAGACGCATGGGACCTCCTGTGACCGAGCGAACGCGCACGATCGTACCGGCGCCGGTCGCCGGTTTCAAATGCCGGGAGTGGCCGCCGAGTGGCTGAGGGTTCGGCCCTCCGGTAGGATCGAGCCCGGCATGAAGCCCAAGCTTCGCGTGTGGGTGACGTTCGGGGACGAGCTGAAGTTCGGCGACGGGCGCGCGCGGCTGCTCGCGCTGATCGACGAGCACGGCTCGCTCCGGCAGGCCGCCGGGAAGTTCGAGATGTCCTATCGCCACGCGTGGGGCTACCTGCGCGAGCTCGAGCGCGCGGCGGGATTCAAGTTCGTGGAGCCCGCCGGCGCGGGCGGCCCGCGCGGCGGCATGCGGCTGACTACGGCCGGGCGGCAGTTCGTCGAGCGCTACCGCCGGTTCCGCGCCGCGCTCGAGACGACGATGCAGCGGCAGTTCGCACGGACGTTCCAGACACGCGGCGGCTCGCGGCGCCGCGGCAAGGAGACAGCATGAAGGCGGGAGAGATCTTCATCGGCGGCGACTGGCGGCAACCCGTGGCAAGCGAGACGTACCAGCCGATCAACCCGGCCAACGAGGAGCCGCTGGCCGCGGTGGGCAAGGGCGACGAGCGCGACATCGACCTGGCCATCGGCGCCGCGCGCAAGGCCTTCGACGAGGGCCCGTGGCCGCGCATGGGCGCGCACGAGCGCGGCCGCATCGTCTGGCGCCTCGGCGATCTCATCCAGCAGAACCTGGACGAGATGGCGCGCCTCGAGAGTCTCTGCACGGGCAAGACGCTGTTCGACTCCGGCAAGGTCGAGATCCCGTTCGCGGCCGACGTGTTCCGCTACTACGCCGGTTGGGCCACCAAGATCCACGGCGAGACACTGCAGCTGCGCGACAACGCGTTCACCTTCACGCTGCGGCAGCCGGTCGGGGTCATCGGCGCCATCGTGCCGTGGAACTTTCCGTTCCTGCTCTCCTCGTGGAAGCTCGGTCCCGCGCTGGCCGCGGGCAACACCGTGGTGCTGAAGCCGGCCTCGCAGACGCCGTTCACCGCGCTGAAATTCGCCGAGCTCTGCCAGGAGGCCGGGCTGCCGCCGGGCGTGGTCAACGTCGTCACCGGCCCCGGCGGCAAGGTGGGCATGGCGATGGTGCGCGATCCGCGCGTGGACAAGATCGCGTTCACGGGCTCGACCGAGGTGGGCAAGCAGATCATGCGGGAGGCGGCCGGCACGCTCAAGCGGCTGTCGCTCGAGCTCGGCGGCAAGTCACCGAACATCGTGTTCGCGGACGCCGACATGGAAGCCGCCGTGCGCGGGGCCATGACCGGGATCTTCTACAACAAGGGCGAGGTGTGCGCGGCCGGCTCGCGCCTGTTCGTCGAGGAACCCATCCACGACGAGTTCGTGTCCAAGCTCACCGACCGGGTCAAGACGCTCAAGGTCGGCGACCCGATGGACAAGAGCACGCGCATGGGCCCGGTCGTCTCGAAGGCGCAGATGGACACCGTCATGTCGTACATCGAGTCGGGCACGCGCGAGGGGGCCAAGCTGGTCGCCGGCGGCAAGCGCGCCGGCAGCGGCAAGGGCTACTTCGTGGAGCCGACGATCTTCGACGGCGTGAGCAACACGATGACGATCGCCCGCGAGGAGATCTTCGGCCCGGTGCTCTCGGTGATCCCGTTCCGCTCGGTCGACGACGGGCTGGCCCAGGGCAACGCGACCACGTACGGGCTGGCGGCGGCCGTGTGGACTCGGGATGTGGCCAAGGCGCTCAAGGCCGCGCGCGCCATCCGCGCCGGCACGGTGTGGGTGAACGCCTACAACCTGTTCGACGCGGCGCTGCCGTTCGGCGGCTTCAAGGAGTCGGGATTCGGCCGCGAGATGGGCTCGGTCGGTCTGGATCACTACACGGAAGTGAAGACGGTCTGGGTCGACCTCGCCTGAGGCGGAGCTCCCCGGGCGCTCACCGCCGCTGCTGCACGGTGGTGAGCGCCCAGTTGATCGCGAACACCAGGACGAGCAGCAGGATCGACAGGGCGATGGCCACGTCGAAGTTTCCCTTGCCGGTCTCCAGCACCATCGCCGTGGTGAGTGTGCGCGTCTCGCCCTTGATGTTGCCGCCGACCATCATGGAGGCGCCGATCTCGGAGATCACGCCGCCGAAGCCCGCCATGATGGCGGCCAGCATCGGCAGCCGCGCCTCACGCAGCACCACCCACACCATCTGCGGGCGCGAGGCGCCGAGCCCGACGAGCTGCATGCGAAACGCGGCGGGGACGTTCTGCACCGCGGCCAGCGTGATGCCGGTGACGATGGGCGCGGCGATCACCGCCTGCGCGATGACGATGGCCGTCGGCGTGTAGAGGACTTCCAGCGCGCCCAGCGGCCCGCTCCGCCAGAGCAGGATCGTGACGAAGAGCCCGACGACGACCGGCGGCAGGCCCATGCCGGTGTTGACCGCGCTCACCACCAGCGTGCGGCCGGGAAACCGCGCCAGCGCCAGGGCGGCGCCGGCCGGGATGCCCAGCAGCAGCGCGATGAGCGTGGCCGTGCCCGAGACTTTCAGCGAGGTCCAGAGGACGCTCAGCACCTCGGCGTCGGCGGAGACGAGCAGCGCCACCGCCTGTCGGACGCCGTCGACGAGGACGTCCACGCGCCCTAGAAGTCCTCGTCCGTCTTGCCGGCGATCGGCACGAACAGCGGCTCGCCGTACCGGTCGACACCGAAGGTCTTGATGACGGCCTGCGTCTGGGGCGCCAGCATGAAGTCCGCGAAGGCCTTGCCGCCGGCCGTGTTCACCCTGGGTCCGTTGGCCGGGTTGACCTCCATCACCGAGTAGATGTTGAGCAGCAGCCTGTCGCCCTCGACCATCGGCTTGAGCGCCACGCGCCTGGAGAACGTCAGCATCGTCGCGCGGTCGGTGAGCGTGTAGGCCTGGCGGTCGTTGGCGATGCCGAGCGTGGCGCCCATGCCCTGGCCGGATTCGATGTACCAGGGCGCGGCCGGCGTGAGGCCGGCCCTCTTCCAGAGGGTCTGCTCGAGCACGTGCGTGCCCGACTTGTCGCCGCGCGAGACGAAGCGCGAGTCTGTCTCCGCGATCTTCGTGAGCGCGGCCACCACGCTCTTGTCGCCTCGGATTTTCGCGGGATCGGCCGCGGGTCCGATCACGAGGAAGTCGTTGTACATGACGAGCCGCCGGTTGTGCATCTTGCCCTCGGCGACGTACTTCTTCTCGACCGCCGGCGCGTGGGCCAGCGTGACGTCGGCCTCGCCGCGGGCGGCCAGTGCCAGCGCCTGGCCGGTGCCGACCGAGATCGGCTTCACGGTGTAGCCCGACTGCTTCTCGAACAGCGGCAGCAGCACGTCGAGCAGCCCGGAGTCCTGCGTGCTGGTGGTGGTGGACAGGATGACCGTCTTCGCGGACGGCGCCTGCGCCGAGGCCGCCGCGACCGCGAACGACAGGATCAGGGCGACGACGAACGAGAGCGAACGCCGCATCGGACCTCCTTCGCGGAGCCGCGGGCCCCGCGTCATGCTCGCTCGAGCCTAGTCATATATGTCTTCGCGGACATAAGCAAGCCGGGGCCGGGATGCCCCAGGTGGGGCAGACGCACCACGCCGCGCATGGCCACGCGAGGCGTAAGTGCGCGTTCGCGTTCGCCCGGCGGTCCGGCAATGGCCTTGCACCAGGACCCCGCCGGGAGGAAGGGACCATGACGAACGCGATCAAGGCACGCAGCGTCCCCCTGACCGGCCTGGGGCTGCTGGCCCTGCGCTGGGTGATCGGACTCGTCTTCATCATGCACGGCGGACAGAAGCTGTTCGTGAAGGGGCTGCCGACCGTGGCCGGGTTCCTCGGCACCGTCGGCATCACGCCGCCGGCGTTCTGGGCGCTCGTGCTGACCATCGCCGAGCTGGCCGGCGGCATCCTGCTCATCGTCGGCGCGTTCACCCGGTTCGCGGCGCTGAGCCTGGGCATCACGATGGTGGTGGCGATCGCGAGCGTGCTGTGGACGAAGGGATTCTTCCTCCCCGGCTACGAGTTCGCGCTCACGCTGCTCGGCGCCTCGATCGCGCTGACGCTCACGGGTCCGGGGCGCTACGCCCTCGACCGCTGGCTGGGCTTCGAAGCGTAGCTGCGGGCGCGCGGCTCGGAGTACACTGCCCCAGCGTGAGCACCGAGCCGCGCGTCCTCGTCGTCGATGATGAGCCGGACATGGTCGAGAACCTCGTCCGCATCCTGCGCCGGGCCGGCCATCGATGCCTCAGCACCACCGACCCGGAGCGCGCGCTGGCCCTGCTCGAGTCCGAGCGTCCCGACCTCGTGCTGACCGATCTCAAGATGCCCACGGTCGACGGCCTCGCCGTCCTGCGGCGCGCCCACGAGATCGACCCCGGCCTGCCGGTCGTGGTCATCACCGCCTTCGCGACGATCGAATCGGCCGTGGCCGCCATCAAGGAAGGCGCCTTCGATTACCTGCCGAAGACCTTCTCGGTGGACCAGCTCACGGTGGTCGTCGAGCGCGCGCTGCGCCAGCGGCGGCTCAGCCAGGAGAACCGCAATCTGCGCGAGCAGCTCCAGACGGTGCTGGGCCTCGACAACGTGATCGGGCGCAGCCCGGCCATGGCCCAGGTGTTCGAGCTGGTGAAGAAGGCCGCGCGCTCGGAAGCCAACATCCTGGTGCAGGGCGAGTCGGGCACCGGCAAGGAGCTCGTCGCGCGCGCCGTGCACGCGAACAGTCCGCGCGCCTCCCAGCCCTTCGTGCCGGTCGACTGCGCCTCGCTGCCCGAGAACCTGCTCGAGTCCGAGCTGTTCGGCCACGAGAAAGGCGCCTTCACCGGCGCGGTGAAGACCAAGCCCGGCCTGATGGAGGTCGCCTCCGGCGGTACCTTGTTCCTCGACGAGATCGCCGAGCTCTCGACCGGACTCCAGGTCAAGCTGCTGCGCGCGCTGCAGGAGCGGCAGGTCCGCCGCGTCGGCGGCACCGCCCTCATCGACGTGGATGTGCGCGTGGTGTCGGCGACCAATCGCGACCTGCGCGAGGCCGTGACCCGGGGACAGTTCCGCGAGGAGCTCTACTACCGCGTCAACGTGATCGAGATCCGCCTGCCGCCGCTCCGCGAGCGGGCGGGCGACGTCCGGCTGCTCGTCCACGCGTTCCTCAAGCGCTACGGCCAGGACCGCGTCCGCGCGTGCGACGACGAGGCCCTCGCCGCCCTGAACGCGTATCGCTGGCCGGGCAATGTGCGCGAGCTCCAGAACGTGATCGAGCGGGCGTGCGCGCTGGCCGAAAGCGAGCAGATCACCCGGCGCGATCTTCCCGAGCACGTGCTCACCGGCACGCCGCGCGCCGGTGGCCTGGCCGCCGCGGGCGAGCCCGAGGTGGACGCGCAGCTCGCGGGCACGACGGAGCTCGGCCTGAAGGACGCCAAGGACCGCTGGATGGCCGTGCTCGAAGGCGCCTACCTGCGCCGGCTGCTCGAGCGTCACGACGGCAACATCTCGGCCGCCGCCAAGGCCGCCGGGATCGACCGCAAGACCTTCCACCGGCTCGTCAACAAGCACCAGATCCGCGGCTAGGGCGGCGCGCCGGCGCCACACTGCGGCGGCGGCACCCCACCGCGTTCACGGTCGCCCGCCGCATCTCGCTGATTTCGTGACAGAGCCGCGTGGCACTGCGGGTGCACGGCTTCTCTGCCGGGGAGTCTCGACGCCGATGAAAACCAGGACGCCGACCCGCGAGAGCCGACTGGCGGACGAGTTCAGGGATCGCCTGGCGTGGGCGAGGCTGCAGCTCGCGCGCACCGTTGCCGTCTCCGACGATGACCTCGAGATCCTCGCCGCGCACGAGTGCCGTGAGATCGCCGAGGAGCCTTCCACCGGCACCATCGGGGGTCTGCTTGCGCGCATCGAGGGCCCGGCGCGCGATGTCCTCGCGGAGATCGACGCGGCGCAGGCCCGCCTCGAGGCGGGCGCATTCGGCGCGTGCGAGGCGTGCGGCAAGCCCATCGCGCTGGCCCGCCTGCGGGTTGCGCCGACCCTCCGGCACTGCGGCGAGTGCCGCGGGGACACGCAGCCGCCGGCGAGGCGGCGCGCGGTGGCCGGTCTGGTGATCGCCGCCTTCACGCTCCTCGTGAGCGCCTGCGTCGCCCAGGGCCAGAACGAGGCCCCGGCGGTCCGGGGCCAGAGCGCGTTCAACATCAACGGCTGCCTCGGCTGCCACATCGTCGGTAAGGCCGGGACGCCGATCGGGCCCGAGCTGTCGCACGTCGGCGCGCGGTACTCCGAGCAGTACCTGATGCGCTGGCTGCGCGATCCGGCGCAGCAGCGCCCGAGCGCGCACATGCCGGCGCTCGAGCTCAGCGACGACGACATCCGGGCGCTCGCCGCCTATCTGGCCTCCCTGCGCTGAGCGCCGATGCCGCCCGTTGGTCTCCGGCGTGTCCTCGGCCTCGTGGAGGTCACGGCGGGCGGCGTCGGCATCATCATCGGCGCCGGCATCTACGTCCTGCTGGGCGCCGCCACGGCGCACGCGGGGCCGCTGGTCTGGATGGCGTTTCTCTTCGCGGCGCTGCTCAGCGCCTTGACCGGCCTGAGCTACGCCGAGCTGAGCTCGATGTTTCCGAGCGCCGCGGGAGAGTACGAGTACACCCGGCAGGCGTGGCCGGAATGGGTCGCCTTCGTCGTGGGCTGGACGATGGTCATGGGCCTGCTCGTGGCCGCCGCGACGGTGTCGCTGGGGTTCGGGCGGTATGCCGGGCACTTCGTCGACGTCGACCCGCGCCCGGCAGCGCTGGCACTGCTGGTCGTCGTCTCCGTCATCGCCACGCTCGGCATCAAGCAGTCGGCTCGCCTGACGCTCGCGCTGAGCGCCGTGCAGGTCGGAGGTCTGGTCCTGGTCGTCGCGATCGGCGTCCCGCACCTCGGCGACGTGGATCTCCTCACCGGCCCGGGCGCGGCCGGCGTGCTCGGCGCCGCCGCGCTCGTCTTCTTTGCGTTCATCGGCTTCGACGAGGTCATCACGCTGGCCGAGGAGACCAGGGATCCGACACGCACCGTGCCGCGCGCGCTCCTGCTGGCGCTCGGCCTGTCGGCGCTGCTCTACGTCACCGTCGCGATCGCGTCGGTGAGCGTGCTCGGCGCGCCGGCGCTGGCCGCGTCGTCACGCCCGCTCGCCGACGTCATGGCGCACGTGCTGGGCGCCCGGGCCGCCACGGTCGTCGCGGCCATCGCGCTCCTCACCACGACCAACACGACGCTGCTGGCATTGACCGCCGCCTCGCGCGTGATCTACGGCATGGCGAAGGCCGGCGCCTTGCCGAGCGCGCTGGCCCAGGTGGACCCTGGCCGCGGAGCGCCGCGCGGGGCCGTGATGGCCGGGCTCGTCGTCGCTGCGGCGTTCGCCGCGCTCGGTGACTTCACCGTCATCGCCGCCGTCACCGATTTTGCCGTGTACGTCGTGTTCCTGTCCGTGAACGCGACCGTCGTCATCCTGCGACGGACGCGGCCCGATCTCGCACGCCCCTTCGCCGTGCCCGGCACGATCGCCGGGGTCCCGCTGATCCCGGTACTCGGGCTCATCTCCGTGGCCGTCATGCTGACCCAGCTCGAGCCGCTCGCCATCACGCTCGGCGCCGGGCTCTGCGCGACCGGGCTCACGGCCGGCTGGCTCGCGCGCCGCCGCTGACGTCGCACGCGCGGCGCTGGGACGGACGCGTCCCAGCGAGGCGGCGCCGCCCCACGCGGATCGACCGCCGTCCCCGCAACGCCCTGTTTTTCTTGGAGCGCGGCGTGGCACGAACGTCGCACTCGACGGGGTGCCGGAGGGCAAGGACATGAACGTCAAGACGATTCTCGTTCCACTCGACGGCTCGTCGCTCAGCGAGCTGGCGCTCGCGCCCGCGATCGATCTCGCGCGCGAGAAGGGCGCCCGGCTCGTCCTGCTGCGCGCAGCCGAAGCGCATACCACGATCGCCGACCCGACCGAGGCGCAGGTGGAGGTGGTGCGCGAGGCCGAGGAGTACCTGGGCCGCGTGCGCGCGCGCGTGCTCGCCGGCGGGCTCGAGGGCGTCGAGACCTCGGTGTGGTACGGGCCGCCGGACGAAGCGATCGTCGAGGCCGCGCGCTACCGCGGCGCCGACCTCATCGTGATGTCGAGCCACGGCCGCAATGGTCTCGGCCGTCTCGTGCTCGGCAGCGTGGCCGAGAGCGTGCTCCGCGCGACGCCCACGCCCATCCTCTTGATCCGCGCGGGCGGTGCGCCGCTCGACGTGCCGTTCTGCACGCGCCCCGCGGCCAGGGAGCTCAGCCATGTTTGACGGCAAGCGCGTGCTCGTGGCGCTCGACGGGTCCCTCCCCTCCGAAGCGATGCTGCGCTTCGTCCTCGAGATCGCGGGTCCGCTCGACATGACGGTGCTGCTGCTGCGTGTGGTGGAGCCGCTCACGCCGGCAGTCGCCGACGGCGTCTACATGCCTACGCTGGAGGACGTCGAGGGGCGGCGGCGCGACGCCGAGGAGTACCTGGCGCCGATCGCCGCGGCGCTGCGTGCCCGCGGCGTGGCGACCGCGTGGGCCGTACGTCGCGGCCGGCCCGCCGAGGAGATCCTGGCCGCCGCGACCGAGAGCGGCGTGGACATGATCGCCATGGCCACGCACGGCCGCACCGGCGTCGGCCGGCTGCTGTTCGGCTCGGTGGCCGAGGCGGTCCTGCGCCGGTCGACGGTGCCGGTCTTCCTGATGCGGACCCAGGAGGCCGTCGCGGCGGCGCCCGGAGAATGCGCGCGATGATCCGTCGCGTGCTTCATCCGACCGATTTCTCCCGCGCCTCCGCGGCGGCCTTCCGGCGCGCGCTCGCGGAGGCGCGGGCCAACAAGGCTGTGCTGCTGATCGTGCACGTGCTGGCGCCCGTCATCCCGATGGCCGGCGAGGGTTACGTCTCGCCGTCGGTGTATCAGCAGATGAGCGAGGCGGGCCGCACCTGGGCCCACCGGAAGCTGCTGCGGCTGCTGACCACGGCAAGGACGGCGCGCGTGCGCGCTCGCGGGCTGCTGCTGGAGGGCGTGGCGCACGAGCAGATCGTCCGTGCCGCCAGGCGGCAGCGCGCGGACCTCGTGGTCATCGGCACCCACGGCCGCACGGGTGTCGCGCGATTCTTCCTGGGCAGCGTCGCGGCGCGCGTGACGGCCACGGCACCCTGCCCCGTCCTCACGGTGCGGGGCCGGTAGCCCAGTGCGAGTCACGAGAGGAGGAGACCGGCGATGAGAACCCTGCGAGTCCGCGACCTCATGAGCGAGAAGCCGATCACCGTGCATCCGGACACGCTGATGCTGGAGGCACGGCAGCGCATGCTCCTGGCGCGCATCCGTCATCTGATCGTGACCGAGGGCGAGGGCGTGGCCGGGATCGTCACGGATCGCGACATCCGCCTCAACCTGCCGTCGCCGGCCACGAGCCTGTCGGTGTGGGAGATGAACTTCCTCCTGGCCAAGCTGACCGTCCGCGACGTCATGACGCGGGCGGTGGTCCTCGTGGATCCCAAGCGCTCGGCGGCCGAGGCCGCGCAGATCATGCTGACGCACAAGATCAGCGCGCTGCCGGTGACGGAGGGGGATCGGCTGGTCGGCATCATCACCGAGTCCGACTTCGTTCGGCTGGTCGCAGGCGTGGACGGACCATGACGCGTTATCCTTCGCT
This sequence comes from Candidatus Methylomirabilota bacterium, assembly GCA_046734515.1. Taxonomy (GTDB): domain Bacteria; phylum Methylomirabilota; class Methylomirabilia; order Rokubacteriales; family CSP1-6; genus AR5. Next base: position 495 of record JBKPRI010000385.1, on the reverse strand, counting down.
CCATGAAACCCTATGCGGCGGTCTTCGTCACCGTCCTCCTGGCCGAGCTGGGCGACAAGACCCAGCTCGCGACGGTCCTCTTCGCGAGTGACCCCGCGCTCAGCCGCTGGGGCGTCCTGGCGGCGGCGGCGGGCGCGCTGGTGACCTCCACAACGCTCGCGGTACTCGTCGGCACGTGGCTCGGGTCGTCGCTGGCGCCACGCGCGCTCAACACCGCGGGCGCCATCGGCTTCATCGCGATCGGCGTCTGGATGCTCGCGCGCGGATGAACGTCCTCGCGCTCAACTGCGGCTCCTCGACCGTGAAGTTCAGCCTCCTCACCGTCGAGCCCGGTGCCCCGGCCGCCGCCGGCCGTGCACTGGCCGGAGGCACGCAGGACGTGCCGGGCGCTGACTACGCGGCGGCGATCGCCGCGGCGCTGGCGGCCGCGAGCGTCGCGGGCGCGATCGACGCCGTCGGTCACCGCGTCGTCCACGGCGGCACGCGCTTCACGGC
>JBKPRI010000384.1:0-11930 GCA_046734515.1 Candidatus Methylomirabilota bacterium | reverse complement strand
GCGTTCTCCCGTGCGGGGTCGGTGGTCTGCTGGCGGCGCGCCGCGATGGGCTCCTCGGCCTGCTGCTGCGCGATGCGCGGCGGCGCCGATTCGAGGCGGCCCGCCTCGTTCTTGGCGGCCGGGGCGGCGGCGTCGCGCGAGTCGCCCAGCGGCGCCGCGATGGCGTCCTGCTTCTTACCCTCGGGGGCGGAGAGCATCTCGCGGGCCTGGTCGTGCGCCGGCTCGGGCGCCTGCGCGGCGAGCTGTAGCTCGGACGAGCGCTGGAAGACGAGGACGGCCAGACCAGCGACCATCACAAGCGCCGCCGCGTGCAGCGGCAGCTTGACCGGCCACGGTACCAGCACGCCGCGGGCGAGGCGCCGGTACCAGGGGAGCGGGCGCGCGGCGGCGACGACCCGGTCGACGAAGCCGGCCGGCGCGCGCTCACGCTGCACCAGGTGCAGCAGGTCGACGGTGGCGAAGAAGCGCTGCCACTCGCGGCGGCAGTCGGCGCAGCCCGCCAGGTGCGTCTCGAGCGCGCTGCGCGCCTCGACGCCGAGCGCGTCATCGGCATACGCGGAGAAGGCGTCGCGATAGTCGGCGCAGGTCATGGCAGGAAGCGCTCCAGCTTGGCCTTCAGATCGTTCCGCGCGCGGTGCAGGCGCGAGCGCACCGTGCCGAGCTCGAGGCCGAGCGCGGCGGCGATGTCCTCGTAGGACAGCCCCTCGAGATCGCGCAGCACCACGACGATCCGCCGCTCCTCCGGCAGCTCCGCGATCGCCTGCTGCAGCGCGGTGGCCAGCTCGCTGCGCTCGAGCGCGCTGGCGGCGTCGGCGGCGGGCGCCGGCAGGCGCAGGAGCGCGGCGTCGTCGGCGCGCTCGAGGCGGCGCGGTGCCGAGGCGATGCGGTTCAGGCACAGGCGCGAGGCGATGCCGTAGAGCCACGTGCCCAGGCGCGCCTCGCCCCGGAAGTCGCCGATGGCGCGGTGGGCGCGCAGGAACGTTTCCTGGGCGATGTCCTCCGCCTCGGCGCGGCTGCCGAGCATCCGGAGCGCGACGCTGAAGACGCGATGCTGATAGACGACCACGAGTACCTCGAAGGCTTTCGCGTCGCCGGCCTTGAGCCGCGCCAGCAGGGCGGCCTCGTCGCCGGTGACGTCACGGACGGTTAGACCGGCGGCCGGCAGCGAAGTTCCCGCCGGCGCCTCCGGCCCGATGTCAGGAGCCTCCGTCCGGCGCCAGCGCGTCCAGCGTTACCGGCGTCCAGTCGAGCAGCGCCGGCAGATGGGCGCACTCGCGCGCGCCGAGGATGGAGGCCGGCGGCGGAGGCGGCCGCAGCCACTTCTTCAAGTACAGCGCGCCGGCGAGCAGCTTGCGCGCGCTCTGGCGCTCGCGCAGCAGCGCCTGGCCCTCGGCGAGCAGCAGGGCCCCGGCCAGCGCGTGGTAGAGCGCGTCGGCCACGGGCCGGGCGTCCAGCTCGCGCTCGGCATCGTCGAGCCCGGGCCACGCCGCCACGCGCCGGCCGAGCTCGGCCATCGTGGAGGCGACGACATCGACCCACACCTTGGCGCGCGGCTCGGTCACCGCGTCCAGCCGCGCCTGCACGAAGGCCGCGGTGGGCTCGAAGCAGCCCTCGCGCAGGATCGCGCGCTGCACGTCGAGGGCGACGACGTTGGTCGAGCCCTCCCAGATGGCGCCGAGGAACGCGTCGCGCACGAGGCGCGCGTTGACCCACTCCTCGATGTACCCGTTGCCGCCGCGCACGTTCATGGCCTCGGCGGCCACGATGCGGGCGCGGGCGGTCAGCCAGTACTTGGCCAGCGGGATCAGCAGCCTCACCAGCGTGCGGGCCTGGGCCTCGCCGCCGTCGGCGCGGTCCAGCAGTGCGGCGGCGTTCAGGATCACCGAGCAGCCCGCCTCGGCGTCGAGCGTCATCTCCAGCACGTCGCGCGCGAGCTGCGGCAGCGCCAGCAGCGGCCGGCCGAAGGCCGAGCGGCCGCGCGCGTGGACGACCGACTCGAGCACGCTGCGGCGCATGATGCCGGCCGCGCGCATGGCGTTCGAGAGCCGCGAGACGTTCACCATCTCCATCATCTGGTGGAAGCCGCGCGCGAGATCGCCGACCGGATACGCGACGGCGCCCTCCAGCGTGACCTCGCCGGTCGCCATCGAGCGCGAGCCGAACTTGTCCTTCAGCCGGTTGAGGGTCCACGCGTTCTTCGTCCCGTCGGGCAGGACCTTGGGGACGATGAAGAGCGCCAGGCCGCGCGTACCGGCGGGCGCGCCCTCGGGGCGGGCCAGGGCGAGGGCGGCGCCGGCATTGGCCACCGAGCAGAACCACTTGTCGCCCCAGAGCCGCCAGGTGCCGTCGGCGTCCCGGCGCGCGCGCGTCGTGGAGGCGCCGACGTCCGAGCCGCCCGTCTTCTCGGTCATCCACTGGGCGCCCTGCCAGAGCGCGTCGAAGTCCGTGGCGGTCAGCAGCGGCAGGAAGCGCGCCTTCACTGCGTCGTCGGCGAAGCGGCGCAGCACGCGTGACGTGGAGTCCGTCACCGACACCGGGCACAGCAGGCCGAATTCCGCCTGCGAGAAGAGGTACGACAGCGCGTACTTGACGACGTGCGGCACGCGGCCGGGCCAGCCCAGCACGCCCTCGCGGTGCGACATGGCGTGCAGGCCGAAGCGCTCGAAGGCGATGCGCTCCATGGCGGCGTAGGCCGGATGGCGGACGATCTCGTCGATGCGCCGGCCGCGCTCGTCGTGCGTGCGCAGCGTGGGCGGATGCCGGTCGGCGAGCGCGGCCAGCTCGTCGAGCTCGCCGCCGGCCGTCGCGCCCATGGCGAGCAGATGCGGCTGCGCACGCGCGAAGTCCTCGGGCCGCATCACGTGCGCGCAGACGAACGCGAGGTTGGGATCGGCGAGGAAGAAATTCGTGCCCCGCGTGGTGGGCATGGCGTCGGGCGCCGGCACGGTCGTCACGCCTCAGTGATACCACACGCCCGCGGCGCCTTGACACTTCGAAAGCCGGCGTGCTATCTGCGCGTATGCCCGAGCCTCCCCTGCTGCGCACCGAGCGTCTGACCCGCGCGTTCGGCAGCTTGATGGCCGTCGACCGCGTCGACGTCACCATCCGCCGCGGCGAGCTGCGCTCGATCATCGGGCCCAACGGCGCCGGCAAGACGACGTTCTTCCGCCTGATCTCGGGGGAGATGGCGCCGAGCTCCGGGCGGATCTTCTTCGGCGACCGCGAGATCACCGGGCTGCCGCAGCACGCGGTGGCCCGCCTGGGCGTGGCCAAGTCCTACCAGATCACCAACGTGTTCCCCCACCTGAGCGTGCACGAGAACGTGCGCGTGGCCGTGCAGGGTTACGCGCGCGCGTTCAACTTCTGGTCGCGGGCCGACGCGCTCACCGACGTGCGCGATCGCGCCGCGCGCCTGCTGGAGACCGTCGGCCTCGCCGGCAAGCGCGACGGCCTCGCCGCGCACCTCTCGCACGGCGAAAAGCGCCACCTGGAGATCGGCATCGCGCTGGCCTCCGAGCCCTCGCTGCTGCTGCTCGACGAGCCCACCGCCGGCATGAGCCCCGAGGAAACCGACGAGACGATGCGCCTCATCCGCGAGCTCGCCGTGGGCCGTACCGTCATCCTGGTGGAGCACAAGATGAAGGTCGTGATGAAGATCTCCGACCGGATCACGGTCCTCCACCAGGGCCAGGTGCTCGCCGAGGGCTCGCCCGAGGAGATCCGCGCCAACGACCGCGTGCAGCAGACCTACCTCGGCGCCCTGCGCTAGATGCCGCTCCTGAGCATCGAGGCGCTGCACACGTACTACGGGGAGGCCCACATCCTGCAGGGCGTCTCGCTCCACCTCGAGGACGGTGAGGTGGTGACGCTCATCGGCCGCAACGGGGCGGGGAAGACGACGACGCTACGATCGATCATGGGCATCGCGCCGCCCACGCGGGGGCGCGTGCTCCTGCGGGGCGAGGACATCACGCGCCGGCAGCCGCACGAGGTGTCGCGGCGGGGGATCGCCTGGATTCCCGAGGAGCGGCGGATCCTGCCCAACCTGACCGTGCTCGACAACCTGCGGCTGGGGTTGCTGGGCGCCCGGCGCGCGGAGAGCGACGGCGCGCTCGAGGAGGTCTTCGAGTTCTTCCCGCGGCTGCGCGAGCGCATCCAGCAGCGCGGGCGGTTCCTCTCGGGCGGGGAGCAGCAGATGCTGGCCGTGGCGCGAGGCCTGGTGGCGCGCCCGTCGGTCATGCTGGTGGACGAGCCGACCGAGGGGCTGGCGCCGATGGTCGTGCGCGATCTCACCGAGATCCTCGCGCGCATCAACGCGCGCGGCACCGCGCTGCTGCTCGTGGAGCAGACGCTCGAGGTGGCGCTGGCCCTGTCGCACCGGCTGTACGTGATGGACCAGGGGCGCATCCAGTTCGAGGGCACGCCCGAGCAGCTCCGCCGGGACCCGACCATCCAGCAGCGCTTCCTCGAGGTGTGATGCCGCCCGTCTGGAAGACCGCCATGCGCGAGGTCGCCTCGCGGGTGTTCGCCTACGTGCAGGCCACCGGCGAGACCGGCATCTCGAACGCCGGGCTCATCGTGGGACCCGACGGCGCGGTGGCGGTCGATGCCCTCATGGTGCCGTCCATGACGCGCCGGCTGGTGGCCGCCATCAAGAAGACCACGCGCAAGAAGATCGGCGCGCTCATCAACACGCACCACCACCTGGATCACACCGGCGGCAACGCGTTCTTCCGGGCGGCGACGATCATCAGCAGCGCCGCCTGCCGCGCCGAGATGGCCCCGGGCTTCCCGCCCGTGCCGCTGCTCCAGCGATTCATGCCGCGCTTCGCGCGCGAGTTCGCGCGGCTGGAGCTGGTGCTGCCCACGGTGACGTTCGACGACCGTCTGGTGATCCACGACGGTGAGCGCGAGATCCACCTCTGGCACCCCGCCACGCCGGCCCACACCAGCGGCGACGCCATCGTGTTCCTGCCGCGCGAGCGCCTGGTGTTCGCCGGCGATCTGGCCTTCCACTACGTCACGCCGCTGGCCTTCCAGGGGCACGTGGGCCACTGGATCGCCGCCGTCGACCGGGTGCTGGCCTTCGAGGCCGAGACGATCGTCCCCGGCCACGGACCGATCGGCACGCGCAAGGAGCTGACGCTCATGCGCGACTACCTCGCGCTCGTGCGGCGCGAGTCGAAGACGCGCTTCGACGCCGGCATGCCGGCCGAGGCGGCCGCGCGCGACATCAAGCTGGGGCTCTACGCGTCATGGCACGAGGCCGAGCGCCTGCTGCCCAACGTCATGCGCTGCTACCAGGAGTTCCGCGAGCAGACGCACCTGCCGCTGGACATTCCGGCGATGCTGGAGGGCATGGAACGGTTTCGCGCGCGCGCCAGGACGGGCCGCGGCAAGGACGGCCAGGGCCACACGTGTCTCTGACGTCGGTCTTCGCGCTCAATCGCGCGGTGGGCGTCGTGCTCGTCTCCGTACTCTTTTTCGGCCTGGGCGAGCAGCTCTGGAATCCCTTCTTCCCGGCCTATCTCCAGGCCAAGCTCGGCGCCGGCCACGCGATCGCCGGCGTCAGCGTGGCGGCGTTGATCGCGGTGGGCGTGTACGCCTGCCTGCGCAATCTCTTCGAGGCCGTGTGCTACGTGGGCGGCGGCCAGCTCACCGCACGGCTCGGCGATCGCGGCTCGCTGATCCTCTTCGGGCTGCTGACGACCGGCGGCTACGCCCTCTTTCTCGTGGCCGGCGGGCCCGTGACCGCGATCGTCGCCACGCTGCTGATCGTCGGCTGGGAGCCGCTGTCCGTCCCGGTGACGTTCACGACCGTCGGCGCCACCGTGACGACGTCCAGCCAGGGGATGGCGTTCGCGCTGCAATCCATCCAGAAGCGGCTGCCGAAGATCGTGGGCCCCGCGCTGGCCGGCTTCGTGCTCGCCGCCGCGGCGGCGCACTACGGCGGCCCCGAGATCGGCCACGTGGTCGGCCTGCGCTGGCTGGTCGCCGCCTCGCTGTTGCTCGGGCTCGCGTCGCTGGCCATCCAGCTGCGCTGGATGCCGCACCAGAAGCCGGCGCCGCCGGGTCCGGGCGCGCGCGCGGTCGTCGCGCAGTTCCCGCCCGCACTGCGCCGGCTGCTGCTGGCCGAGGTCTTCACGCGCTGGTGCGACTGGCTCGTGCGCGAGTTCGTCGTGCTCTATCTGCTCGGCACGCGCGGCGTCGACGTCGCCACCGTGGGGCTGCTGTTCGCGCTGCAGAACGTCGTCGCGCTCCTGACCTATCTGCCGGTCGGGCGCATGACGGCCAGGGTGGGGCTGCAGCCGTTCATCGGCCTCACCTTCGTGTTCTTCGCGCTCTTCCCGCTCTCGCTCGCGGTGGCCCCGGACGGCTGGGGCCTCGCGGCCGCCTTCGTGGTCTACGGCCTGCGCGAGATCGGCGAGCCCGCGCGCAAGGCGCTCATCACCTCGCTCGTGCCCAGGGACGTGCGCGCCCAGGGCGTCGGCCTCTACTGGGGCATCCGCAGCGTGGCGGTCTGCTGGGCCTCGCTGGTGGGCGCGCTCGTGTGGGTGTGGCTGGGACCGAGCGTCTTGCTCGCCCTGGCCTTCGCCTTCGGCGTCGCCGGTGCGGCGATCTACTACGCGCTCGCCCGCGAGCCGCGTGTGGCGCCGGGCGAGTTGACACGCGCCTCGCATCTTTCGTAGAACGGTCGAAGCGAGTGTGCGTGGAGGGTGGTCATGGACGAGGTATTTCCGGTCCTGGCAGGCGTGGTCGTGGGACTGGCGCTGCATCCACTGAAGTCCCGGGTGCTCCGCAGCATTCTGGTCCTGATCGCCGCGCTCGGCTTCGGCGCGCTCGCCGCCTGGGGCAGCGGTGAGCTGGCCATCAGCCCCGTCTACATCGCGATCGACGCGGCGCAGGTCGCCATCGCCGCGATCCTCACCGCCATGCTCGTCACCGCCTGGCGTCGGCGCGCGCTCCGAACCCGCTCGTAACGCCGCGAACAGTCTGGTGTTTCTGGGGGAGCGGTGTTTGCGATCGGCGCGTGGACTGGGAAAATATTTTCCCGGCTTGTGTGCTCGCGCCAGCTTGCTATAGGTAACGCTGGCCGACGATGAGCGAGTCGACGCAACGCCTCAGCCGCCCTCGCGATGCGTCCGCCCGTCCGCCGCGCCGTGATCGCCTCCTGATCGTCGACGATTCCTGGGACGCACGGGAGATGTATGCGCTGTACTTCCGCAGCCACGGATACGACGTGAGGACGGCGCCGGATGGGGATGCCGGCATCGAGTCCGCCGTCAAGTCACGTCCCGACGTGATCGTGATGGATCTCGCGATGCCGAAGATGAGTGGCATCAGCGCGGCCCACCAGCTGAAGAACGACCCTCGCACGAGAGGGATCCCGATCATCCTGCTCACGGGGCACGGCCACCGCGCGGTCGACGAGGGCCTGTTCAAGACGGGCATCGACCTGTTTCTGACCAAGCCGTGCCTGCCCGAGGACCTCGAAGGTCACGTGCGCCGGCTCCTCGAAGAGCGCCTGCCCACGTAGGGCCCCGCATGAGGCTCGTTGCCTGGAACATCCGCGCCGGGGGCGGGGTCCGGGTGCCGGCCATCGCCCGCCAGCTCCAGCGCTGGGCCCCCGACGTGGTGGCGCTCTCCGAGTTCCGGGCCACACCGCCCAGCGGGCTGCTGCGCGCCGCGCTGGCCGAGGCGGGCCTGGCGCACCAGCTCACCACCGCCGATCCGCGCCAACCCTCGCTGAACGCGCTCCTGCTCGCCTCGCGCTGGCCGCTGACCCGCGTCCGGCTCGGCGCCGCACCGTCGATTCGTGCGCGCTGGCTGCTGGCCACGATGGCCGCGCCGCTGCCACTCACGCTGGGCGCGCTCCACGTGCCGAACCGGGTGAGCGGGCTGAAGTATCCGTTCCTCGACGCGGTGCTGACGTGCGCGCGCGGCTGGCGCCGCGGCCCGGCGATCATCGTGGGCGACACCAACTCCGGCCGCCGTGGCCTCGACGAGCAGGTCCCCGTGTTCAGCGAGCGCGAAGAGGGTTGGATCGATGCGCTCGCCGGCTGCGGATGGGCGGACGCCTTTCGCCACCTCCAGCCTGACGCGCGCGCCTACACCTGGTACTCGCCCAACGGGCGCAACGGCTTCCGCATCGACCAGGCGTTCGTGAACGCCGCGCTGCTGGCGCACCTGAAGGACGCCGCCTACGTGTGGGGCGGCGCCGGCAGCCGACGGCGGCGTGACGCGCTCAGCGATCACGCCGCCCTCCTGATTGATCTGGCGGGGCCAGCCTAGAACTCTTTGTAGTGGAGGAACTTGGCGTCGATGGTAAGGACGCCGCGCTCGCCCTTCTTCTCGAGCTTCACGACGCAGTCGATGGCCGAGAGGATCCCGTCGCCGAAGAGCTCCTGACAGCGGTCGCGCAGGGCGTCGCCGTAGACGCCGACCAGCTCCAGCAGCCGGTACTTGAACGGATCGGTGGTGAGCGGGAACTCGGTGCGCAGCGGCATCGCCGTCGTCACCATCGCCGTCTCGGTGTCCACGCCGACCGCCTGTGCGAGCTTCTTGGCCTCGTCGGCGTTGAGACGGTGCTGGCCGTGCAGCGCCGCGGCGAGGTACGTGGCGTCCTTGGTGCCGATCGTCTTCGCCAGCTCTTCGTAGGTGATGCCGCGGGCGGCGCGGGCGGTGCGAATCGCTTCGAGCGCGGTGGTCCGGGTCATAGCGGTCTTCCTCCTGTGATGTCGCTGCCCCGTATGAGGACGGGCTGCCGGCCGGTGCTTCGCGTGACCTCGTCATCGGCGAGCGCCGGCCGGGCGCCTTCGACGAGGAAGCGCAAGACGTGCGTGCGGAGGCGCAGGTACTCAGGATCGTCGAGCAGCGCGGCGCGCGTGCGCGGGCGCGGGATCTTGACGTCGATGACCTCGGCCAGGCGCGCCTCGGGGCCCCGCGTCATGAGCGCGATCCGGTCCGAGAGCAGGATGGCCTCGTCGACGTCGTGGGTGACCATGAAGACGGTGTTGCGGCTGGCCTCCCACATGCGGACCAGCTCGTCCTGGATGACACCGCGGGTGAGCGCGTCGATCTGGGCGAACGGCTCGTCGAGCAGCAGCACCTTCGGCTGCGTCGAGAACGCGCGGGCCAGGCCCACGCGCTGGCGCATGCCGCCAGACAGCGCGGCCGGCCGCTTGTCCTCGGCGCCGCTGAGCCCGACCATCGCGACGCAGCGCGCGACGTCGGCGGCCACCTGCGCGCGCGACCAGCTCGGATGGGCGGCGCGCACCGCCAGCCGGATGTTCTCGGCCACGGTCATCCACGGCATCAGCGAGAAGTTCTGGAACACCACCATGCGGTCCATGCCGGCGCGCGTGACCTCGCGCCCCTCCAGCACGACGCCGCCGCCCGACGCCCGCTCGAGCCCGGCGATGATGTTGAGCAGCGTGCTCTTGCCGCAGCCGGAGTGCCCGATCATGGTGAGGAACTCGCCGCGGGCGATCGAGAACGCCACGTCACGGAACACACACACCCCGCCGCGCCCGTCGGGCGCCGGGAAGTGCTTGGTGACGTGGTCGATCTCGAGGTGGGCCATCGCGCTACTCGGTGTACGCCAGCCGGCGTGAGAGCCGGCCGAGCCCGGCGTCGAGCAGCACGCCGATGACGCCGATGGCCAGGATGGCGAAGATCACGCTGGTGAGCGCGAGGTTGTTCCACTCGTTCCACACGAAGTAGCCGATGCCGGTGCCGCCGATGAGCATCTCGGCGGCGACGATCGCCACCCACGCGCTGCCGAGGGAGATCCGCAGCCCGGCCACGATGGCGGGCGCCGCCGCCGGCAGCACGACCTGCACGAGGCGCCGCGGCCACGAGAGCTGCAGGAGCGCCGCCACGTTGAGATAGTCACGCTTGATGGAGGCCACGCCGAACGCGGTGTTGGCCAGCGTCGGCCACAGCGACGACATGAAGATGACGAGCATCGCGGCGGTGGCCGAGTCCTTGATCGTGTAGAGGAACAGCGGCATCCACGCCAGCGGGGAAATGGGCTTGAGCACCTGGATGTACGGATTCACCGCGCGGTAGAGCGAGGGCGACAGCCCAAGCACGACGCCGGCCACGATGGCCACCACCGAGGCGGCCAGGTACCCGGTGAGCAGCCGGCCCAGGCTGGCCAGTAACTGCAGGCCGATGCCCTTGTCGTTGGGGCCGTTGTCGTAAAAGGGATGCGCGAGCATCTCGCTCGCGGTCCGCGCGACCGCCAACGGCCCCGGCAGTCCCTTGCCCGCCGGCGCGCCGCCCACGAGGCCCTGCCAGAGGCCGAGCAGGACCACGCCCACCAGCAGCGTGTAGAGCGCGATGCGCAGCCGTTCGCGTCCCACCGGCTCAGGCCTTGCGGATCGGAAACGACTTCACATAGTCCTCGGCGCGCTCGGGGTCGAAGACCCGGGTCTTGCCGAGCGCGAAGGTGTGCTTGATCGAGTTCTCGCCGGGCGCCTTGTAGCCGAGTGCCGTCATCGTCTCGCGGGTGCCGGCCGCCGTGTACACCTCGGCGGCGATCTTCTTGTAGTCCACGTCGCCCTTGAGATAGCCCCAGCGCTTCATCTGGGTGAGGATCCACACGCCCATCGAGTGGTACGGGAAGGGATCGAAGTCGATCCGGTCGGGGACCGTCCGGGTGTTCCCGAGCCCGTCGGGGAACGTGCCGGTCAGTACCTGCTCGACGACCTCGACCGGCTGGTTCAGGAAATTCTTGGGCGCGATGGCCTTGGCGATCTCCTTGCGATTGGCCTGATTATGCGCGTACTGCGTGGCCTCCACGATGGCCCGCACCAGCGCCTGAAACGTGTTGGGCGTCTTCTCGGCGAACTCGCGCGTCGTCGCGAACGCGCAGCACGGATGCCCCGGCCAGATGTCCTTGGACAGCATCCAGATGAAGCCGACCTCCTCGAAGACCGCACGCTGGTTGAAGGGATCGGGCCCGAGGTAGCCGTCGAGGTTGCCGGCACGCAGATTTGCGACCATCTCCGGCGGCGGCACCACGCGGATCTGCACGTCCTTGTCGGGGTCGAGCCCGTCCTCGGCCAGCACGTAGCGCAGCAGGAAATTGTGCATCGAGTAGTCGAAGGGCACGGCGAACTTGAAGCCCTTCATGTCCTTGGCGCTCTTGATGCCCTTGTGCTTCGTGGCCAGCGTGATGGCCTGGCCGTTGATGTTCTCCACCGCCGGCATGACGTACGGCACCGCCTGGGAGCCAACGCCGAGGCTGATGGCCAGCGGCATCGGCGTCAGCATGTGCGTGGCGTCGGTCTCCTTGTTGATCGACAGGTCGCGGATCATCGCCCAGCCGGACGCCTTCACGACCTGCGCGTTGAGCCCGTGCTTTTTGTAGAAGCCCATCGGCTCGGCCATGATGATCGGCGTCGCGCACGTGATGGGGATGAAGCCGAGCTTGAGGTCCTTCTTCTCGACCGGCCCCGGCTTGTCCTGCGCGAGCGCTGTCGCCGCACCGATCGGGAAGACCGTGGCCAGCGCCGCCGAGGCGGTGGCGGTGCCGACCCGCCGGATGAATTCGCGGCGGCCGGTCTCGCCGCCGAACACCGCGAGCTCCACCGACCGTTCGACGAGCTGCGCGAGCCGTTGCTCCATGGTGGCCTCCCCGGAAATGGAAATGGCGCCTGCGAGGGGCGCCATTGTCCCTGGAAGCCACGCGACTGCGGCGTCGCGCGACGGACGTGGCCGGAGCAAGAGGTATGCCCGGCCGCGCGCGCGAGCCCTCCGGCGATTTCGCGGGCAGTTACGGCGTCCACGCGCCGCAGCACGACTGCCTGCGGACTGAGCATCAAGAGTTGGCTTGCCTGCATCGCGAGCAGGGGGAGGCGTGGGGGGGCGCGCAAACGCCCCCCCCCCCCCCCCACTCCCATAGCGCGCGGCGCGCCCCCCCG